>DASPUU010000159.1:0-7264 GCA_035622755.1 Myxococcaceae bacterium
GCCGAGATGGACCTCTCGGCGATCATGCGCGAGTACCTGACCAACGAGGAGCGCGTGAACAAGGCCACCCGCGAGGCGCTCGAGCGCCGCGGCTACGACGACAGCAAGTTCAACCAGGTGAAGCGGGAGATGGCCGACGTCCGCGGCTTCAAGATGGGCGACGAGGGCGTGGAGTTCATCATCAACCAGATGATCGAGTTTCTCCTCATCAGCCGGAACGTGGAGGAGGTCTTCGCCCAGGACACCACGCTGCGCACCAAGATCTTCGGCGTCATGAAGCGCCACCTCGACGTCGACGAGGAGATCGACCGCGAAGCCCGCGCCCGCCTGAAGCACCTCCAGGAGGGCACCAGCGCCTTCGAGATCGAGTACGACAAGATGGTGGAGCAGATCCGGCGGGCCCGCGGGCTCATCTGAGGGCACCCGGGTCCAGAAGCTTGACCGGTCGTCCGGCGCCGCTAGCGTGCCGGATGCCCTTGTTCCTCTCGCCCTCGACCCAGCTCTCGCGCGCCCGGCCCGGTGCGGCCGACCTCGCGCGGTTGGCGGTGGACCAGCTGCGCCCGTCGCTCGGGGCCCGCCACGACGGTGTCGTCCTCTGCGACCTCCTCGAGGACGAGCTGCGCTCGGCGCTGGACGGGCTGGAGTCGGTCCGGGGCCATCTCGAGGACGTGCTCCGCGCGCTGCTCGACCCGCATCCGGCGCCGCTCGACCTCCTCGAGGCCGGCGAGGACGCGCACGCCCAGGCAGCGCTGGCGGCGCTGGAGGTGACGCTGGCCAGCCTGGCCCGGAGGCTCACCCGGCTGGCGGCCGGGGTCTCCGCCGGGTCCGCCCCCTAGACGCCCAGGAGCCGGAGCGCCGCCCGCGCCACCCCGCCCAGCACCAGCACCCAGACCGGGTTGAGCGGGAAGCGCGCCAGCGTCAGCGCGGCGGCGGCAGCGATGCCCACCTCGGCCTGGTCGCGGAAGCCGCTCCCCAGGGTGATGGCCGCCCCGGCCATCAGCCCCACCACCGCCGGCGTCAGCCCGCGGAGCGCGGACCTCACCCAGCGCCGGGATCTCATCCGGTCCAGCCAGCCCCCGGCCAGGACGACGAGCAGGAAGGGGGCGGCGAAGATGGACACCGTCGCCACCAGCGCCCCCGGAAGCCCCTGCTCGAGGTACCCGAGGAAGGTGGCCATGAGCAGCACCGGCCCGGGGGTGAGCTTGCCGATGGCCACCGCGTCGGTGAACTGGCGATCGGTGGCCCAGCCGTGCGAGGCGACCATCGCCTTGAGATGGGGGATGATGGCGAAGCCGCCGCCGTAGGCTCCCAGCCCGGTGCGCAGGTAGACCACCGCCATCTCCACCAGCCGGGCATCGAGGCCGCTGGCGTGGACCGCGGCCAGGGTGCCGGCGAGCGCACCGAGCAGCGCCGGGGAGCGCACCGACGAGCTCCGCTTGCCCGGCGCCGGGGGGTCGTCCGGGTGGGCGCGCGGCAGCTCGCTCCCGTCGTCGGGAAGCGCCACCCGCGAGCGCGAGCGCACCAGGGCCCCGAGCGCTCGGGGGAGGGCGCGGCGCGCGCCCAGGTCGATGGCCACGCCCGCCGCGATGCTCAGAAGCACCACCTCGACCGGCGAGGCGCTGCCCACCGTGCAGAGGAGCAACGCTCCGGCGGCCACCGCCATCTGCCACGGCAGGCCGACTCCGGTACGCACCATCTTCAGGGTGATGGCGATGATGATCCCCACCACCGCCGCGTTGCATCCGGCCAGGACCACGCCCGCGGTGGGCAGGGCGCCGTAGCGGACGTAGGCGAAGGCCAGGGCCACCACCGCCAGGGCTCCGGGAAGAACGAAGCCCAGGTAGCCGAGCAGCGCGCTCGGCCACCCGCCGAAGCGCAGGCCGACGAAGGCCAAAGCGTTGGCCGCCGCCCCTCCCGGCAGCATCTGGGCCACGGTGGCGGCGTGGGCGAACTCGCGCGGCGTCAGCCAGCGGCGCTGGCGGACGAGCAGGTCGTCGATGTTGGCGAGGACGCTGATTCCCCCGCCGAAGCCGATCAGGCCGAGGCGGACCGAGGCGAGGAAGAAGCTCCGGCGCGAGGGACGCATCCGCTCGCCGGTCCCGAGCCGGGACGGCGCGCCGCCGCTCGGGGCGGGCAGCGCCTCCCCCCGGCGTGACTCCTCGCCGGTCCGCGCCTCCACGGTGGTCAGCGAACCTCCGGGCGAATGGTGGCCGCCGGGGGCGGGGCGGGGACGCGGCCGGGGTGGAAGTCGGAGAGCTCGGCGACCACCGTGCCCCAGGCGAAGTCGGATTCGAAGCGCACCGGGACGTGCGCCTCGTCGTCGGTGAAGTGGATGATCAGGTCCCGCTTCGCCTTCAGCTTCCCGGAGAAGTCGGTGGTCAGGCGGACCCGCACCGTGGTCCGCTCGCCGAGCGGCGTGTGGAGCTGCTCCCGGCGTTCCACCACCGCCCGCAGCGCGAACTGCTTGCTCGGGGTGAGGATGGGGATGGAGAGCTCGTGGCCCGGCTCGAGCTCCCGCGTGCGGAGGAGATAGATGGCCGAGGCGACGTCGGTGCTGCCCGGCTCCACCGCCACCTCGGTCTCGGCCGGCTCCTGGCCCTCCCACTGGCGAAGCACGCGGGCGGTTCCTCCGGCGCGGTCGAAGACGATGCGCAGCCGCTGGCGCTTGTGGTTCTCGTCCGCCCACATCTCCATCCCCAGCGTCCGCTCTCCGCCGACGTCCCAGTGGATGACCACCTTGTCCCGGACGGGGAAGAAGAACATCCCGGGATCGGTGCGGCCGAAGGCGACGATGGGCCACACCCCGGGGCGGTCCGGGAACTCCGCCCCGACGGTGACCTGGACCGTGCCGGCCGGGATTCCGAGGAAGCTCGTCCGGAAGACGAGCTGCTCGCCCGGCCCGAAGGGCGGGGCGTGCCCGGAGGAAGCGGTGGACAGCAGGCCGAGGACAGGGACCAGCAGTCGGCTGATGTGCGACAGGGACACGCTTCGACTCCCGGGACCAAGGATAGCACCCGGGCAACTTCCCCGACCTCCCGCGGGTAGACTCCCCCGAGGTCACCCCCCTCCGGAGGTTCGCATGCCCGTCGATCTGAACGCCGAGGAAGAGGACCTCAAGGAGGAGCAGACGCGCAGCCGGGCCACCGACTTCGACTGTCCCTCGTGCAACGCCAACAATCCGCTCGACGCGGCGCTGCGGGACCGGGACGAGATCTTCTGCAACTACTGCGGCACGGAGTACCAGGTCCGCATCAACGACGAGGGGAGGCTGAAGCTCAAGGAGCTCTAGGTTCGCCGGCCGGTCGCGGGCCGAAGAGCGCCGTCCCCACCCGCACCACCGTCGCTCCCTCCTCCACCGCCACGGCGAAGTCGTGGGTGGTCCCCATCGACAGCCCGGACAGCCCGTGCGCGCTGGCCAGCTGGCGCAGCTCCCGGAAGTAGGGGCGCGACGCCTCGGCGTCGGGACCGAGCGGCGGAAGGCACATCAGGCCGACGGGGGCGAGCCCGGGGAGCGCGCGCACCCGTTCCAGGAGCGCTCCCACCGCATCGGGGAGAAGCCCGCTCTTGGTCTCCTCGCCCCCGAGGTTGACCTCGAGGTAGACGCGGAGCGGCTCTCCCGTCCGGCGGCGGGAGAGCTCCTCGGCCACCTCCGCCCGGTCGAGCGCGTGAAAGGCATGGGCCAGCTTGGCCACGTAGCGCGCCTTGTTGGTCTGCAGAGGTCCGATGGCGTGCCAGCGGATGTCCGGGCACTCCGCGGCCAGCGCCGCCGCCTTGTCCCGGAGCTCCTGGGCGTAGTTCTCCCCGAAGTCGCGCAGTCCGGCGGCGTAGGCCTCGCGCACCGCCGCCACCGGCTGGAGCTTGGAGACGGCCAGGAAGTCCACCTCCCCGGGCGCCCGTCCGGCCCGGTGGCAGGCCCCGGCCACCCGCGACCGGACCTCCGCCCAGCGCGCGGCCACGCCGCTCATGGCGCCTCCCAGGGGAGCCGCACGCCGCCTGCCCCGATCAGCGCCAGCGTCTCGACGAGCGGGAGCCCGACCACCGCCGAGTGGCTCCCCCGGATGCGCTCGACCAGGAATCCCCCCTTCCCCTGCAGCGCGTACCCCCCGGCCTTGTCCAGGGGCTCCCCCGTGGCCGCGTACCAGGCGAGCGCCTCGCGCCGGCAGGGCGCGAAGGTGACCTCGGTCTCCACCGTCTCCTCGGCCCGCCGCCGCCCCGCGGTGGCCACGGCGGTGACGACCCGGTGCGTCCGCCCGGCGAGGGAGGCGAGCATCGCCTCGGCCTCCCGGGCGTCGGCCGGCTTTCCGAGGATGCGCCCCTCGAGCACGACGGTGGTGTCCGCCGCCAGGACCAGCCCCTCCGCATGCCGTCCAGCGACCAGGTCGGCCTTGTCGCGGGCCAGCCGCCGCACGTAGGTCAAAGCTGACTCACCGGGCCGGATGGACTCGTCGAGCTCGGCCGGGTCGATGACGAAGGCCAGGCCGAGCTCGGCGAGGAGGGCCTGCCGGCGCGGGGAGGCGGAGGCGAGGATCAGGACGGGCCTTTGGGGAGGCATGGGCGAGCATGTTTGACCGCCCCCCGGGGCCCCGTGCAAGAAGGGTCCAGGGAGCGTCCCTCCCACACCGGGGAAGGCGAGGACCTCGATGAAGCCGGCGGATCTGCTCTCAGCGCTCAAGCGGACGGTGGAGCAGCTCGCGGCGTTCAACGAGATCGCCAAGGTCCTCACCTCGACGCTGGAGACCCGCGAGGTCCTCTCGCTGGTGATGCAGAAGGTGTCGGCGGTGCTCAAGCCGGCCAACTGGTCGCTGCTCCTCCTGGACGAGGCCAGCGGGACCCTCTACTTCGAGATCGCCGTGGGCAACGGCGCAGAGCGCTTGCGCGACCTCCGCGTCCGGCCGGGCGAGGGCATCGCCGGACAGGTCTTCCTCAGCGGGCAGCCGCGGCGCGTGGACGACGTGCGCACGACGCCCGATTTCTCCCCCCGCTTCGACGCCGCCTCCTCCTTCCGAACCCGCTCGGTGCTGGCTGCTCCGCTCGTCTTCCGGGGCCGGGTGCTCGGGGTCATCGAGCTGGTCAACGGGGAAGGAGACCCGGCCTTCACCGACGAGGACCTGCAGGCGGTGACCGCGGTGGCGGACTTTGCCGCCATCGCCATCGAGAACGCGCGCAACTTCCAGCGCGCCCAGGAGCTCACCCTGACCGACGAGCACACCGGCCTGGGCAACGTCCGCCAGCTCCGGGCGCTGCTCGAGCGCGAGGTGACGCGTGCCCGCGGCTTCGGGCACCCGCTGGCCCTCCTCTTCCTCGACCTGGACCATTTCAAGGCCGTGAACGATGCCCACGGGCACCTGGTGGGGAGCGCGGTGCTCCGGGAGGTGGGCGTGCTGCTCCGGGAGCATGCCCGGCCGGTGGACTCCGCCTTCCGCTACGGCGGGGACGAGTTCGCCGTGCTCCTGCCCGAGACCGGCCCCCAGCGGGCCCTGGAATCGGCCGACCGGCTGGCGCACGCCTTCCGCGCCCGCCGCTTCACCGGGGAGCAGGGGCTCCAGCTCCGGGTGACCGCCTCCATCGGCGTGGCCTGCTTCCCGGACCATGCCCGGGACGGCATCGGCCTCATCGCCGCCTCGGACAGAGCCATGTACTCGGTCAAAGCCCAGGGCCGCGACGGCACGGCCCCCGCCGCGCCGGCCGCGCCCCGGCTCCGCCCGGCGGCGGGAGGCGAGGCAGTCCCGTCGGGCCTCTAGGCCCCGCCTCGCGGAGCCTCAGCCGGAGCCGGGGAGCTCCCCGGCGAGCTGCCGGTTGGTGGCGATCTGCGCCGTCTTCTTCAGGGCTTCCAGGTACGAGGTGCGCACCTCGCTCTGCCGGGCGCGCAAGGCCTGCGCCCGGATCTCCTCCCGCTTCGCCTGGTAGGAGGCCGGGGTGGCGTGCTCCCGCGCCGTGACCTGGGCGACGACGAAGCCCTCGCCGGACTCGAAGACCCGGCCGAGCGGTCCCGGCCCTCCGGCGGCCGCCGCGGCGGCGAGGAGCTCGGGCGAGGGCCCGAGCTGCGGGACGTACTGCCGCGAGACGCTGAAGCTCCCGGTGTCGACGGCCTGCGGCTTCTTGGCCTGCTCGAAGCTCCCCTCGCCCTCCTTGCGCGGAGGATAGAGGTCCTTGAGACCCTTGCCGCCGAGGAGCGCGGCCAGCGCTTTCTTCGCCTCGGCGCCGGCCAGGGCCCGGGAGCGCTCGCGCCTGAGGAGCAGGGCGGCGATCTCCCCCGAGACGTCGGCCAGCGGCTTCTCCACCGCCGGCCGCTTCTCCTCCACCAGGATGAGGTGCCAGCCGAAGGGGGTGCGCACCGGCTCGGAGAGCTCCCCCACCTTGAGGTTGAAGGCCGCCTGGGTGAACTCGGGGACGAAGGCGCTGCGCTCCGCCCAGCCCAGGTCCCCGCCGTGGCTCTTGGTCCCCGGGTCGTCCGAGGAGGCTCCGGCCACCTCGGCGAACGAGCGCCCGCCGAGGATGTCCTTGCGCAGGGCGGCGGCACGCTCCCGCCCTGCCTGGACCTGCGCCGGCGGGGCGTCCTTCGGAACCTCGACCAGGAGGTGCCGGGCGTGCACCTGTTCCCCGGTGCGGTACGAGGCCGGGTTTTCCCGGTAGTAGGCCTCCACCTGGGCGGCATGCGTGCGCCGGTAGGCGTCGATCTCGGCCGGCGAGGGTGCGCCGATGGCGTCGGCGTACTGGCTGGGCAGAAAGCGAACGGCGACCAGCGTCACCGTGTCGCCGTCTTTGAGAAAGCGGGCATGGACCTCGTCCTCGGAGACCACCGCCGTGGCGTCGACCGTCTCGAGCAGGCGGGCGGCCGCGATGCGGCGGCGAAGATCGGCCTCGTAGTCGGGCGCGCTCTTGCCGTAGTAGTCATGCAGCACCTGCTCGTAGCGCTGCAGGTCGAAGGCGCCGTCGCGCTGGAACTCCTGATTCTTATGGAGGATTTCCAGGAGCTCCTCGTCCGAGGTGCCGATCCCCGCGGCCTCGGCGGCCTGGGCCAGGAGCTCGAAGAGGACCAGCTCGTCCAGGGTGGCGGCGGCCAGCCTCTGGGTGAAGGCCTCGGGCAGCTCTCCCTGCGAGCGGTAGGTCTGGAGCCGCGCGGCGTAGGCGCGCTGGAACTCCCGGAGCGGAATCTCGCGGCCGTTGACCACCGCGGCGGCGGTGCTCACCGAGCGCGTCAGCGGAGCGTCACATCCACGGCTCCCGGGGCCGAACTGGAGGACGAAGACCACGGCGATGGCGA
>DASPUU010000160.1:0-4593 GCA_035622755.1 Myxococcaceae bacterium
GCTCCGGGCTCGCGGCCCCCTCGGAGACACGCGCTCCCACGCTCTTCGACAGTCCCGGCCACCCCGTCTTCGGCTACACACCCACTTCCTCATGCGGTTCGTGTTCCACGCCGGGCGCCGCTGCTCCGGACCGAGGCGGGCCGGGTCCCTGCGGCCAGGCGCCGGGCGATGGACCATCGGCGCCCTCGTCTGGCTGGGGGGGCTCCTGGGCTCACCCTCGGTGAAGGCGACCGAGCAGCCGCCCCCACCGGCACCGGCGTCGCCCGAGCAGCCAGCCCCGGAGTGGTTCAACGTCCACTTCATGGCGACGTTCGCCACCCAGTACCACCCCGCCTTCTCCGCCAGCTATTCGGGCAAGAACAGCATGCAGCCGGATGCGGAGGCGGCCACGGCCTTCGTCGCCAGCCTGGGGCTGGACATCCAGCTCTGGCCGGGGGCGGACCTCGTCCTCAACCCGGAGGCGAGCGGAGGGTACGGGCTGAGCAGCACGCTGGGCGTCGCCGCCTTTCCGAGCGGCGTCGTGTACCGGGTGGGAAACCCCGCGCCACAGGTCTACCTGGCCCGGCTCTTTCTACGCCAGACCATCGGCTTCGGTGGAGGCCAGGAAGAGGCGCCCGGAGGCATGAACCAGCTGCCGCGAGCCCTGGACCGAAATCGCCTCACCCTCGTCGTCGGCCGTCTGTCGGTCGAGGACTACTTCGACGGCAATGCCTATGCCCATGACCCGACCTCGCAGTTCTTCGACTGGGCGCTCTTCGCCTCCGGCGCCTGGGACTATCCGGCGGACACCCGCGGCTACACCTATGGCTTCGCCGCCGACCTCACCATCCAGTGGTGGTCGGTCCGCGCGAGCATCGCCCTGGAACCGCTCTACGCCAACCTCGAGGTCATGGACTGGAACATTGCCCATGCCCACGGCCTGGTGGCCGAGTTCGAGGCGCGCTGGACGGCGCTCGGAGGCCACGGTGCGGTGCGCTTCACCCCCTTCTTCAATGCCGCCCGGATGGGCAGCTATGGCCAGGTCCTGGCGGATCCGGCGGCCTACGGCGGTCAGGTCCAGCCCACCCGGGCCTACGGCCGGACCAAGTACGGGTTCGGCATCTCCGCCGACCAGCAGCTGAGCGCTGCGCTCGGAGTCTTCCTCCGGGCGAGCTGGAACGACGGGGCCAACGAGACCTGGGCCTTCACCGAGATCGACCGCTCGCTGGCGGCCGGCGTCGTCTACGGCGGGAGCCTCTGGGGCTGGAGGGACTACGAGGTGGGCGGGGCCCTCGTCGTCAACGGGCTGTCCGGCCTTCACCGGGCCTATCTCGCGCAGGGCGGGTACGGCTTCATCATCGGTGACGGTCGCCTCTCCTATGCGCCGGAGGTCGTCGGCGACTTCTACGGGCGAGTGGACCTCATGAAGTGGCTCCAGATCTCGGTTCTCTACCAACCCGTCTTCGACCCTGCGTACAACTCGGCCCGGGGCCCGATCCATGTCTTCACCTTCCGTGTTCGCGTCGCGCTGTAGGAGCATCCGGTGAACGCACGACGGAGGCGCCTCCTCTGGGCAGCATGCGCCGCGAGCCTGGCCGGCTGCGGCCCCGGTCTGACGCTGACCACGGCACCCACCGCCGCCCAGAGCGTCTGCATGGACGTCGACGACTGCTCACAGGGGGGAGACTTCGACTGGCTCCAGAGTTGCGAGGCCCAGGCGCAGAGCCTCGGGCAGCAGGCCACCGCCAGCGGCTGCGGCTCGCTCTACGACAGCTATTACGCCTGTGCCGACTCGCACTACAGCTGCCAGGGAGCCACGGCGCTGTTCCCGGGATGCGACGCGCAGCGCGCCGCGCTCGAGGCCTGCCTGAACGCGGCGAGTGCCCAGAGCGCGTGCGCCGAGTACGACGCCAGGCTGGCCAGCTGCCCGCCACCCACGGGGACGTCGCCGCCCGGCAACCCCATCCCGACGCCCTGCTCGCTGAACCTCCAGTGCCAGGCGCACTGCTACCTCAGCAACGTGGGCAACGTCTGCGCGCCGGGGCTGACCGAGCTCGGCGCGTTCTCGGCCTGCGCCGGAAGCTGTCCCCCCTAGAAGCATGCGGGCCAGGAAGCCCGGGGCGAGCCGCCTCCCGCGGTCGCCCCGTGAGGTGCTTGGACTGTCAAGTAGCTGAAATTAGTTTGGAAACATGGATTCTTCCCACTTGTTGCGCGGCGCGTTACCTTACGATGGTAATGCGTTGCGTCACGTTCTCGAGGTGAAACCCATGGTTCTCTTCCAGCGAGACAGAGAGGCCCGGAAGGCAAGGCTCCCGGACGGGACGAAGCTGACCCTGCGCCAGGTGCGGCCGAGGGACGTCGCCGCGCTCCGCGCCTTCGTCCGGCGCCTGTCGCCGGAGTCACGCTACCTCCGCTTCCACGGAAGCGTGACCGACCTCTCCGAGGCGCAGTGGAAGTATCTCGTCTCCGCCGATGGCTGGGACCACGTGGCCATCGTCGCCTGGATGGGCCGCCGGGTGGTCGGGGTCGCCCGGTACATCCGGCTCGATGGCTCCCCGGACAGGGCGGAGGTCTCGTTCGTCGTGGCCGACGCCCTGCAGCGGCGCGGGCTGGGCAGCCTGCTGCGTGACCGGCTCGTCGCCATGGCGCTCCGAGCCGGCATCCGCTTTTTCCGCGCCGAGGTGATGGCCGAGAACCGCGGGATGCGGCGGCTCCTGCGTCACTCGTCCCTGGAGATCCTCTCCGATGCAGACGGGGTCATCGAGGTCGGCCTCGTCCCCCGGGGCTCCGCGCCCGGGACGCTGGAGCGGCGGAGCGCCTGAGCGCTGCTCCGCTGTCAGAAGTCGATGCGGACGATCTGCCAGTTCGTCCCGACGAGCCAGCCGATCTGGTCGTTCGCGAAGCCCACCGCCCAGAGGCCGCTCAGACCGGTGAGCGAGGTCCAGCTCCGGCCCTCGTCGGCCGACCAGGCGCTTCCGGTGGGTGCGGTGGCGACCACCCGGCTGGAGCAGTCGTGATCGTCCGGGTGCCCGGGCGCCCGCCCGTCGTCGTCGTCGTCGCGCTTGCCGTTCTGTGCGTAGGCCAGACCGTAGATGGCTCCCGGGATGGGAGCGGCGGTCCCGGAGGTCCAGGTCTGCCCACCGTCGCTCGAGCGAGCGAAGTTGGGCACCACTCCCGACGCGCCGAGGTCGCCGCCGCCGAGGATTCCATGCCGGGCATCCCGGAAGGCGATGCTGAAGCCGCCGCCGGCGACCGACGGGCCGGCGGTGATGGGCGCGGTGGTGGCTCCCCAGGTCTGTCCGCGATCGGTGGTGAAGAGGACGCGCGTCGTCCAGTTGCCGGTCGGGTCGCTCGCCGGCGGCGGCACGCCGGTGGTCAGCCAGGCCCGGCGGTGGCCCTGGGTCGCGGCGCAGGTGCCGCTGGCGGCGAAGCCGGACTCACCGGGGAGCGCCGGGGGTAGCCGGTCGCCGATGTCCTGCCAGGTGTGGCCGTCGAGCGTCCGCCGGACGGGGAACCGGCCGTTCACCGAGTCGACCATGACGATGCCGCTCCTCGCGTCCCAGAACGCGAAGCAGTCGAAGAACTCGTTGACGTCACGTCCCTCGGTCTGGAGCGTCCAGCTCTTCCCACCGTCGACCGTCTTGTAGATACGCGAGGGTTCCGTTCCGTCGTCGCTCGGAATGGCGAGCAGGTAGGCCACCCGGTCGCTCACTCCCTGGACGTCGCGGAACTGGTGGCCCTCGGCCCCGGGCACCACTCCGGCGCGCCAGGTCTTCCCGCCGTCGGTGGTGCGCACGAAGGTGCCGAACCTGCCCGACGCCCAGACCACACGACTGTCCACCGCGCTGATGGCGATGAGGCCGCTCGTCGTCCCGCTCGTCTGCAGGGTCACCTTCGGGCCCTTGTCGCCGGAATGAAGCGCGTCCTGGCTCGATGCGGCGGCGGCTCGACCCTTCGAGTCCGAGCCCAGCGCGGTCGATGGCGCCGTTCCTCCGCCGCAGCCGGCCAGGGCCAGCCACGCGAATCCGGCGAGACACCCCTTCCACGTCCACCAGCTCTGCTGCATGGCACCCTCCTCGAGCCCCTGCCGCCGGCGGCCCGGACCCCTTCACCCAGTCGGGGAGACAGGATTCGAACCTGCGACCCCTTGGTCCCGAACCAAGTGCTCTACCAGGCTGAGCCACTCCCCGGGCGCTGCTGTCGAAAGACGGGTCTCCGGCCGGCGTGGCCGTGGACCCAACGGGAGCGGCCCTCGTAGCCGATGCCGGAGCGGGCCGTCAACGTCGGGGACCGGCGCCGGCCGGGCCGCCGAAGGGAGCGCTCCGCCCGGGTGTAGAGTTTTCACCGACCGGGTGATGACTGACCTGTAGCCACCTGGTGACCCAGCCCGATTCGGTGCAAGCAGCCGGGATTGCTCGGGATCCCCGGTGGAACCGTTCTTGCGATCGAGTTGCACACCACTCGCAGCTCGAGCAGACCATGGCGGACAAGCCCACCATCCTCATCGCCGACGACGAGCCCTCGGTCGTCGCCGCACTCGCCCGCGAAGCCCGCCGGGCCGGACTCTCCTACATCACCGACACCAGCTCGAGGCTGGTCCACGAGCTCGCCCTC
>DASPUU010000161.1:0-33408 GCA_035622755.1 Myxococcaceae bacterium
CGTAGTGGCCGGCGGTGCATGTCTTCTCGGCCGGGCACCCATTGCTCAGCGTGCACGGCAGAGTGTCGCCGGGGTTGCAGCCGCCTGCATTCGGAACGCCGGCACCGCCGTCGAGAGCTCCGCTCGTGGGCTGCGAGGGAACCGCAACGGACGCGGCAACGAACCCGAACGTGAGCGCGCAACCCAGAAGACCCGCGCCGTGCCCGGACCTTCTTCGCCCAGCCGCTCCGGCCATGGCGCCCCCCTTCCTTGCGCAGCGGAGGCTCCCCAAGCGCTCTGCGACTGTCAATCGAATTTGCGGAGACACGGGAACAGTTTGCCCTCGCTCGGGCGTCACTCCCGGCCCCGCGCGCAAGATTCGATCAGTGAATCGCCGCCCTGACCGGGAGCCGCCGGACGAGACGGGCCTCGGCGTCCAGCAGCGCGTCCAGGCGCGCCGGCGCTGCCTCGCCGTGCGTCCGTTCCGCCAGCCGGAGGAAGAGGCGCTGGTGACCGACCTCGCTCCGCGCGAGCTCGGCGTAGAAGCGACGCAGCTCCGGGTCGGGGAGAGCCGCGCCGAGCAGCGCCAGGCGCTCGCAGCTCCGCGCCTCGATGATCGCCGCGACCAGGAGCCGGTCGAGCTGCCGCTCGCGCGCGCCGGTCCGGACGAGCGCCTGGAGCCCCTGGGCGTAGGGGTCTCCGCCGTCCGGACCGAGCGCGAGGCCCCGCCGCTCGAGGAGCTGGAGAACCCTCGTCAGGTGCGCCGCCTCCTCGCGCGCCAGGCGCGCCATCGCCGCCGGGAGGCCGGGCACGCCGGGGTAGGCCTGGAGGAGCGACAGCGCATTGGCGCAGGCCTTCTTCTCGCAGTGCGCATGATCCACCAGCACTGCATCGAACGCTCGCAGCGCGGCCGGCAGCCACGCCGCGGGCGTCTCGCAGCGAAGAGCGACGTCGGTCATCTCTGCCCCGTGCCTCTAGCGCGGTGAGCCCTTCCGGGACCAGACCCTGGCGCCCGGCCCCCCGGAGGCTGACTTCGTGCTATCGACGGGGGGTCGAACGATGCCCCCTCCGCTCGAGCCGGGTGCGCTGAACTTCCGCTGGCTCCTCCGCCTTCGCTGGGGAGCCGCCCTCGGGCAGCTTGCGCTGGTGCTGGGGGCGCAGCTCTTCCTCGACCTCGGGCTGCCCGTCGCCGCCATGCTCGGCGTCGTCGCCGTCGAGCTGGCCAGCAACGCCGCCCTCACCCGCTGGGCACGGGGGAGACCGGCCGCCCTCGCCTCCGCCCCCGGAGCCGGGCGGACCATCGCCTGGGTGATGGCCACCGACACCGTCCTCCTCACCGTGCTGCTCGGCCTCAGCGGGGGCCCGGACAATCCCTTCAGCGTCGTCTACCTGGTCAACGTCGCCCTGGCCGCGGTCATGCTCGAGGCCCGCCGGACCTGGGCCCTCGTCGCCCTGACCCTGGCCTGCTTCGGGTTCCTCTTCGTCCAGCCCTCCCTCCCCTGGCTCGGCGCAGGTCCGTCCCATGACCGGATGATGGAGCTCCACATCCGGGGGATGTGGGTGGCCTTCGCAGTCGCCGCTGCCTTCATCGTCGCCTTCGTCCAGCGCGTCACCCGCGCCCTCTCCGAGCGGGACGCCGAGCTCGCCCGCGCCCGGGCCCAGGCCGCCCGCCGCGACCGGCTCGCCTCCCTGGCCACGCTCGCCGCCGGAGCCGCCCACGAGCTCTCCACGCCGCTGTCCACCATCGCCCTGGTGGCCCACGAGCTGGAACGCCAGCTCGCCGCCCAGCCGGACGCCGCCGCCGACGCGCGCCTCATCCGGGCCGAGGTGGAGCGCTGCCGGCGCATCCTCGACGGCCTGGCCTCGGATGCCGGAGCCCCCACCGGCGAGGCCACGGGCCACCACCCGCTCTCCCGCGTCGTGGACGAGGCGCTCGACGGGCTTCCCGGCCGGGAGCGGGTGCGGGTGGAGGCGCTCGGAGACCTCCGGCGCGAGGCCTCGCTCCCGGTCCTCGCGCTCGGCCGGTCGACGCAGGCCCTGGTTCGCAACGCGCTCCAGGCCTCCTCGGAGTCCGACGAGGTGCTCCTGCGCGTCGAGGCGACGGATTCCCAGCTCCTCGTCGAGGTGGCCGACCGGGGAGCGGGCATCGCCCCGGACGTGCTCCCCTTCGTCGGGGAGCCCTTCTTCACCACCCGTCAGCCCGGAACCGGGATGGGACTCGGCGTGTTCCTGGCCCGGAGCCTCTCCGAGCAGCTCGGAGGGAGCTTCTCGCTCACGTCGGCCCCGGGGACAGGAACGCGGGCGGTGGTCCAGGTTCCGCTCGAGGCGCGGCGATGAGCGCTCCGTCCTTCTCCATCCTCATCGTCGACGACGACGAGGTGTTCCGGAACCGCATGGCCCGCGCGCTCCGAGAGCGCGGCCACGAGGTCCGCACCGCCGGGAACGCCGACGAGGCCATGGCCCTGGCCTCCCAGGAGTCCCCCGAGTACGCCGTGGTCGACCTCAAGATGCCCGGCCGGAGCGGGCTCCACCTGGTGGCCGAGCTGAAGGCCCTCGACCCGGGGACGGCGGTGCTGGTCCTCACCGGCTACGGGAGCATCTCCACCGCGCTGGAGGCCGTCCGGCGCGGGGCCACCCACTACGTGCCCAAGCCGGCCGATGCCGACGAGATACTCTCCGCCTTCACCCGCGTGGCCGGAGCCCCGGGGCCGGCGCCGGCGACGCCCGAGACGCCGACGCTCGCCCGCGCCGAGTGGGAGCACATCCAGCGCGTCCTCGCCGATTGCGGCGGCAACATCTCCGAGGCCGCCCGGCGCCTGGGCCTGCACCGGAAGTCGCTGCAGCGAAAGCTGCACAAGTACCCGCCCGCCCGCTGACGCTCACCGCCAGGTCTGGAGCCCGATGACGCCCGAGGCGGCGAGGTAGCCGGCCACCAGGCCACAGGCCAGCGCCACCGCCCGGGAATGCCAGCGCACCCCGCGCCGAACCGCACCCGCGCGCGGGCCGAAGGCCAGGACGAGCGCCCCGAGCGAGGACAGGGCGAAGAGCACCGTGCCCGCCGCGAACCCCACCGACCACACCGTGGGCCGGCCGAAGCGCGGCAGGAAGTCGTCGACCGAGGAGACCAGGAGCCCGGCCGACCCGGCCAGGAGCACGACGCTCAGGAGCGGGAAGGCGCGCACCGCCAGCGCCGGCGCACGGCGGAGGGCGCCGAACAGGCGCCGGGGAATCCACACCAGCGCGAAGAGCACGGAGCTGGCCATGGCCAGGACGCAGAGCGCGAGCAAGCCCGACTGGAGCCAGATGCGTGGAGAAGCGACCCTGGCCAGCGAGACGAAGCTCTGGGCCACCTTCTTCCCCTCGGGCGTGTCGAGCAGCACCAGGGTGGGCACCGGATCGTCCTTCTCGCGGTAGAGGCGGTCGGTGACGGCGACGAGCTCCCTCTTCTTCCCGAAGAGCGTCACCAGGGTCAGCCCCTCGTCGCCGAAGCGGACGTGCACCGGACCGAGGATGCGGTCCAGGAAGCGGAGGGCCTCCATGCGCGGGCTGTCGCCGATGTACCAGCCGGTGAAGGCCATTTTCGTCTCGGGACTGACCTTGACCACCGGGGGCGTCGGGGGCGGGTGAGCGTCGCGGGTGAGCGTGTTCCGGATGAGGGCGTGGATGGCCTTCATCGCCTCGCCGCTCCCGGAGTTGAGGAGGATGACCCACCCCACGCCCACGTCGGGAAGGTAGGCCATCCGGGCCAGCGCCCCGTGCATGCCGCCGTCGTGCCCGTAGATGACGAACCCGCCCTTCACCGTGGCGTAGTCGTTCAGCCCGTAGCCCACCCGGAGCCCGGCCCGCGCCGCGTCGGTCGTCTCCGGGACCTCCATCCGGGCGATGCTCTCCGGCGAGACCAGGCGCTTGCCCTCGAGGGTTCCCCGGTTGAGGTACATCCGGACGTAGCGGCCCATCTCGCGCGCCGAGGCGTTGACCGACCCGGCGGGCCGCATGAGGACGTGCCAGTACGGGTAGGGGGTGACGCCGTCCGGGTGGTAGAGCATCGCGCCGTTCTTCCGCACCGCCTCCGACTCGAGGAAGGTGGCGGTGGGCATCCCGAGCGGGTCGAAGATGCGCCGCTGGACGAAGTCCTCGAAGGGGACGCCGGTCAGGCGCTGGACGACGTAGGCGGCCAGCGGAGGCCCGGAGTTGGAGTAGGACATCCGCGTCCCCGGAGGCCAGCGCGAGACGCGCGAGCCGGGCGCGTAGTCCAGACCCTCCCGGAGCGTCAGCGGCTTCGGGTCGTTGCTGGCGAACTCCCGGAAGCTGAAGTCGTCGAACCCGGTGGTGTGCTCGAGCAGGTGGACGATGCGCACCGGGTCGGTCGCCTCCCAGCGGTTCTCGAAGAAGACGTCCGGGGCGAGCGGCCGCAGCGGGTCGTCCAGCCGCAGCTTCCCCTCCTCCACCAGCATGAGCACGCTCAGGGCGACGAAGCCCTTGGACACCGACCCGATTCGGAAGAGCGTGTCCGCGGTGGCCGGCCGGCCGGAGGCGACGTCGGCCACCCCCAGCCCCGCCTCCCAGATGGGGCCCTCCCGCGAGACGAGCGCGATGCCGGCGCCCGGGGTCTTGGTCTGGCGGAGCACCTCGCGGATGTCCGCCTCCAGCTCCCCCAGGCTCCCCGGGACGACCTTCTCCCAGTCCCTCGGGGGCGCGGCGCGGCCGGGCCCCGCCGCCAGGAGCAGGACGGCGAGGAGGGTGGGCTGGATGGTCAAGCGCCCCCGAGACGCCCGGGACAAGGCGGCGATTGCGGCCTGCAGCGGATTTCTCACCCGCCCGCTCCGGCCGGCCGCGAGGAGGGGGCGGTCGGGGGCGACCCCTCGAGCGAGCTTCGCACCCTGGCCGCGTCGACCTGCACGGCCGAGCGAGGGAGCGCGGCGAGCGAGAAGCGCGAGACCAGGTCCTGCGCCCGGCGGGGCCCGTCCGTGCCGAGACCGGCCCACGAGGCGAGGAGGCCGATGACACGCTCGGGAGCGATGCCCGAGTCGCGGAGCTCGGCGAGCGTCGGCGGGCCGCCGCGCTTGGCGAGTCGCTTTCCGTCCGGGCCGAGGAGCAGCGGGACGTGGGCGTACTCCGGCGCCGCCAGGTCGAGGGCCCGGAAGAGCTGGAGCTGGCGGGGGGTGGAGCCGAGCAGGTCCGCGCCGCGCAGGACACGGGTGATGCCCATCTCCGCGTCGTCCACCACCACGGCGAGCTGGTAGCTGGGAACCCCGTCGTTGCGCCGGACGACGAAGTCGCCCACCTCCGCCTGGACGTCCTGCTCGGTGGCCCCGAGGACCCGGTCCACGAAGCGCTCCACGCCGGGCGCGACGCGGAAGCGGAGCGCGGGAGCCCGCCTGCGGCTCCGGTCGGTCGCCTCGGCATGTCTCAGGGAGGCGCAGGTCCCCGGGTAGACCGGGCCGTCGTCTGCCGGACCGTGCGGTGCGCTCGCCGCCCGGGCCACCTCGGCGCGGCTGCAGAAGCACGGGTAGGCGCGGCCCTCCCGCTCCAGCCGCTCCAGGGCGGCGCGGTAGAGGTCCATGCGCCGGCTCTGGAAGACGACCGGACCGTCGAAGTCGAGGCCCAGCCAGTCGAGGTCGCGGCGGACGGTCTCCACGTGCTCCGGCCGGCAGCGAGCGGCGTCGAGGTCCTCGATGCGCAGGGCGAAGCGCCCGCCCTCGGCCCGGGCCCAGAGCCAGCCGAGCAGCGCCGCCCAGGCGTTGCCGAGGTGGAGCGACCCGGTCGGGCTGGGGGCGAACCGGCCACGGGCCTCTCCTGTTAAAGGAGGAGCCCGGCCATGCGCTTTCTCCACTGTTCCGACGTCCACGTCACCGACGACTATGCCGCACGCCAGCTCCTGCGGCTCGGGTGGAGGCGGTGGATCGCCATGGCCGAGCTCACCGTGGGCGGGCGGGCGTGGAGCTTCGCCCGGGCCGAGGAGGTGCTCGGTCGCATCGCCCGGGACGCCGAGGCGCTGGGCGTGGACCACCTCATCGTCTCGGGCGACCTGACCGCCTACTCCATGCCCGACGAGTTCACCCGGGCCCGGAGCGCGCTCCGGCCGTGGGTGGAGGACCCGCGGCGCGCCACCGTCGTCCCCGGGAACCACGACCGGTACACGCCCGGCTCGCTCCGGAGCCACCGGTTCGAGCACAGCTTCGGCCAGCTCCTCGTCTCCGACCTGCCCGAGCACGCCGCCGAGGACGGCTTCCCGGTGGTCCGGCTGCTCGGCGCCGGGGACGCGGTGGTGGGGCTGTGCTCGGCGCGCGTGCCGCACTTCCCGGGGATGTCCTACGGGGTCATCGGCCGGCTCCAGCTCGACGCCCTGGAGCGGCTCCTCGGCGACGAGCGCCTCCGGGGCCGCGCGGTGCTGGTGGTCGTGCACCACGCGCCGTTCAGGGCCAGCGGCCGCCCGGACCGGCTCTTCCACGGGCTCCGGGACGCGGAGGACCTGCTCGCGCTGCTGCCCGGGCCGCGCTTCGCCATCCTCCACGGCCACATCCACCACCGCTTCCATCACCCGGCCACCGCCGGCCGCCCGCACATCTTCGGCGCCGGCTCCTCGACCGAGTCGGGGGACGAGGGCTACTGGGTCATCGAGACGGCGGGCGGCGCCATCGGCAGCGCGCAGGCGCTGCGGCCCGGCACGGGTCAGGCCTTGAGGAGCGGGAGGTAGGGGCGGACGAAGTGGACCCAGCCGCGGGCGTCCACCTCCACCTGCCAGCGCGAGGAGACGAGGAGGGGGCGCGAGCCGTCGAGGAACGCGGCCAGCAGCGCGGCCGCTCCCATCGGGTCGAGCGCCGGCCCGCGGAAGGCGACGTGGAGGAGGAGGCCGAGCCGCTCGCTGACGTCCACCGAGGCCACCACCCGGGTGTGGCCGACGCGGCGCTGCAGGCTGGCCGGACGGGCGGAGAGCGCCTCGCCGGGCGCAACCCCCACCCAGTTGGTGGGGTCGAGCGCCTCCGGGACGAGCTCCCGCCCGGCCTCTCGCCAGCTGCTGTGGACCGGAACCGGCTCCATGACAGCTTGACCCATCCCTCAGTCGGAGGGTCGGACGCAAGCCGGCGCCCGCCCGGGCGCTGGAGCCTGCCGCGAGGCGCCTTGACTTCGAGCCGCGGTCCTATTCTCCGCCGAGGAGCCGGCCGGCGACCTCCCGGGAGGTCCGCACGCAGTCCGCCACCCCGGCCCCGCGGTAGGCGTTCCCGGTGAGCCACAGCCCGGGCCAGCGGGCGGCGAGGGCCTGCACCGTCTCCACCCGCCGCGCATGGCCGACGTCGTACTGCGGGATGGCCTGCGGCCAGCGGAAGACCTCGGCCAGGGTGGGCGGGCGCTCCACCGAGAGGAGCGCGCGGAGCTCGGCGCGAGCGGCTGCCACCAGCGCCGCATCGTCCCGCTCGAGGAGGTCCGGGCGGTGAGCGCCCCCCAGAAGGACGGTGAGCAGCGTGCCGCCCCCGGGCGCCCGGAAGGGAAAGGCCGAGGTGGCGTAGAGCGTCCCGAGGATGTCCCTCCGCTCGCCGGACGGGACGAGGAAGCCGAAGCCCTCCGGGTCCGGGTCCAGGGCCGGCCGGAAGCCGAGCTGCACCACCGCCACGCCGGTGTAGGGGAAGGCGTCGAGCGCGTCCGCCAGCCCGCTGTCGAGCGGACGGAGGATCTTGGCCGCCTCGAAGGTGGGGACGGCCAGGACCACCCGGGGCGCCTGGACCGTCGCCCGGGGCGTGGTCACCACCCAGTCCTCTCCGTCGCGCGAGAGCGCGCGGACCGGCGCGCCGAGCTGCACCCGGTCGCCCAGGGCCCGGGCCAGGCCGAGGCTCAGGCTTCCCAGGCCGCCCTTGGCCGAGGTGAGGACGGTCGTCGGTCCCATGGCCGCCGCCGTCCGGCGGCTCCGCACCGCGCCGACGATGAGGCTCCGGTGCGCCTGCTCGAGCCTCACCAGCCGGGGAAAGGCGGAGGCGGCGCTGAGGCGCTCCACGTCGCCGGCCCAGATTCCGGTCTGGAGCGCATCGATGAGCGTGGCGGTGACGGTGCGGCCGACGTGCCGGCGGGCGAAGTCTCCGAGCGACTCGTCGACCCCGGGCGCTCCGCGGCGGGAGAACGGCTCGAGCAGGAGCCGGAGCTTGGCCGAGAGCGGGAGAACGTCCGAGCCGAGCATCCCCCGGGGGCTTCCCGGGAGCTCCCGCAGCCGGCCCCCGAGGACCACCGCGCGGCGCTTGGCCCTGTCGGAGGCGGGGACGAGCTCCACGCCGACCCGGCTGGCCAGCGCCTGCACCGCACCGTCGCGGTCGAGGACGCTGTTCGGCCCGGTCTCGAGGAGGAAGCCGTCCCGCTCCACGGTGCGGGCCGTTCCCCCCGGCGTGGCGCCCGCCTCGAGCAGGGTCACCGGGACGTCGTTGCGATGCAGCTCGACGGCGAGGGCCAGGCCGGAGATGCCGCCTCCCACCACCGCCGTGGCCCGCCGGTCCGCCATCGCGCCTGCCTAGGGAAAGAGGAGCTGCACGGTCCAGGGGCCGTCCGGGGACGCTCGCTCGAAGAGCTCGCGCTCGTGGAGGCGGCTCTCGCGCCCGGTCCAGAACTCGATGCAGCGGGGAACCAGGCGGTAGCCGCCCCAGTGCGGCGGACGCGGAACCGCCTGGCCGCGGTAGCGCGCGTCGACCTCGGCGACCCGGGCCTCGAGCGCCGGACGGCCGGCGAGCGGCGCGCTCTGGTCGGAGGCCCAGGCGCCCACCTGGGCCCCGCGCGGACGGGTGGCGAAGTAGGCATCCGCCTCGGCCGCGGACACCGGGTCCGCCCGGCCCTCGATGCGCACCTGGCGCCCGAGCGGGCGGAAGTGGAAGGTGAGCGCCGCCGCCGGGTTACCGGCCAGCTCCCGCCCCTTCCGGGACCGGAAGTTCGTGTAGAAGACGAAGCCCTGAGCGTCGAAGCCCTTGAGCAGAACGACGCGCGCGCTCGGCGCACCGTCCGGCCCGACCGTGGAGAGGACGGCGGCGTTGGGATCCTCGGGGATCGCCTTCTCCGCGTCGGCGTACCAGGCGGCGAAGCGCGCGAAGGGGTCGTCCATCGCCACGCATCCTAGCGCCCGGCGCATCTTCGCGGCGTGCCTCCTCGTCGAAGAGGGTTGACGCCGGCCCCGGGCTCGGGCGTGGTCCTCCCATCGCCGTGCGCATCCTCTTCCTCGCCTCCGAGGTGGCGCCGTTCAGCAAGACGGGGGGCCTGGGCGACGTGGCCAAGGCGCTGCCCGCCGCCCTGGCCCGGGCCGGGCACGAGGTCCGGGTGGCGACTCCGCTCTACGCCTCGGTGCGGGGGGACCTCCAGCGCACCGACCATGTCCTGCGGCTGCGCTTTCCCTTCGGCGAGGAGCGGGCCGGGCTGGCGGTGGCGCACCCGGGGCCCGGCCACGAGGTCTGGTTCATCGACCACCCGGGCTACTACGGCCGCCCCGGCCTCTACGGGACGGCCTGGGACGAGCACCGCCGCTTCGGCTTCTTCTCCGCCGCCGCGCTCCAGGCTGCGCAGCGATTCGCGTTCGCCCCGGAGATCGTCCACCTCAACGACTGGCAGACCGGCCTGGCGGCGGTCGCCCTCCGCGGGGGCTTCGCCGGAACGACGCTCGGCGCGGCCCGGAGCGTGTTCACCATCCACAACCTCGCCTACCAGGGCAACTTTCCCAAGTCGGTGATGGGGGACCTCGGCCTTCCCTGGGAATGGTTCCAGGCCGGGGGCCTCGAGTTCTACGACACGGTCAACTTCATGAAGGCGGGCATCGCCTTCGCCGACGCGCTGACCACCGTCAGCCCGCGCTACGCGCAGGAGATCCAGACCGAGGGCTACGGGTGCATGCTCGAGGGAATCCTCCGCGCCCGCGCCGACCGGCTCACCGGCATCCTCAACGGCATCGACGTCGAGGAGTGGGACCCGGCGCAGGACACGCTGCTCCCGGCGCGCTACGACGCCCAGGACCTCTCCGGGAAGGCGGTGTGCAAGGCCGAGCTCCGCCGCCGCTTCGGGCTTCCCCATCCGGAGCAGGTATCGCCGCGGCCGCTCTTCGTCAGCGTCAGCCGGCTCACCCACCAGAAGGGCGTCGACCTCCTCCTCGAGGCGGTCCCCTGGCTGCTCTCCGGCGCCGATGCCGAGGTGGCGGTGCTCGGCAGCGGCGACTCCCACTACGAGCGCGGGCTGCGCGCCCTGGCCGGCCGCTTCCCGGGGCGCTTCGGGCTCCACCTCGGCTTCGACCCGGTGCTCTCCCACCAGGTGGAGGCGGGCGGGGACTTCTTCCTCATGCCCTCGGAGTACGAGCCCTGCGGGCTGAACCAGATGTACTCGCTGCGCTACGGCACGCCGCCCATCGTCCGGGCCACCGGCGGCCTCGACGATTCGGTCCGCGATGCGGCCCTCCCGGACGGGGACGGCTTCAAGTTCGTCCATTTCCGGGCCGACGCGCTGGCCTGGGCGATGGGCCGGGCGCTGGAGGTCTGGCGATTCCCCGAGGCGCTGGATGCCATGCGGCGGCGCGGGATGGCGCGCGACTTCTCCTGGCGCACCTCGGCGGCGCGCTACCTCCGGCTCTACCAGTCCCTGCTCGGCTGACGCCTCCCCGGGGTCAGAGTCCCTGGAGGAAGCGGATGTCGAGGTGGACCGGGTTGTCCGGGGTGTTGCCCTTGATCTGGTCGCAGAGCGTGCCCTGGAAGACGATCTGGTTCGTCGACGCATCGTAGACCCAGGTGTTCGGGCCGGTCAGGTAGGGCGTGCCGTTGACCACCACGCTGATCAGGGCGGGGTTGGAGGGGATGTCGACCAGGGTGTACTTGCAGGTCTCCTGGGTGAGCGTGGTGCCGATCTCGGCCAGGGATGCCGCCAGGGCGGGGCCGTCGGTGGCCTGGAAGTACTGCTTGCTGCACAGGCCGGTGGCCAGCACGCAGTCGTTGCCCGTCCCGCAGCTCTGGCTGGTGTTGGGGCACTTGCGCACGAAGCCGCCCGCCTCGGCCATCGACTCGAGCGTGGCGGGAGCGATGCCGCAGACGATGTCCGAGCCGAAGCCGATGACGATGGTCTTGATGCCCCGGTCCGCCTGGAGGGCGCTGATGGTCGAGACCACGTCCGTGTCCAGGCAGCTGTTGAGCGCGCACGAGGTGACCGGGGTGCATCCGTCGCTCTGGGTGTCGGTGCAGGTGCAGGTGCTGGAGGTCACGCTGGCGCTGCAGTTGGGAAGACCGTCGGTGAGCAGCAGGACGAAGGCGTCGCGATGGGCGCTGGAAGCGTCGGCCACCGCGCCCGGGTTGTCGTGAAAGAAGCGGAGGCTCCCCGCGGTGGGCGTGGCCCCCCCGGGGGTGAGCGCCTGGAGCTGGGTGTTGGCCGCCTGGGCCGCCGCCTGGAGGACGGAGTCGGCGTCCCCGTCGCTGCCCGGGGGCACGGGGCTGAGCACCTGTCCCGCACCGGCGGGAGTGCAGCCGGTGTCGGCCGGGAACTTGGTGATGCCCACCCGCGCCACGGTCGCGTCGTCGGTGAGGAAGGTGCCCATCACCTGCTGCGCCGTCTGGATCTTCGTCAGACCGCTGGGCAGCCGGTCGCCCATCGACCCCGACTTGTCGACGAGCAGCATCATGTTCGGCTTGGGGCTGTTGTAGGCCAGGGGGACGCTGCGCGCGGACTGCGCCACGGCGCCCGGCGTGACGGGCTCGAAGTCGTAGACCTGGCAACCGGCGGCCAGGGCGGCTGCGGCACCGAGGGCAAAAGGGAGAGCGAGGCGGTCTCTGGACATGGTCGATGGCGGGGGAGGCAAACGCCCAATGTGCCAGAGCCTCGGCGTGGCGCCCATGTGGGTGTAGCGGATCGCTCCTGGCTGAAAGGTTACAATTCGAGGCGAAGCGCGGCCGGGCCGTCGGCCGTAGGGCGGGACGACAGTGTCGACGCAACGCCCCCATCTGGTTGGCGAAAGCGAGTCCACGCCCGCGGCACGCTCGGCCTGGATGCTCCGGACGCTGCGCCTGGCAGTCGCCCGGGCCTGCCCCAGGGACCTGGCCACGCAGCGCGAGGACCTCGTCCAGTCGGCGCTCCTCCGTGTCCTCGAGCGCGAGCGGGCCAATGAGCAGAACCAGGTCCGGACCGCGTCTTACCTCTGGCGCGTCGCATTCAGCGTCACCGCCGACGAGCTGCGCCGGCGCCGGAGCGAGGCCGGGAGAGCGCAGGGACCCGAGATGCACGAAGACACCGCGGACCAGGGACCTGCACCCGCGCCCGAGCTCGGCCTCGGCATCCGGGAGTGTCTCGGGCGCCTGGCGGAAGCGCGGCGGCTGGCGGTGCTCCTTCACCTCCAGGGCTTCCGGGCGGAGGAGGCCACCCGCATCCTCCACTGGAACGTGAAGCGCGTGCAGAACCTCACCTACCGGGGCCTGGCCGACCTCCGGCTCTGCCTCGAGCGCAAGGGGCTCTCGCGATGACCGACGCCGAGCTCGAGTCGCTGCGGGCCGCCTGGGCCGCCCTCCCCCCGAGCGAGCGCCCGTCGGGCTGCTCGAGCACGGACGACATCTGGGAGGCGGTGGCGGGCCATCGGACCGAGGAGGTGGTGCGCGGGCTGCTCGCGCACAGCGTGGCCTGTGCCGACTGCTCCGCCCTCTGGCGGCTGGCGCACGAGCTGGCGGCGGCCGCGGGCATCCCGGAGGCAGCGGCGGCGAAGGGCTCGCCGCGCCGCCCCTCGCCGTGGCCGGGCCGCTGGGTGGCGGGAGCCGCCGCGCTCGCCGCCGCGGCGGTGCTGGCCGTCGCCCTCCTCCCGCGGCTGGCCGGGCGCCACGAGCCGCCGGTGGTCCGCGGCGCCGAGGCGGAGATGCTGCGGGCGGCGGCGGGCTCGCGCACCCTGGGTCGTGCTCATCCCGTCCTCCGCTGGACGGGCGCACCGGAGGGGAGCCGCTACGCGGTCACCGTCTCCACCTCCGACCTGACCGTCCTCTACCGGAGGAGCGGCCTCACCGTGCCCGAGCTGGAGCTTCCGCCGGGAGCGCTCTCCGGCGTTCCCCCGGGGGGCGAGGTGGTGTGGCGCGTCGAGGCGATGCTCCCGGACGGCAGGCGGATGACGTCCGGGGCGTTCCTGACGCGAGTGGAGTAGGCCGGTGCTGCCCACCCCCCGCGGGCTGCTGGCCGCCGCGCTCCTGCTCGCGGCGCACGGCGCGGCGGCGCCGCCCTCGGTGGACGGCTGCAGCGCGCTGGTCCGTCGGGAGCCCCGGTCCCTGGCCTCCTACCGATGCTTCTGGGACCTGGCCCACACCGGCCAGCGCCTTCCGGCCGAGCGGGCGCTGGAGGCCATCCTGCGTCGCCAGCCGGACAACCCGGGCGCGCTGATGTTCCTCGGCCTGTGCCGCGACGAGCGCGGCCTCGATGCCCGTGAGCTCCTGGAGCGGGCGGTGGCCGGCTTCCAGCACGCCGGGGACGCCGAGTCGGAGGGCTACGCGCGGCTCTCGCTCTTCGCCCTGGAGTGCGTGGTCGGCCGGCGCTGCGACGAGTATCGCGACCAGCTCGACCGGGCCGAGGCCCTGGCGGCGGAGCATGGCCTGGCCGACCTGCGCTCGCTGTCCACCATCTGGCGCGCCCGTGACGCCCTAGCGCAGGACGACCTGGGCGCCGCCGAGCGGTACCTGCACGCCGCGGACGCGTCCATCGGCCCGGCTGGACCGGCCTGGCTCCGCCGGTGGGTCCTCGACCAGAGGGGCGTGCTCTACCTCGTCGCCGGCCGGTACGCCGAGGCGCTGGAGAACTACCGGGCGCTGGCGGCGTTGACCGAGGGCTGGCCGGCGCCCCACGCCATGGCCCTCGGGGCGATGGCCAGCGCCTCGGTGGAGCTGGCCCAGCGCGGGGAGCTGGAGCGCTCCCAGGCCGAGCGCACCGTCCGCGAGGCCCTGGCCGCGGAGGAGGCGTCCGGGGTGGAGCTGTGGAGCCGGTACTCGGGCTCGTTCTCCACGCGCGTCCTCCTCGCCTTCCTCCTCGGCCCCACCGAGGCGGCCATCGACGACCTGGAACGCCTCGAGCTGGCCAATGCGCGGCGCCGGTCCAACTACCCCTTTCCCGTCCTCTGGCTCCTGGCCCGGTACAGCCTGGACGGGAGCCGCCCGGACGGGCGGGCCGCTCTCCGGCACGCCGACGAGGCGCTCGCCCTGTGCATCAAGCCCTCGCACGACTGGGAGCGCGCCCACGGGCTCCTGGTGCGGGGCGATGTCCTCTGGAGGAGCGGCGAGCGGGAGCGCGGCCTGGCCGATGCCCGGGCGGCGCTGGCCAGCTTCGAGCGGCTGCGCGGCCGGCAGCCGGAGGCGGCGGTGCGCGCGCGCTACGGCGCCTCGACCGCCTTCGCCCACCAGCTGGTCGCCGGCTGGCTGCTCGACCCGGCCCGCTCCCCGGCGCCGGACGTCGAGGCCGCCTTCGAGGTGATGGAGCGCCTGCGCGCCCGGGTCCTCTTCGAGAGCCTGCTCGCCGCCCGGGACCGGTCCGAGCTTCCCGCCGCCCTGCGCGAGCGCGGGGTGGAGCTCCACGAGCGCATCTCCCGGCTCCAGCGCCGGCTGCTCGACCCCGGCCTCGGCCCGGAGCGCGGCGAGGTGCGCCAGGCGCTCGGCCGCGCCGAGACGGAGGAGGCCTCCTGGCGCGACGAGGCGGCGCGTGCGCTGCCGCGTTTCCGGAGCGTCGACGTCACCCCGCCCCGGCTGGCCGACGTCCAGGCGGCGATGCGCCCCGACGAGGCGATGCTCCTCTTCCAGACCTGGTGGCGGGAGCCGACGCCGGAGGCGCCCTACGACGACGGGAGCTCGTGGGTGCTCGCCGTGACGCGCCAGGGGGTGGCGGCGCACCGCATCCCGGACGGGGACCGGCTCGAGCCGCAGGTGGAGCAATGGCAGGCCCTGCTCGAGCGGCGTGACGGGTCGGAGCGGCCGGGCGCGGCGCGGCTGTTCCGCGAGCTGCTCCGGGCGCCGCTGTCCGGCCTCCCGCCGGGGGTCACCCGGCTGGTGCTCGTGCCCGACGGCCCGCTCCACGGGCTGGCCGTCGACGCGCTGCGCGCCGAGGAGCGGGGTGCGCCGCTCGCCGAGCGGTACGCCACCTCGGTGGCGCCCTCCGCTTCGCTCTGGCTCCGCTGGCGGACGTCCGGTCCGCCGGCCCGGCGAGGTCCGCTGCTCGCGCTCGCCGACCCGTCGGGCCTGGGCAGGGGCTCGGGCGCCGGGGTGGCCGACGCCTGGCGGGCCGAGGGCGCGGCGCTCGTGCCGCTCCCCGGCGCGCGCTCCGAGGCCCGGACGGCGGTGGCGGCGGGGGCGCCCGGCAGCCGCCTGCTCGTCGGCCCCGAGGCGAGCGAGCACTTCCTGAAATCGGCCGACCTCCGCCCCTACGACGTCCTTCACTTCGCCACCCACGCCGTGGTGGACGAGGACGCCCCCGAGCGCTCGGCGGTGGTGCTGGCGCCGGGAGCCGAGGTCGAGGACGGGCTGCTCCAGTCGAGGGAGATCACCCAGCTCGATCTGGCCGGCAAGGCGGTGGTCCTCGCCGCCTGCCGGGGGGCGTCGGGCCAGGGCCTCCGCGGCGAGGGGGTTATCGGGCTGGGGCGCTCGTTCTTCGAGGCCGGCGCGCACGCGGTGGTGGGAAGCCTCTGGCCGCTCCGGGACGACGAGTCCTCGGCCCTGCTCGAGACCTTCTACCGGCGCCTGGGAGACGGCGCCCCGATGGCCGACGCGCTGGCCGAGGCGCGGCGGGAGCGCATCCGCGCCGGGGCGCCGCCGGCGGCCTGGGCGGGGATGGTCCTCCTCGGCGACGGCGCGCTCCAGCCCATCCCGGAGAGCGTGGGCCGCGCACGGCGGACGCGGGCACGGGTTCTCACCCTGGCCGCGGCGGGCGGCGCGCTGGCCCTGCTGCTCTCCCTGGGCGCGCTCGGGTGGCGGCGATCACGCGCCGGGCGCTAGTCTCGCCCGGGGCTTTCGGCCCTCGCCTCAAGGAGCAGCGACACATGCTGTGGTGGCTGTGGATCCTGCTCGGGCTCGGTCTCCTGAGCTTCGAGCTGCTCACGCCGGGCGGCTTCTTCGCGCTCTTCTTCGGCCTGGCCGCGCTCCTGGTCGGGGCGCTGACCGGGCTGGAGATCGGCGGACCGCCCTGGGTGCAGTGGCTCCTCTTCTCCGGCCTCTCGGTGGGCTTCGTGCTCCTCCTCCGCCGGCCGCTCCGGGAGCGGATCAAGCCCGCGGCGCGAGCGCTGCCCCCCATCGACTCGCTCATCGGCGAGGTGGCCACGCTGCTCGAGGACCTGCCGCCCGGCGCGGTGGGTCGCGCGGAGCTCCGCGGGAGCGGGTGGACGGTGCGCAGCGCGGAGGGGAAGACGCTGGCCAAGGGTGCGCGGTGCCGGGTGGAGCGGGTGGACGGCCTCACCCTCTGGATCCGGCCGGAAACGACCCAGGAGTGGGGACGATGATCGAGACCGTGTGGGTGGTCGGAGCGCTGGCGCTGGTGGTCCTCCTGGTGGTGTGGAAGACGGCGGTGGTCGTCCCGCAGCAGCAGGCCTACGTCGTGGAGCGGCTGGGGAAGTACCACTCCACGCTGGCCGCCGGATTCCACGTCCTGCTCCCCTTCGTGGACGCCATCCGCTACCGGCACTCCCTCAAGGAGACGGCGGTCGACATCCCGGAGCAGATCTGCATCACCCGGGACAACGTCCAGGTGGCGGTGGACGGCGTGCTCTACCTCAAGGTCATGGACCCGGAGCGGGCCTCCTACGGCGTGACCCAGTACCTGTTCGCCATCACCCAGCTCGCCCAGACCAACCTCCGGAGCGAGGTGGGGAAGATCGAGCTCGACCGCACCTTCGAGGAGCGGACGCACATCAACATGCAGGTGGTGAGCGAGCTGGACAAGGCCTCCGAGCCGTGGGGGGTGAAGGTTCTCCGCTACGAGATCAAGAACATCACCCCGCCCCGGGACGTGCTGGCGGCGATGGAGAAGCAGATGCGCGCCGAGCGCGAGAAGCGCGCGGTGATCCTCACCTCCGAGGGCGCCCGCGACGCGGCCATCAACAACGCCGAGGGCGAGAAGCAGCAGACGATCAAGGCCTCGGAGGCGAGGAAGCAGCAGCAGATCAACGAGGCCGAGGGCGCGGCCCGGGCCATCCTCTCCATCGCCGAGGCCACCGCCGAGGGAATCCGCAAGGTGGCCGACGCCATCACCGTCCCCGGCGGCTTCGAGGCGGTGCGCCTGCGCGTCGCCGAGCAGTACGTGACCAAGTTCGGCGAGCTGGCCCGGTCCTCGAACACGCTCATCCTGCCGGCCAACGCCGCCGACGTGGGCTCGATGATTGCCCTGGCGATGAACGTCCTCAAGGGCAGCGGCACGCCGGGGAGCGGACGCGAGACCTGACGGGCCACCCCGAGGGAGTAAGCTCGGCTCCCGTGCCGCTGGAACGCGAGCTGGGGGGATACGAGATCGTCGGCCGCCTCGCGGTGGGGGGGATGGCGGAGGTCTACCAGGCGCGGGCGCGGGCCGGAGTGCAGCGGCCGCAGGGCGAGCCCGAGGAGGTGGTGCTCAAGCGCCTGCTGCCCAGCTACCGCAACGACGGCGCCTACGTGAAGCACTTCATCGACGAGGCCAAGCTCGCCGTCCGGCTGCAGCACCCGCACCTGGTCCGGACCTACCGCTGCTTCAAGGCCGGGCCCGACTACCTGATGGTCCAGGAGCTCGTCCCGGGCCGGAGCCTGGCCTACTTTCTCCAGCTGCTCATCGAGGCCGGAACGCCGATGCCGGTCCCGGCCGCCTGCTACATCGCCTACTGCATCCTCGATGCGCTCGATTACCTGCACCGGGGCGCCGGCGCC
This sequence comes from Myxococcaceae bacterium, assembly GCA_035622755.1. Taxonomy (GTDB): domain Bacteria; phylum Myxococcota; class Myxococcia; order Myxococcales; family Myxococcaceae; genus JADGRA01. Next base: position 17,811 of record DASPUU010000161.1, read on the forward strand.
GAGCCGCCCGTCCCGGTCCTGCACCGGGACGTGAACCCGTCCAACGTCCTCCTCAGCGTGAGCGGGGACGTCAAGCTCACCGACTTCGGCGTGGCCGAGGTGGCCGGCCAGCCCCGCGGGGAGGGCGGCGCGCTGCGCGGGACCATCGCCTACATGAGCCCGGAACAGGTGCTCGGGGAGGCCCCCGAGCCGCGCAGCGACCTCTACTCGACGGGCGTCCTCTTCTGGGAGCTCCTCGCCAACCGTCGCCTCTTCTCCGGCAAGAGCGACGTCGAGCTCATGCACCGGGTGCGCGATGCGCGGGTCCCGGTCCTGGACTCCGTCCGCACCGGTCTTCCCGACTACCTGGTTCGCCTCGTGCGCCAGGCGCTCTTCGCCGACCCGGCCCGTCGGTTCCAGACCGCGCCGGAGCTCATGCGCGCGCTGCAGATCTGCGCCCAGCGCAACGGCTGGCCGCTCTCCGTGGAGTCGCTCAACCCGCTCCTGGGTCGATAAATACCCAGAGCACGGTCGAACTGCGACCCGGGGTGTGACGGATCCACCCCACCTCGCGCAAGGGCAGGAGCGGGCCCATCCGCCCGCTCCCGGAGGCCACCCATGCCCGCCCTTCGCCACGCCGCTCCCGTCCTCGCATTGACCAGCCTCCTCGTGGCGCTCGCGCTGGCGAGCTGCAGCGGTTCCGCCACCAGCTCCACCACGGCCACCATCGGCGCATCGGGCGGCTCGCTGGCGCTGGCCGACCAGGGGCTCCGGCTGGACATCCCGGCCGGGGCGCTGTCCTCGGACACCGGCGTCGCGCTGCGCGCCACCAGCTCCCCTGGCGCGCTGGTGGTGAGCATCGAGCCGGCCGAGCTCCTCCTCGCCCGGGCGGCGACCCTGAACGCCCAGTTCCAGGGGGCGGTGCACGTCTCCGACGTCTCCGAGCTCCGGGGCGCCACCTCCACCCCGCTCGGCGTCGACCTCCGCCTGGAGAGCGCCTCCGGCGCGCAGGTCCGCATGCGGCTCGGCCACTTCGCCCAGGTCCGCTTCGAGGTGGAGGCCTCCTCGGACGGCGGAACGAAGACCTGCTGCGGGGAGGGATGCGAGCGGGACGATGACGACCGGCGCGACGGCGGGATGACGGGCGACCACGGCGACGGCGGCTCCGGCGAGGACGGCGGCCACGGCGACGACCACGGCGGTGGAGGCGACTGCGACGGCGGCCTCCCGGATTCGCACCCGGACGGCGGGATCCCCTCCGCCGGCAACTGCCCCTCGGGCTTCGAGTGCGACGACGGCGTCTGTGTCGCCCCGGGCGGCAACGACGAGGACCGGGACCACGACGCCTGCTGGGACGGCGGGGCCGACGGCGGCTGCACCAGGCAGGACGAGGACGCCGACGGCGGAGTGCACTGACGCGACCGAGCTCTCGACCTCGCTAGCTCGGCCGCGCACCCTCGCCCGGAGAGACCCCCGCTCCGGGCGAGGGTGTCTTGATGCGGGTGACGCGGATCCGGTCCAGCCGCGCGCCCTGCTTGGAGGCCACGGTGAACTGGAGCCCGTCGAAGGTGAAGCGGTCCCCGACGTCGGGGATGGCGCCGGCCAACGAGCTCAGGTAGCCGGCCAGCGTCCCGTACTCGCCCTCCGGCAGCGGCGTCCCGAAGGCGCGGGCGAACTCCTCCACGTCGAGCGAGGCGTCGACCAGGTACGAGCCGTCCGGCTGCTTCTCCAGCGGCGTCTCCGGGACCTCGAACTCGTCGCCGATGTCGCCGACGATCTCCCGGAGGATGTCCTCCAGGGTGACGATGCCCATGAAGCCGCCGTACTCGTCGACCACCATCGCCATGTGGATGCGGCGGCGCTGCATCTCGCGGAGCAGGTCGCCCACCGGCTTGAGCCAGGGGACGAAGACCGCCGGACGGACGATGTCCGGCAGGACGATGAGCTCCGGATGCTGCATGAGCGGGACCAGGTCCCGGGAGTGGAGGATGCCCACCACGTGGTCGATGTCCCCGTTGAAGACCGGCAGCCGGCTGTGGTTCTCCTCGGCCAGGATGCGCAGCACCTCGGTCGGCGGGGTGGTGACGTCCACCGCCACGACGTCGGTGCGCGGCACCATCAGGTCGCGGCATACCTTGTCCGAGAGCTCGAAGACGCTGCGGATCAGCTCCGGGGCGCCGGCGTCCACCTCGTGCTGCTCGGCCTGGACGGTGAGCATGCGCTCCAGCTCCTCGAGCGGCGGCGGGGGCCGCTCGAAGCGGACGGTCAGCCCGAAGGGAGCGGCGACCAGGTTTACCCCCATGAGGAGGACCCTGCCCACCGGGCCGAGCGTCCGGGTGAAGGCGGTGGTGAAGGCCGAGAGCCGCATCGCCCACTGCTCGGGGGCGCTGGCGGCGGTGGCCCGCGCGGTGACCTCGAACAGCGTCGCCAGGAGCCCCACCAGGAGCACGCCGAGGAGCGGCGCGCCCAGGCTGAGCCAGGTCGACTCGCCGAACCGCTCCAGGCGGACCATGGCTGGCGGGGCGAGGGCCCCCACCCCGGCCGACAGGAAGCCGCAGAGCACCATCCCGATGCGCAGGCCGGCGGCGGTCGGTTCCCGGTCGACCTTCAGCTTGAGAACCCGGGTGCCCCGGCGTCCGGCCTCCGAGGCCAGCTCCCGCGCGCGAAGGTCGGAGATGCCGGAGAGGGCCGACTCGGCGGCTCCGAGGAGCGCGCGGACGAGGAGGAGCCCGAAGCATCCGAGCCACAGCGCCCAGGACGGCATCCCTCCTGTCTACCGCGCGTCGGGTCTCGCCCGCTCGTGACCCGCTAAGCTCGCGGACTCACAGGGGTCGTGCACGTTGGCGAGCTCCGGGGACAGGCCCCGGCGACGTCGGCCTCCCCGGGTAGACGGTGCACCACACGCTTGATACACGCGGGGCGGGGAGCGCAAGGAGGCGCCCGGGAACGATGGTGGCGCGGGTCTACATCACGCTGAAGCCGGGGGTGCTCGACCCGGCCGGCAAGGCGGTGGAGAGCTCCCTGCACACGCTCGGCTTCCAGGACGTGGCCTCGGTGCGCCTGGGCAAGTACATCGAGCTGCAGCTCCCCGAGGGCGACGGCACGGCGGCCAAGGCCCGGGTCGAGGAGATGTGCCGGAAGCTGCTGGCGAACACGGTGGTGGAGAACTACCGGGTGGAGCTCGGAAGCGAGCGATGAAGGTCGGGGTCGTCGTCTTTCCGGGAAGCAACTGCGACGAGGACACCCTGCACGTGGTGCGAGACGTGTTGGGGCACCCCGCCCAGCTCCTCTGGCACAAGGACCGGGACCTCAAGGGCTCGGACTACGTCATCCTCCCCGGCGGATTCGCCCACGGGGACTACCTGCGCTGCGGGGCCATCGCCCGCTTCTCGCCGGTGATGGAGGAGGTGGTGGCCTTCGCCGGCAGGGGCGGACCGGTGCTCGGGATCTGCAACGGCTTCCAGATCCTCACCGAGGCCGGCCTCTTGCCCGGGGCGCTCCTCCACAACGCCGGGCAGAGCTTCCTCTGCCGGGACGTGCTCCTCCGGGTGGACGGGAGCCCGAACCGCTTCACCGGCGGCCTGTCGCGGACGGCCACCTTCCGCCTGCCCATCGCCCACATGGACGGGCGCTACTTCATCGACGACGAGGGCCGGCGGCGGCTCGAAGGGGAAGGCCGCGTGCTCTTCCGCTACGCGGACGACAACCCCAACGGGTCCCTGGCCGCCATCGCCGGGGTGCTCGGCGAGGGTCGAAACGTGGCCGGGCTGATGCCCCACCCCGAGCGCAACGCCGAGCCGGTGCTCGGAAACGGCGACGGCCGCGCCGTCTTCGCCGCGCTCCTGGGAAGCTGACCCATGGCCCTCTCCCCAGAGGTCATCCGGCAGCACGGGCTCACCGAGGAGGAGTACGCCCGCATCGAGAAGCACCTCGGACGGTCGCCGAACCTCCTCGAGCTGGGCATCTTCTCGGTGATGTGGAGCGAGCACTGCTCCTACAAGTCGTCCCGTCGCTACCTGAAGGGGTTCCCCACCACCGGGCCGCGGGTCCTGGTCGGCCCGGGCGAGAACGCGGGGGTGGTGGACATCGGCGACGGCATGGCCGCCGCCTTCAAGATGGAGAGCCACAACCACCCGAGCTACATCGAGCCCTACCAGGGAGCGGCGACCGGGGTGGGGGGCATCCTCCGGGACGTGTTCACCATGGGGGCGCGGCCCATCGCCAGCCTCAACTCGCTCCGCTTCGGCGACCCGTCGCACCCGAAGACGGCCTGGCTCCTGGCCGGGGTGGTGAGGGGCATCGGCGGCTACGGGAACTGCATCGGGGTGCCCACCGTCGGGGGCGAGGTGGCCTTCGACCGGAGCTACGACGGCAACTGCCTGGTCAATGCCTTCACCGTCGGCGTCCTCCGCCGGGATCGCATCTTCAAGGGGACGGCCAGCGGCGCGGGCAACCCCATCCTCTACGTGGGGAGCAAGACCGGGCGGGACGGCATCCACGGCGCGACGATGGCCTCGGCCGAGTTCGGCGAGGACTCGGAGCACAAGCGCCCCACCGTCCAGGTGGGCGACCCGTTCACCGAGAAGCTCCTGCTCGAGGCCTGCCTGGAGCTCTTCCAGACCGACGCCCTGGTCGGCATCCAGGACATGGGCGCCGCCGGGCTCACCTCGTCCTCGGTGGAGATGGCCGCGCGGGCCGGGAGCGGGGTGGAGATCGACGTGGCCCGCGTGCCGCGCCGCGAGGAGGGGATGACGCCCTACGAGGTGATGCTCTCCGAGAGCCAGGAGCGGATGCTCCTCGTCGCCAAGCAGGGCCGGGAGGCCGAGGTTCTTCGCATCTTCCACAAGTGGGACCTGGACGCGGCGGTCATCGGGCGGGTGACCGGCGACGGCCGGGTGCGCATCCTCGACGGCGGGCAGGAGGTGGCCAACCTTCCGGTGGGTCCGCTCACCGACGGGGCGCCGCAGTACGAGCGGCCCACCCGGGCTCCGGACTGGCTCCCCGCGCTCCAGGCCTTCGACCCGCTCTCCTTGCCCGGGCCGAGGGATCTCGGCGAGGCCCTGCTCGCCCTGCTCGCCCGCCCGACCATCGCCTCCAAGGAATGGGTCTTCACCCAGTACGACCACACGGTGCGGCTGGGCGCGGTGGTGCGGCCCGGGAAGGGGGACGCCGCGGTGGTGCGGGTGGAGCGGACGGAGAAGGGGCTCGCCCTGAGCGTCGATTGCAACGCTCGCTTCGTCTACCTCGACCCCTTCCAGGGCGCCCGGCTGGCGGTGGCGGAGTGCACGCGCAACGTCTCCTGTGCCGGCGGGGAGCCGCTCGGGCTCACCGACTGCCTCAACTTCGGAAACCCCGAGCGCCCGGAGATCATGTGGCAGTTCGCCGAGGCCACCCGCGGCCTGGCGGCGGCCTGCCGCGAGCTGGGCGTGCCGGTGGTGAGCGGCAACGTGAGCCTCTACAACGAGACGGACGGGTCGCCCATCCTGCCCACCCCCACGGTGGCGGTGGTGGGCCTGCTGCCCGACGTCAGCCGGACGGTGGGGCTCGCCTTCCGGCGCGAGGGGGACCTGGTGGCGGTGCTGGGCGAGACGCGCGGCGAGCTCGGCGGCAGCGAGTGGCTGCTCGCCTTTCACCAGAAGCTCGCCGGCCGCCCGCCGGCGCTCGACGCGGCGCGGGAGAGGAGCCTCCAGGAGCTGGCGCGCGGGCTGGTGCGCGCCGGGGCGCTGGCCAGCGCGCACGACGCCTCCGAGGGCGGGCTGGCCGTGGCGCTGGCCGAGTGCTGCATCGCCGACCGGGACCGGATGCTCGGGGCGACCCTCCAGCTCGATGCCGGCCGGGTGCCGCCGCACGCCTTCCTCTTCGGCGAGGATGCGAGCCGGGTGGTCATCTCCTTTGCTCCGGAGTTCCAGGCCGAGGTGGAGCGCGCGGCGCGAGCCGCCGGGGTGCCCTGTGCCGTGGTCGGCGTGGTGGGCGGTGACCGGCTGACGCTCCAGGGCCTGCTCGACGTCACCGTCGCCCAGCTCGGACGCGCCTGGCGGAGCGGCATCCCGGCGCTGGTCCGTCAGCCCGGGGCGTGAGCCGGCGAGGCGCGGTGTGACCTCGCTTAGCGTTCGCGAGCTCAACGTCTACCCGGTGAAATCGTGCCGGGGAATCCCGCTCGGCTCGGCGAGGCTCGATCGCTGGGGCATCGAGCACGACCGCAGCTGGATGGTGGTGGACGGCGGGGACCAGTTCATCTCCCAGCGGACGCAGCCCCGCCTGGCGCTGGTCGAGCCTGCCCTGGGCGCGGACCGGCTCACCCTGCGGGCGCCGGGGATGGAGCCGCTCGAGCTCCCGCCGACGGGGCGCGCCGGGACGGAGCGCGAGGTCGTCGTCTGGGACGACCGGTGCCGCGCGCTCGACCAGGGTGAGCTCGCCGCGGACTGGTTCAGCCGGTACCTCGGCGTCACCGCCCGGCTCGTCCGAATCGGGTCGGCCTTCGAGCGGGCGGTGGACCCGACCTACTTCCCGGAGGGAGCGGAGGTCGGCTTCGCCGACGCCTATCCCCTGCTCGTCCTGTCCGATGCCTCGCTCGCCGAGCTGAACGCGCGGCTGCCCGAGCCGCTCCCCATGAATCGGTTCCGGCCCAACCTGGTCGTCACCGGCTGCGGCCCCTTCGCCGAGGACGGGTGGAAGCGCGTGCGAGTGGGCGAGGTCACCCTGCGCATCGTCAAGCCCTGCAAGCGCTGCGTCACCACCACCGTGGACCAGGGCACCGCCGAGCAGGGGAAGGAGCCGCTGGCCACGCTGGCCACCTTCCGGCGCGACGGCGACGGCGTCCTCTTCGGGCAGAACGCCGTCCACCAGGGTCCGGGGAGGATCCGCGTGGGCGATGCCGTCCAGGTGCTCGGCTAGCGGGCCCGGGGCTCCGCGCCCTTCCCCGCGCTCACTTCCAGATCTTCTTCCACCAGGCCGGGTCGGTGCTCGTCGCCGGAGGCGCGTCCGGCCCCATCTTGGTGCGGATCTCCTCCATCGACCAGCCGGTGAGGTTGGCCAGCGTCTCGGCCTCCTTCACCCGCCGCTCGGCCACGCTCCGCCGGTAGGCGTCGGCCTCGGAGCAGTCCATGGTCCCGGTGTAGGCGTGCTGGAGCACATAGCGCGCCTGGAAGTTGCTCCGGTCGGACGTCTCCTGGAAGACCAGGTCCTCCGGGAAGTGCTCGGCGTCGTAGCGGACGTGCAGCCGGGTGAGGAGCACGTTGACTCCCCGCCCCATCCCCACCGGCGGCCGGCGGAGCGGCTGGGCTCCCGGCACCGGGCTCCCGGGCACGGGCTGGGGCTCCATCTCCTCCAGCCAGAAGACCCCCAGCGACTGGAGCTCGTCACGGCTGAGCGGGTCCGCCGCGCACGGGTCGCACCAGCCCATGTCCCAGGTGTACTCGGTGAACAGCGCCCGTCCCCCCTCCTTGTCCACCGACCGGGCGAAGGTGGCCTTGTAGAACGGACCGAAGTCGCTCTTGACGAACTCCGGGACGTTGACGTTCGACGGGATGCGGGTGGTGCGGTAGTTGACCGACTCGACGCGGCCGCGGCGGCTGAGCGCGTAGACCACCAGGTCCTGCGCCCCCCGGGCGTTGGCCATCCCCAGCCGGATGGGGAGCATGAACTTCCTCGACTCGTAGGCGATCTGGAGCGGGCGCAGGTACTGGGCACCGGTGGCGGCCTGCTCCTTGAGATTCACCTTGGCGACGAAGAACTTCATATCCTGGCGGATGTAGGGCTGGAGCGCGGCCGAGGCCTTGGCCGGGATGCGATAGCCGTTCTCGCGCAGCCAGGTCTCCAGCCCGGTGGACTCCTTCGCCGAGAGGATGAGGATGTCGTACTCGCCCACCGTGTAGCGGGCCTCGACGGTGACCCCGAGCACCTTGTCCCGCGCCCCACCCATCGCCCCGGGGGCCGTCGGCGCGCTCTGCGCCCGCACGTCCTTCGACGCGTACATCACCCGGTCGCACGGATTCCGGTCGAAGTACTCGACCAGCCGCGGCGCGGAGTAGGCGTCGAGGTGGTCGAGCAGCTTCCGCTCCCCGACGTGGATCTGCTCCTTCTGGAGCACGGTGGGCACCGGGACGACCAGGGCGAACTCGGTGAGCGGCCCCCGGTAGTCGTTGCTCATGGTGAGCACGGTCCGGTCGCCGTCCCGCACCAGCGCCACCTGGGAGGCATCGTTGAACAGCTGGGTGTCCGCCTTGCCGACATAGAAGCCGCAGAAGGCGTCGGCGGTGGCGGCGGCCAGGACGGAGACGGCGAGGGTGACGCGGACCAGCGACATGGCACCTCCTACTTCCAGATTCGCTTCCACCAGCCCGGGTCGCCCGGCGGCGGGGCATCCCCGCCCATCCTCCGGCGGATGTCCTCCATCGACCACCCGGTGAGGTTGGCCAGCGTCTCGGCCTCGCGCTCCCGGCGCTCGTTCACGCTGCGCCGGTAGGAGTCCGCCTCCGAGCAGTCCATCGCTCCAGTGTAGGGGTGGTGGAGGACATAGCGCGCCTGGAAGTTGCTCCGGTCGGACGTCTCCTGGAAGACGAGGTCCTCGGGAAAGTGGTCGGCGTCGTAGCGGACGTGGAGCCGGGTGAGGAGCACGTTCACCCCGCCGCCCACCGGCTGACGGCGGATCGCCGGCGGTCCGGCCCAGTCGCTCGCGCCGCGATCCTCCAGCCAGAACACCCCCAGCTGCAGCAGCTCCTCGCGCGAGAGCGGCTGGGCGGCGCACGGGTCGCACCAGCCCATGTCCCAGGTGTACTCGGTGAACACCGCCCGCCGTCCCTCCCTCTCCAGGGCCTGGGCGAAGGTCGCCTTGTAGAAGGGACCGAAGTCGCTCTTCACGAACTCCGGGAGGTTCGCGTCGGAGGGCACGCGGGCGGTGCGGTAGTTGACCGACTCGACGCGGCCCCGGCGGGTGAGCGCGTAGACCACCATGTCCTGCGCCCCCTTGGCGTTGGCCATCCCCAGCCGGATGGGGAGCATGAACTTCCGCGACTCGTAGGCGATCTGCAGGGGGCGCAGGTACTGCACGCCGGTGGCCGCCTGTTCCTTGAGATTCACCCTGGCCACGAAGAACTTCATGTCCTGGCGGATGTAGGGCTGGAGCGCCGCCGACGCCCTGGGCGGGATGCGGTACCCGTTCTGGCGGAGCCAGGTCTCGAGGCCGGAGGACTCGCGGGCGGAGAGGATGAGGATGTCGTACTCCCCCACCGTGTAACGCGCCTCGACGGTGACTCCGAGCACCCGGTCGTCCCTGGCCACCGCCTCGGAGCGGGCCGCCTTGGCCGCCGGCGCTCCGGCCACCGAGTCCATGGCCAGGTAGCGCCGGCAGGGGTCGGCGTCGAAGTACTCCACCAGCCGGGGCGCGGAGTAGGCGTCGAGGTGCTCGAGCAGCTTCCGGTCGCCGATGTGGATCTGCTCCCTCTGGAGCACGGTGGGCACCGGGACCACCAGGGCGAACTCGCTCAGCGGCCCCTGGTAGTCGTTGCTCATGGTGAGCACGGTGCGGTCCCCGTCGCGGACCAGCGCCACCTGGGAGGCGTCGTTGAAGAGCTGGGTATCCGCCTTGCCCACGAAGAAGCCGCAGAAGGCGTGGGCGGAGGGGGAGAAGAGGAGGACGGCGAGCAGGGTGGGAAGAGCGATGCGGACGGGGGACACGGAACGACCTGGGGTGGAGGGCCCGGTGGGCCATTGGAAGCGGGGGGCCGGCCAGAGACGGTCCACCAGCGGGACCAGCGGCGACAGGAGGAGCAGCGCCCAGATGGGGGAGTTCATGATCCACAGCTGGTGCTGGAGGAAGAAGGCCAGGACGGCGACGGCCATCCCGAATCCGATGCGCGCCGCGCGACGGTCGGGCGTCGTCTTGGGGTCGGAGATCATGAAGAAGGTGAAGAGGATGAGGCTCCCCACCGAGAGCTGGTGGAGGAGCACTGCCGGGCGCTGCCCGAGGAAGACGACCCGCCCCGCCTTGAGCACCACCCACGAGGCGAGGAAGGCCAGGCTGACGTCCGTCCGGAAGGCCCGGTGCGCCACCGCCAGCCCGAGGGCGAAGATCCAGGCGAGCAATATTCCCCACTCCCCCCACTGCGCCGGCGAGCACCAGGCGTGGCCGGTGGCCAGGATGCAGACGGTCAGGCCGAAGTTGGCGGGATTGAAGACGTGCTTGCCGCGCACCCGGATGAGGAACTTCGAGCCGATGGCCAGCGCGGCGGCCAGCGGCGCCACCCAGGCGGTGTCGGTGCGGAGCAGGAGCGAGAGCCCGAGCGCGCTGATGAGCGGCGAGAGGTAGCCGCTTCCCGGAACGCCGAGGAGCCGCTGGCAGAGGAACTGGGTGGCGCAGGCGGTGGCCAGGAGCACCGGCGGCATCCAGGGCTCGACCTGGAAGCCGAGCTCGGTCATCCCCAGGACCAGGAACGTGCCGAGGAAGGCGACCTGCAGGACTCGGGGGTCGCGGGGAAACAGCCGGGTGAGTGCTTTCATCGGCCGGGTTGAACGCAGCTGCCCGGAAAAGGATCTGCTAGCCTTGCCGCCCGCCATGGCTCCCCCGAAAGTGAGTGACGTCCGCTTCGGCGATCAGGTCTTCCTCGAGGAGGGTGGGGTGATGTTCGGCGCTGTGCGTGACATCCGGACCAGTCCGCACCCGCTCCTGGTGGTGAACGTCGAGGGCACCGGGGACATGACCATTCCCTTCCACGCCGTGCGGGCCGTCCACGACGGGAAGGTCATCGTCGACCCCAACCGGCTGGACGATACGGTCCGCCGGGCCATCCGGCACGCCCACGACCGCGAGGAGCCGGGGCTCTAGGCGCTCAGCCGTCGGTGGGGGGGCGGGCCAGGGCGGCGCCGTGGGCCCGCGCCGCCGCCCGGAGCTCCTCCAGCCTGGGCTGGAGCGCCGGTCGGAGGTAGGGGCGACGCTGGAGCTGCTCCTCCAGCCAGAGCGCCACCTCGCCCACCTCCCGTGTCCTGAGCAGCGCGTCGACGTGCTGCCTCGCCGCCTGGACGGCGACGTTGCGCAGGTGCGGATCGTCCGGCTGGTGGGCGAGCCGCGTGTCCGCCTCCTCGAGGGCCTCGAAGGGCTTCCCCGCCTGGAGCAGCGCCAGGGCCCGGCTCTCGACCACCCGCGCCGAGAGGAGCTGGCGCACGCCGAAGGCCAGGAGCGTGGCCAGGGCCAGCGCCGCCACCACCACCCACCTCGCCCAGGGCGTCTCTCGCCGCGACGGCGCTCCCATCGTGGACACGGCGCGCTCTTCTAGCCCCGGGGGCCGTCCGGAGTCAGCCCTGCCGGAGCGCGCTGAAGACGCCGTCCAGCGAGGGTCCCTTCAGGGCGCGGGCCAGGGCGCGAAGAAAGCGGGGCCGCGGCCAGCTCTCGGCGCCGAAGCGGGCCAGGTGCGCGGTCTCCGCCTGGCAGTCGATGAGCTGGCAACCGGCGGCGAAGAGCGCCCGCGCCAGCGTGGCGAAGGCGGCCTTGGACGCGTCCGCCGCACGGCTGAACATGCTCTCTCCGAAGAAGATGCTCCCCAGGGCGACGCCGTACAGCCCTCCCTGGAGCTCGCTTCCCTCCCAGGCCTCCACCGAGTGGGCGACACCGTGGCGATGCAGGGCGCCGTAGGCGTCGCGCATCTCGGCGGTGATCCAGGTACCGTCCTGTCCCGGCCGCGGCGCCCGGGCGCAGCCCTCGACCACCTGGTCGAAGGCGGTGTCGGCGCGGATGCGGTAGGTGCCGCGGCGCAGCGTTCGCTCCAGGCTGCGGGAGACGTGCAGCTTCCCCGGTGCGAGCACGAAGCGCGGATCGGGCGAGTGCCAGAGCACCGGCTGTCCTTCCGAGTACCAGGGGAAGATGCCGTGCCGGTAGGCGGCGAGCAGGCGCCGGGTGGTGAGCGGCCCGCCCACCGCGAGCAGGCCGCTCCGGTCCGCCCACTCCGGGGGCGGAAAGACGTCCTCGTCGTCGCCCAGGTGAAAGACGGTCACTGGTGCGAACACTGCTACCATGGCTCGAGGCGAAGCCGGTGCCGCGAGCCCCCCTCGACCTCAATCGCGCCGTCCAGGACCTGCTCGGCGACGTGTCCCGGAGGATGCCGGAGTTCGCCCACGTCCAGCCCTCCCGCATCCTGGTGGTGGCCGGGGAGGCGCGCCGGGCCTCGCGGGGAAGCGTCAAGCCGCTCGCCTTCGCCGGCGGAAGGAGCCGCGACGCGACCGGCCTGCGCAAGCCGGTGGTCAAGCTGCACGGCCGGCGGATGCTGTACTGCATCACCCTGCGTCCACTGTTCTTCCGGGCCTCCACTCCCGAGGCTCGGGTGGAGACGCTGCTCCACGAGCTCTTCCACGTGAGCCTGGCCTTCGACGGGACGCTCGATCCTGCGCGCCGGCACGCCACCCTGGGCCCCGCCTTCGGCCGCACCTTCCGACCCCTGGTCCGGCGCTACCTCCGGCGCTGCCCCCCGGCCGTGCTCGCCCCCTTCGCCTACCGCGGACCGGTCCGGCTGCTCCAGTGGCTGGAGCGCCCCCCCGCCTTCCACGTCCCGCGGCTGAGCAAGAACCGGCGGCGTTACACCGAGGAGCAGCTCTTCGTGACCACCCTGGAACTCCTCACCCGCCGCCGAAAGCCTCGCCCGGCGGTTCACTAGGGACCCGGGGCGGGGCGCCCTCCCGGGGTTTCGCTCGGTTGCCCCCGGCTGCTTGCGGGGCGCGACCTGCGGGGGGGCGCCGGGTTAGTCTCAAGCGACCGTGTCGCTCGCGCCTGGCACCCCGGTGGGCCGCTACGTCGTCCGGCGAAAGATCGCCGAGGGCGGCATGGCGGAGATCTTCCTCGCCGCCTCGCGCGGGCCGGAGGGCTTCGAGAAGGAAGTGGTCATCAAGCGGGTGCGCTCGGCGCTGGCCAGCGACCCGAGCTTCGTCCAGATGTTCATCGCCGAGGCGCGGGTGGCGAGCAAGCTGAACCACCCGAACATCGTCCACATCTTCGACTTCGACCAGCACGGCGACAGCTACTACCTGGCCATGGAATACGTGCGCGGCAAGTCGCTGGCGGAGATCCAGCGCAAGACGCGCGACGAGGGCGTGAGCATCCGTCCCGTCCTGGCCGCCGAGATTGCCCTGGAAGTGGCGCGGGGTCTCTCCTACGCCCACCGGATGACCGACCACGGGCGGCCGCTGAACCTGGTCCACCGGGACGTCACCCCCCACAACGTCCTCGTCTCCTACGACGGCTCGGTGAAGCTCACCGACTTCGGCATCGCCAAGGCCGGGAACCGGGCGAGCACGGTGGGGATGCTCAAGGGCAAGTTCGCCTACATGGCGCCGGAGCAGGCCCGCGCCGACGTGGTCGACGCCCGCACCGACATCTTCGCGCTCGGCATCACCCTCTGGGAGCTCCTCACGCAGGGCCGGCTCTTCGACGGTGACAGCGACGTGGCCGTGCTCCGCGCCGTCCAGGAGCGCCCCATCGAGTCCCCCTCGCTCCTCAACCCGGAGGTGGACCAGGAGCTGTCGGCCATCGTGCTCCGCGCGCTGGAGCGGAATCCGGCCGGCCGGTACCAGACCGCCCACGAGTTCGAGCGGGCGCTCCAGCAGTACGTCATCCACCACACCGCCTCGCCGGAGGACGCGGACGTGGGGTTGTTCCTCCGCTCGCTCTTCCCGGACGAGCTCCGCCCCGACCAGGAGCCCGACCTTCCGCTCCAGCTGGTGACGCCCTCCCAGCCCTCCCCGGTGTCGCGGAGCGGCTCCGGTTCCCGGGGAGCCGAGGGTCTGGCCGCCCGGGGCGGGACGCCGACGCCGGCCATGCCGCCCCCCGGCGCGGACACCGCCGCCTACGCGCTCACGCGGACCAAGCCGAGCGGCAAGCGCCCCCTGGCGGAGACGGGCATCACCGAGGGCGGCACGCCGTCGGTCATCACCCGGCGGACGCTCGACGAGCGCGATCTGGAGGCCGCCGGGCTGGGCGGGGGAGGCACGCGCCGGCTCGTCCTCGCCGCGCTCGGCGGCGCGGCGCTGGTGCTCGCCGGCGGCGGGCTCTTCCTGGCCGGGCGGGGAATGTCGCCCGCCGCCCCGGCGCAGCCCCAGCCGGCGCCACGGGTGGCGGCCGCGGAGCCCCCTCCGGCGGCGACGGCCCCCACCCCCGCTCCGCCGCCCGCGCCCGCCGCTCGCCCCACGCCGGCCGAGCTTCCCGCGCCGACGCCGCCCGCCGAGGAGACCGTCCCCGCACCGCACGCCGGCCCGCCCGGCTTCCTGGTGGTCGAGGCGACGCCCTGGGGCAAGCTGACCATCGATGGAAAGGGGTACGGTGACATCGAGGGGACGAGCAAGCCGTACCGCCTGGCGGCCGGCAACCACGAGGTCCGCCTGGTCAACCGGAAGGCCAAGGTCTGGACGGTGACCATCGAGTCGGGAAAGACGAAGACGCTGAAGCACAACTTCATCTCCGAGTGAGGCCCGGCCGCGGGGCCGGGAGGGGAGGGGCCGATGCGCGGTTCGACGGGACTTTGGGTGCTGTTGCTCGCCAGTGGTCCGGCTGCCGCCCAGGACCGGAGCGCGGTGGTGGCGGTGGGCCAGTGCACGGTGGCCGGCAGCGCCATCGCCGCGCGCAGCTTCCGGTCCGCGCTGACCCAGCGCTTCGGCCCGGCGGTGCAGACCGAGGCCGAGACGGCGGCGCCGCTGGGCGGGCTGGCGGAACGGACGCTGCCCGAGCTCAACGGGGCGCTGGGCTCGGCCCGGAGCGACTTCTACTCCGACAAGCCGGACGCGGCGCTGGCCACGCTCAACCGCGCGCTCGACGACATCACCCGCCTGGCGCCCTCCGACGCGAGATGGTCGACGGAGAAGGACATGCTCACCTTCCTCGCCCAGATGCAGCTCAAGACCGACAAGAGCGCCGCCGAGGCGTCGCTGACCAGGGTGCTGCGCGTCGAGCCGGACTTCAAGCCCGACACCTCGGTCTACCCGCCCTCCTTCCAGCGCTTCGTCTCGGACGTGCGCAAGGCGGTGAAGAAGCTGCCCACCAACCGGCTGGACGTGACCGTGTCGCCGGCCGGCAAGCCGGTCTACGTCGGGGGCAAGCGCATGGGTGGGGCGCCGCTGTCGCTCCGCGTGCCGGCCGGTGACTACCGCGTCGAGGTGGACTGGGGATACCGCGGGCTGGCCCGGAAGGTGACCGTCCCGGCGCCGCCGGCCACTCCCAGGCCGGTCGAGCTCGCCCAGTCCACCGACGGGGCGGTGCTGCCGGATGCCGGGCCGTGCGTGGAGCAGGGAGCGGAGGTCAACGCCACGCTCACCGGTCTGCTGGCCGTCTTCGGCGCGGCGCGGGTCTACGGAGTCCGGGGCGACACGGTGGGCGGGAGCCAGTACCTGGTGGTCACCGAGGTGAGCAACGGAGGGAAGGACCAGCGGACGGTGCGGGTGAAGCTGCAGCCCGGCGCCCCGGAGGGCGACGCGCTGGGCCTGATGGCCGGCTACTTCTCCACCGGCCGAGCCGGGCCCCAGGTGGAGGTGGTGCCCGCGGGAGGAGCGGCCGCGGCCGCCGGAGCAGGCGTGGCGGCCGGTGCGGGCGCGGCGGCGGTGGCCGCGCCGTCGGTCACCGGGCCCGGTCCCGGCGCTCCCACTCCAC
>DASPUU010000162.1:0-24199 GCA_035622755.1 Myxococcaceae bacterium
CGGCGGCGGCTTCGGGGGCAAGGTTCCAGTCTACCCGGGCTACGTCATCGCCACCGCCGCCTCGGTGGTCATCGGCAAACCGGTGAAGTGGATCGAGCACCGGATGGAGAATCTCCAGGCCGACTCCTTCGCCCGCGACTACCACATCCACGTCGAGCTGGCGGCCAAGAAGGACGGCACGATGACCGCGCTGCGGAGCAAGACGCTGGCCGACCACGGCTACGCCGACGCCGCCGCCAACCCCTCCAAGTTCCCGGCCGGGCTGTTCTCCATCTGCACCGGCTCCTACGACCTCAAGGCCGCCTTCGCCGAGGTGGACGGCGTGTACACCAACAAGCCGCCCGGAGGCATCGCCTACCGCTGCTCCTTCCGGGTCACCGAGGCGGTGCACCTCATCGAGCGCATCACCGACCGGCTGGCGCAGGAGCTGAAGATGGACCCCGCCCAGATCCGGCTGAAGAACTTCATCCCTCCGGAGAAGTTCCCCTACCGGTCGGCGCTCGGCTGGGAATACGACAGCGGCAACTATGCCGGCGCGCTCAAGCTGGCCATGGAGCGCATCGGCTACGCCGCCCTGCGCAAGGAACAGGCGGAGAAGCGCGCGCGGGGCGAGCTGATGGGCATCGGCATCTCCAGCTTCACCGAGATCGTCGGCGCCGGACCCTCCAAGCACTTCGACATCCTGGGCATCAAGATGTTCGACTCCTGCGAGATCCGGATCCATCCCACCGGCAAGGCCATCGCCCGCTTCGGAACCAAGTCCCAGGGCCAGGGCCACGAGACGACCTATGCGCAGATCATCGCCGAGGAGCTGGGCATCCCGGCTGCGCACGTGCAGGTCGAGGAGGGAGACACGGACACCGCGCCCTACGGGCTGGGGACCTACGCCAGCCGCTCCACGCCCACCGCCGGCGCCGCCGGGGCCATCGCCGCGCGGAAGATCCGGGAGAAGGCGAAGAAGATCGCCGCCTACCTCCTCGAGGTGGCCCCCGAGGACCTGGTCTGGGAGACGGGGAAGTTCTCGGTGAAGGGATCGCCGGGGCGGGCCAAGACCATCCAGGAGATCGCCTTCGCCGCCTACACCAACCACCCGCCGGGGATGGAGGCCGGGCTGGAGGCGGTCGACTACTACGACCCGCCCAACCTCACCTTCCCCTTCGGCAGCTACATCTGCGTGGTGGACATCGACCGGGGCACCGGGGCGGTGAAGATCCGCCGCTTCGTGGCCGTGGACGACTGCGGCAACATCATCAATCCGATGATCGTCGACGGGCAGATCCACGGCGGGCTGACGATGGGCATGGCCCCCGCGCTGCTCGAGGAGATCAGCTACGACGAGAACGGCAACGTCCAGGGCGGGAGCTTCATGGACTACCTGCTCCCCACCGCCATGGAGACGCCGAAGTGGGAGACGGACAAGACGGTGACCCCGTCGCCGCACCACCCCTTCGGCGCGAAGGGAGTGGGGGAGTCGGCCACGGTGGGCGCGCCGCCGGCCATCGTCAACGCGGTGGTCGATGCCCTCTCCCATCTCGGCGTCACGCACATCGACATCCCGATGACGCCGGAGAAGGTGTGGCGCCTCCTCAAGGAGAAGGGCGCCGCCGAGTAGCGCGCCACGGGGCGGCCCTCCGCTTCTGGTATGAAGCGGGGGATGGCAAAGGATGGAGCCGAGGACGCGGCGCGCTGGCTGTCCGGCCAGACGCCCGCCCTGGAGCGCGCGCTGGCCGAGCTGGTGGAGGTCAACTCCTTCACCGACAACCCCGAGGGCGGCCGCGAGGTGGGCCGGCTCCTGCGCGAGCAGTGGAAGCTGCCCGGGCTGGCCGCCGAGGTGGTGGCGAGTGCCCGCTACGCCGACCACCTCGTCTTCCGCTCCCGAGGGGACGCGGGTCGGCCTCCCGTCCTCCTGGTCGGCCACCTGGACACCGTCTTCCCGCCGGGGAAGTTCGAGGGCTACCGCGTCGACGGCGAGCTGCGCCGCGGTCCGGGGACGCTGGACATGAAGGGTGGGCTGGTGGTCGTCGGCGGGGCGCTGCGCGCCCTGGCGGAGACGGTGGGGCTCGACCGGGTGCCGCCGCTGCGCATCGTGGTGGTGGCCGACGAGGAGGTGGGCTCACCGGAGGGGCAGGGCGTCATCCGGGCTGCGTGCCCGGGCTGCTCGGCGGCGCTGGTCTTCGAGTCCGGTCGCGCCCAGGACCTGATCATCACCCGCCGCAAGGGCACCGGCTCGATGGAGGCGTTGGCCTACGGGAAGGCGGCGCACTCCGGCAATCACCACGCCGAGGGGGCGAACGCCATCTGGGCGGTGGCCCGCTTCGTGGACCGGGTGCAGCAGCTCACCGACTACCCGCGCGGCGTCACCATCAACGTGGGCAAGGTGCTCGGCGGGCAGGGGAAGAACACCGTCCCCGATTACGCGGAGGCCCACATCGACCTGCGATTCTGCACCCGCGTCGACGGCGCGGGGCTGGTGGAGCGCGTGCGGGCCGCGGCGGTCGAGGCGGCGGGCTCCGTTCCCGGCACCCGCATCACGCTCTGCGGCGGCATCACCCGCGATCCGCTCGAGCGCTCCGACGCGAGCGCCGCCCTGATGGAAGTCTACGCCGCCTGCGCGCGGGCCTCGGGGCTCGGGGGCAGCGAGGCCGGGCTCATCGGCGGCGCGTCGGACGCCAGCACCACCAGCAGCGCCGGCATCCCGTCCATCGACGGGCTCGGACCGCGTGGCAAGGGCTTCCACACCGTGGAGGAGCACATCGAGGTGGCCACGCTGGTCCCCAAGGCGCAGGCCCTGGCGCGCTTCCTTCTCGCCTGGTCGCCGGCCTCCTGATCCTCTGGTCGCCCCGGCGAGCGACAGGTTCCGGCCTCCGGTCCATCCCTCCCGGTGGCGGACGCTCGAGGCCACTGCCGGGAGACCGGGAGGCCCCTCCATGGACGACGACCCGAAGCCGCCCGAGGAGCCGGTGCCCCTCCCGCTCGACGGCCGGCTCGACCTGCACCTCTTCCGGCCGGCGGACGTGCCCGCCCTGCTCGAGGCCTACCTCGAAGCGTGCCGCGAAGCGGGCGTGCTGGAGATCGAGGTGGTGCACGGCAAGGGAACCGGCGCGCTGCGGCGGCGCGTGCGCGCGCTCCTCGCCCGCCGGCCGGACGTCGCGTCGGTGCGCACCGCCGACGAGGCCCGCGGCGGATGGGGCGTGACGCTGGTCACCCTCCACGCACTTGTTCCCTAGCCGGGTGGCGCCCACCGGGTATGCTGGCCGGCGCATGGAGACGCTCGTCCTGAGCACGGGATACGAGCCCGTGGCCCGCATCTCGTGGCAGCGGGCGATCCACCTCCTCTTCCTGGGCAAGGTGGAGATCGTCGAGGAGTACGACGACCGGCTCGTCCGCTCGGTGACCATCTCTCTCAAGATGCCGTCGGTCATCCGCTTCCTCAGGGCGGTGCGGGGGAAGCGGCGGGCGTTCAGGTTCAGCCGGGAGAACGTCTTCGCGCGGGACGGTGGCAGCTGCCAGTACTGCGCCGCCCGCGTCTCGCGGCAGGATGCCACCTACGACCACGTCCTCCCCCGAGCACGCGGCGGCCACACCACCTGGGAGAACGTGGTCATCTCCTGCTTCCCCTGCAACCAGCGGAAGGGCGGACGGACCCCGGGGGAGGCAGGGATGGCGCTGCTCGTCGAGCCGGCCAAGCCGAAGAAGCTGCCCGAGACGCTCCAGCTCGTCTTCCGCTACGAGCCGGGCATGCCCAGCGGCTGGCGCAAGTTCCTCCGCGACCTGGCCTACTGGCACGGCGAGCTCGAGGATGACGGACGTGCCCCGTCGCGTCCGACGGTCGTGCGCCCGGACGCCCGCCAGCGTTAGGGTGGGCTCCCCGGCATGGTGCTCTCCCGCGCCCAGCAGCTCTACGTCTACCTCTCCGCCATCTTCGTCGCCTCGCTCCTGCTCGGCGACCTCATCGGGGGAAAGGCCTTCGACGTCCGGGTTCACCTGGGCTCGCTCGAGTACCGGCAGCCGATGTCGGTCGGGCTCTTCGCCTTCCCGGTGACGTTCTTGCTCACCGACGTGGTGAACGAGTTCTACGGTCACCGCGGCGCGCAGTTCCTGACCTTCCTCGGAATGTGGATGGCCGTCTTCGCCTTCGTCGTGCTCAACGTGTCCCAGCTCCCGGCCGCCGAGCCCAACAGCTACTACCAGGACCCGGAGTTCAACCGGATCTTCGGCATCGGCGGGAAGCTCTTCATCGCGTCGATCATCGCCTACCTCTGTGGGCAGTTTCTGGACATCCACGTTTTCCGGTTCTGGAAGACGGTCACCGAATCGCGCCACCTCTGGCTCCGGGCCACCGGGTCGACGGTGGTCAGTCAGGTGGTCGACACCTTCGTCATCAACTTCCTCTTCTGGTACGTCTTCCCCGCCGTCTCCAACGCCGGGCCACGGGCCCTCTCCTGGGTCACCACCAAGGCGGTGGGGGAATACGTGCTCAAGCTGTTCATCGCCATCGGGCTGACGCCTCTCATCTACGGCGTCCACGAGCTGGTGGTCCGGCGATTGGGCATCGAGCCGCATCCCCACACACCCCGCATCGCCGTCGAGGTCGGACAGGGTAGGTGAAGCTGGGGTTGACGGATCCCCTGGCCTCCCCGCAACGTCCTGTGGAGCGTGGCCACCATCCTCATCGTCGATGACGATGCCTTCGTCCGTACCCTTCTCCGGGACATGCTCGCCGGCCAGGGGCACGCCCTCCTCGAGGCCGAGGATGGCCGCGAGGCGCTGGACGTCCTCCGCGCCCGGACGCCGGAGCTGGTGCTGCTCGACCTCTTCATGCCCCGGCTGAGCGGGCTGGAGGCGCTGGCCGCCATCCGGCAGCGCTGGCCGAGCGCCCGGGTCCTGGTCATCAGCTCGCTGGACAGCGAGCGGCTGGTTCGCGAGGCGATCGAGGCCGGCGCGGCCGGCTTCATCACCAAGCCCTTCCACCCGGTGGAGATCACCACCGCGGTGGCGCGAGCGCTGGCCAACTGACCCTGCCGATGGCCTCCTCGTACTGGATCGGCGATGCGGAGGGGAGGGTGCTCGGGCCGGTGGCCCTGGACGTCGTCCAGGAGCTGGTCGCCACCGGCCGTCTTCAGGACGTCACCCGGGCAAGCACCGACGGAAATCACTGGGCTCCGCCCGAGCACTTCCCGGAGATCCTCGCCCTCCTCCTCAACGCCCCGAAGCCGGAGGCGCTGTTCGAGCTCGAGCGGCAGGAGGCCGGGCGGGTCTGGGACCAGCTGCGCGCCATGCAGGGCAAGCTGCCGCACGAGGTGTTCGGCATCGAGGAGGGGGCGGCCGTCGACGCCTACCGCAACTGCTTCTTCAAGCTGGTGAAGCGCTTCTACCCGGACCGGGTGCGGGTGCAGGCGCATCCCGACCTGCGCCGGGCCTACTCCGACGCTTTCCACTTTCTCAGCCGCCTCATGGTGCACATCGAGACCGAGCTCGCCGCCGGGCGAGCGGTGCGCGCCATGCCGGCCATCCGTGACACGCCGGTGCCGGCCCCGGCTCCGCGCCTCGCTCCCCCCGCCCAGCCCCCCCCGGCACGGCCCGAGGGGTCCAAGGCGGCGATGCGCCCGCTGCCCCGCGGCCCCGTCCCCATGCCGCGCGCGACCTACGAGCCGCGCGAGTTCGTCGGGCTGCAGCGACACGACGACCGGGTCGAGGTCACGGTGCGGGTGACCGCCCAGAACAGCACCATGTTCACCCAGCACCCGCTGGTCAACATCCAGTCGGGCGGCGTCTTCCTGGCGTCCCGCACCTCCCTGCCGCTGGGGACCCCGGTGGACGTGGTCTTCCACTTCGACAACCCGGCCCGGGAGATCAAGGCCCGCGGGCGCGTCATTCTCGAGAATGCCGGGGCCGACCCGCGGGCGCCGGTGGGCTTCGGGGTCCGGCTGGTGGCGCTTCCCGACGCGGAGAAGAGCTTCGTCCAGGCATTCCTGGCCAGGGCGGCGAAGCGCTGATCGCTCTCTTCGGGGGCGGTCACTTCACCTGGATCGCGCCGTTCATCCCCTCGCGGGTGTGGATGGTGCACCAGTAGGGGTAGTCGCCGCTGGCCGGGAAGGTCACCGCCAGCGAGGAGCCCACGTCGTTGGCCGGCAGAGGCAGGGGGCTGTTCGGGCTGCCGGCGTTGACGTCATTCACCGTGCCCCGGGAGAGCGGGTGCATGGTGAAGTCGCCCTGGAAGCTGACCGTCTGGCCGGCGGCGATGATCATGCAGCTCGGCGAGTAGCTGAAGGCGCCCGAGCCCTGGAACCCGCCGAAGGCGACGGTGCGGTCCGCGCTGTCCGCGCTCCGATCGGCGCAGAGGTTGCCGCTGCTGTCCGAGCTGCAGGCGGCGGCCAGCGCCAGGCAGATGCAGATCAGGGGAATGGTGACTGGGCTGAAGCGCATGGGTGTCGACCTCGGGAGCTTTCTGTTCCCGGAGACACTCCGGAGCGGACGCGTTGCGGGCCTCCCGGCACCGGCCGGGCGGCCAGCCCCCGGGTTCTCGGGGCTTCGCGCTAGAGTCGGCCGCCGATGAGCTCTGGAGCCGGGAGTGTCCGTTGCGGCCGCTGCGCCCTGCGTCCGCCCTGTGCGTGCCGCTTCCTCGAGCCGCTGCCCGTCCGGACGCGCTTCGTGGTGCTCCGCCACGCGCGCGAGGCGCAGAAGAGCAGCAACTCGGCGCGCTGGGCTGCCCTGCTCGTGCCCCGCTGCGAGATGAGGACCTGGGCCGGACGCCGGGACGCAGCGGCGCTGAGAGACCTCGGACGGCCGGGGGACTGGCTCCTCTTCCCCTCCGGACGGGACGAGCCGGGGCCGGCGGACCCGGTGCCGTCCCCGGCGCGGGTGCTCGTGCTCGATGGAACCTGGCGCCAGGTCCGGAGGATTCTGCGCGCCCTCCCGGCGCTCCAGACCCTTCCGCGCCTGAGCCTCCCGGCCGGCGCGCCGCGGCTCCGCCTGCGGGCCGCTCCGGCGCCGGGCTGCCTCTCCACCCTGGAGGCGATGGCCGGGGCGGTGGCGCTGCTCGAGAGCGAGGCGCTCGGCCGGGTGCTCGATGCGCGCCACCGGGCCGTGGTCGCCCTGGCCCTGGCCGCGCGCGGCTGGAGGCTTCCCGAGGCGGCATGACGCCCCTGGTCCTGCTCGACGGCGTGTCGCGCGCCTTCGGTGGAGCCCCGGCCGTCCATCCCCTCAGCCTGGCCATCGCTCGCGGGCGGACCACGGTGCTCGTCGGCCCGAGCGGCTCGGGCAAGTCCACCCTGCTCCGGATGATGGTCGGGCTCGTCCGGCCGGACACCGGCCGGGTGCTCTTCGACGGCAGGCCACTCACCGAGGCCACCGCTCGAGCCGACCGTCTCCGGATGGGGCTGGTGCTCCAGGGCGGGGGGCTCTTTCCGCACCTCACCGTGGAGGGCAACGCAGCGCTCGTCGCCCGCTCGCTGGGATGGGCGGAGGAGCGCGTCCGGGCCCGTCTCCAGGCGCTGCTGGCGCGCGTGCAGCTCCCGGCGGACGTGCTCCAGCGGATCCCGGCCGAGCTCTCCGGCGGCCAGCGGCAGAGGGTCAGCCTGATGCGCGCGCTGATGCTCGAGCCGGCGCTGCTGCTCCTCGACGAGCCGCTCGGCGCACTGGACCCGGTCATTCGCTCGGAGCTGCAGGACGACCTCCGGGCCGCCTTCCGGGCGCTGGAGACGACGGTGGTGCTGGTCACCCACGATCTGGCCGAGGCCGCCCATCTCGGAGACACGCTGGTCGTGCTTCGCGACGGGCGCATCGTGCAGGAGGGGACGGCGGCGGACCTCGTGCAACGGCCGGCGGATGAGTTCGTCGAGCGCTTCGTGCGCGCCCAGCGCTCGCTGCCGGCCGAGGTCCGGCGATGAGCCTCCCGCTGGCTTTCCTGCCGCTCCTCCTCACCGCCGGAGACATCCGGGTGGGAAGCAAGGGCTTCACCGAATCGGTGGTGCTGGGGGAGATCGCCAGCCGGACACTGGCCGCCTCGGGGATCCCGGCCGTCCACGTGCGCGAGCTCGGGGGAACGCGCATCCTCTGGGAGGCGCTCGAGCGCGGCCAGCTCGACATCTACCCCGAGTACACGGGGACCCTGGCCGAGGAGATCTTCTCCGGCCGCGTCCCGGCGACGCTCGAGGCCCTCCGCCCCACGCTCGCTGCCCGGGGAGTGGAGATCGGCGCCGTCCTCGGCTTCTCGAACGGGTACGCGCTCGGGATGCGGGAGCCGGCCGCCCGGCGGCTCGGCATCCGGCGGTTCTCGGATCTCCTCCACCATCCGGAGCTGCGCTTCGCCTTCAGCAACGAGTTCCTCGACCGCGGCGACGGGTGGAGGGCGCTGCAACGCGCCTACGGCTTCCCGCAGACGGACGTCCGCGGCATGGACCACGACCTCGCCTACCGGGCCCTGGAAAGCGGCGGCGTCGACGTCACCGATCTGTACTCGACGGACGCGGAGATCCAGGCGCTGGCCCTCCGGGTGCTCGAGGACGACCGGCGCCACTTCCCCGACTACCGGGCGGTCCTGCTCGTGCGGTCCCAGGCGGCGCGGCCGGCGCTGCTGGCGGCGCTGGCGCCTCTCGACGGGCGGATCTCCGCCCCGGAGATGGTGGCGATGAACGCCCGGGCCAAGCTCGACCACGTTCCGGAGGCACGGGTCGCGGCGGATTTCCTGCAGGCGGCCGGGCTCGCCGCCGCCCCGCCCCGGGTCCCCGGGCTCCTCGACCGCCTGCTCAAGAACCTGCGCGACCACCTGGTGCTGGTGGCGGTCTCCCTCGCCGGGGCGATCCTCGTCGGCCTCCCGCTGGGCATCCTCGCCGCACGGCGGCCTCGCCTCGGTCAGGGCGTGCTCGGCGCGGTGGGCGTCCTCCAGACGCTCCCGTCGCTGGCCCTGTTGGTGCTGATGATTCCGCTCCTCGGCATCGGCGCCCGTCCGGCCATCGCCGCGCTGTTTCTCTACGGGCTTCTTCCCGTGGTCCGCAACACGCATGCCGGGCTCACCGGCATCTCCGCCGAGCTGCGCGAGACGGCGGAGGCGCTCGGTCTGTCGCGCTGGACACGGCTGGCTCGCGTCGACCTTCCCCTGGCCTCGCCGTCGATCCTCGCCGGCGTGCAGACCTCGGCGGTGATCTGCGTGGGG
The DNA here is from genome assembly GCA_035622755.1 of Myxococcaceae bacterium. Lineage (GTDB taxonomy): Bacteria > Myxococcota > Myxococcia > Myxococcales > Myxococcaceae > JADGRA01. The sequence continues at coordinate 9,155 of DASPUU010000162.1, forward strand.
ACGGCCACCCTTGGCGCGCTGGTGGGCGCAGGCGGCTTCGGACAGCCCATCCTCACCGGCATCCGGCTCGCCGACGTGGGGCTCCTTCTCCAGGGCGCCGTGCCGGCGGCTCTCCTCGCCCTGGCCGTGCAGGGGGCGTTCGAGCTGGTGGGCCGCTGGATGATTCCCCGCGGTCTCCGCGCCGGCCCGCCGGAGGCGCCATGAGCCCGGCCCGTCTGGCGAGCCCGCTCGGACGGGGCGTCCTGCTGGCCGCGGTGGTCGGCTCGGGGATGGCCTTCCTCGACGGCACGGCGATCAACGTCGCCCTGCCGGCTCTGGGGCGCGACCTGGGCGCGGGCATGGCCGGGCTCCAGTGGACGCTCGACGCCTATCTCCTGACGCTCACCGCCTTTCTCTTGCTGGGAGGAAGTCTCGGGGACCTCTACGGACAGCGGCGCATCTACCTGGTGGGCGTGGCCTGGTTCGCGGTCGCCTCGGCGCTGTGCGGGCTGGTGACCAGCGTCGCCGGGCTGGCGCTGGCCCGCGCCTTCCAGGGGATGGGCGCCGCCATCCTCGTCCCCGGCAGCCTGGCGGCGGTCCGGACCTGCATCGCCGAGGAGGACCAGGGCTCGGCCATCGGGGCCTGGGCCGGCCTCTCGGGGGTGACCACGGCCATCGGGCCGCTGGTGGGGGGCTGGCTGGTGGATGCGGTCTCCTGGCGGGCGGTGTTCTTCCTCAACCTGCCGCTCGCCGCCATCGCCCTCTGGGCGGCGGGCCGCTTCCTCGAGTCGCGGCCCGGGCGTCCCGGGGTCCGGCTGGACGGCGCCGGAGCGCTGACCGCGGCGCTGGGCATCGGCGGGACGACGTTCGCGCTCATCGAGGGCCCGGCGCGCGGCTGGACCCTTCCGGCGCTGGTCGCCGGGGGGGCGGGGCTCGTCGCCCTGGGCATCTTCGTCCAGCTGGAGCGGCGGCCGGAGGCCATGCTTCCCCTGGCGCTCTTCCGGTCACGCGCGTTCACCGCGGCGAATCTGACCACCCTGGCGGTCTACGCCGGCCTGGGAAGCGCCATCTTCCTGCTCGCGCTGACCCTCCAGACGGCGCTCGGGTACTCGCCGCTGCAGGCCGGTGGTGCGCTGCTACCGGTCACCCTCTTGCTCCTCGTCCTCTCTCCGCCCTTCGGCCGCCTGGCGCAGCGCTCCGGGGCGCGGGTGCCGATGACGCTCGGACCGGCTCTGGTCGGCGTGGGCCTCCTGCTCTTCGTCCGCGTCCGGGGCGGGTCGAGCTACCTCGAGGCGGTGCTTCCTGGAGTCCTCGTCTTCGCGCTCGGGCTGGCGACGACGGTCGCGCCGCTGACCGGTGCGGTGCTCGGCGCGGTGGACGCCTCGCATGCCGGCATCGCGTCGGGAGTCAACACGGCCGTGGCCCGGCTCGCCGGCTTGCTCGGGGTGGCCGCCGTCCCCTGGGCCTCCGGGCTGGCCGATCCGGGCGCCCTCGCCGACCCGGCGCGCCTCGTCGTCGGCTTTCATCGCGCCATGGTCGTCTCCGCCGTTCTGGCCTTCGGTGGAGGCGCGGTGTCGGCGTGGGGTATCCCCGGGCGCGTGCAGCGACGCGCGGAGGGCTGAGGGATGGGACGAAGGGCGCTGCTGGTGAGCGGTATCGTCGCCTCGCTGCTCTACGTCGCCGCCGACGTGCTCGGAGCGGTGCGCTGGGAGGGGTACCGCTCCACGACGCAGGCGATCAGCGAGCTGAGCGCCATCGACGCCCCGTCGAGGCCGCTCGTGGCTCCGCTGCTGATCGGCTACGACGTGCTGCTCATCGCCTTCGGGGCGGGTGTCTGGGCCACTGCCCGGAAGAGTGGTCTGCGTGTCACCGCCGGCCTGCTGGTCGGCATCGGACTCATCGGACTGGTGTGGACGCCATTCTTCCCGATGCATCTGCGCGGGGTCGCGAAGACGCTGACGGATACGGTGCACATCGTTCTCGCCGCCGTGACCGTGCTCTGCATCGTCCCGGCCATTGGCTTCGCCGCCGCCGCCGCCGGAGGGCGATTTCGGGTCTTCTCGATGGTGATCATCGCCGTCTTGGTCGGGTCCGGCGCCCTGGCCGCTTCCGACGGACCGCGGGTGGCGGCGCAGCAGCCCACGCCGTGGCTCGGCGTCACCGAGCGGATCTGCGTCGGTTCCTTCCTGCTCTGGGTGATCGCGCTGGCCAGTTCCCTGCTGCACGCCGAGCAGAGAACGTGACCGGCTCGACGGGCGCTGCCCCTCCGGGCGCCGCTCTGACAGGGCTCACCGGGCGACACGAGGCAAGTGGGGCGGAAACCCAGATGCCGAGCCGGTCACTCGCCGAGGGTCACCAGCCGCGAGCGGCGTCGATCCGAGATCAGCTCCCCGGTTTCTTGCTCGCGAAGTCGCCGGCCTTCACCACGCTGATCTGCGACGGGTCGAGGTACCGTCGGTAGGCAGCGTTGACCTGCTCCACGGTCAGGGCGCGGACCTGCCGCTCGAGCTCGGCGTCGAAGGCCATCGTCCGGTCGAGGTCGAGGTCGTTGGAGAGCTTCGCCGCCAGTGGGGCATCCTGGGTGCGCTGGACCTCCCGGTTCTGCAGCCAGCCCCTCCGGCCCTCGTCGAGCTCGTCCCGGGTGAAGCCGCCGGCGCCGGTCTGGGCGAGCACCTCGCGGAACGCCGACTCCAGCCTGCCCACGTTGGCCGGGTTGTAGATGGCGTACCCCACCCACCGGGCGGCCGGCTCCCGGCTGCTGGCGATGAACGCCGAGCCCACGCCGTAGCTCAGGCCGTCGGTCTTGCGCACCCGGTCCGCCAGCCGGCTCTTGAGGGCGCCCCCGCCGAGGAGCCAGTTGGCCAGGGTGAAGGCGGCGAAGTCCCGGTCGGTGTCCTGCAGCGCGATGGGGTAGAGCGTGTAGAAGAAGGCATTCGCCTTGTCCGGCGTCTGGAGCTTCTCGTCCAGGGGCTTGACCACCTTGATGCGGTCCGGGATGCGCACGTAGGCCTCGGCGCTCCTCCAGTCGCCGAACAGACGCGTCACCAGGGCCTGAAGCTCCTTGGCGTCGAAGTCGCCCACCGCGGCGAAGGTGGCGTGGTCTGCGCCGTAGAACCTCCGGTGGAACGAGGAGACCTGGTCCAGCGTCGTCGCCTTGAACTGGGCGATGGTCTCGTCGGGGGTCTTCACCTGGCGCGGGCTTCCCGGCGGGTAGGGGCTCGCGTACCGGTTCAGGGTGACCACGGCTTGCGTCTGCGGCTCGGGCTTCGCCTCCTCCTCCGCGGTGACACGCTCGGTGACCAGGAGCTCCAGCTCCTTGGCCGGGAAGGAGGGCATGCGCAGGACCTCCGCCACCAGCGTCAGCACCGCCGGCAGGTTCTCGCGCAGGGTGGTGATGCCCACCCGCGCGCCCTCGGCCGTCCCGCCGATGCTCACCTGGGCCTTGAGCTTGTCGAGCTCGTCCTTGATCTGCTCGCGGGTCCGGGTGGTCGTGCCGCGGAGGAGCATCGAGCCGGCCAGCGACGGGGCCTCGCCGAGGTTGGCCAGCGACGCCTCGGTCCCGAAGCGCAGGGTGAGGTCCACGGAGACCAGACCGCCCTTGGTCCTCTTCGGGAGGAGCGCCCCCCGCAGCCCGTTGGGCGCCGTGAATCGGACCGTCCGTGCGTCGATGTTCGCCGGCGAAGGGTCGAACGCCTCGCCCTGCGCCACCGGCGCCCGACCCTGGTAGCCCTGGACCATCGCCGCCACGTCTCCGGCCGGGGGCACCTCGGCGCGGTCCGGCGCATCCGTCGGCAGGTAGATGCCCACCGTGCGGTTGGTGGGCTTGAAGTACCTCGCCGCCGCGGACTGCACCTCCGCCAGCGTCGCCTTCTCCCGCCGGTCGCGGTTGAGGAAGAAGAGGCGCCAGTCGCCGGCGGCCATTGCCTCGCTCAGGGCGATGGCCAGCCGCGCCGTCTCGCTGACGGTGAGGTCGAACTGCTTCTCGGCCTCGGCCTGGGCGCGGTCCAGCTCGGCCCGGGTGAAGGGCGGCCGGTCTGGATGCTCCACCGCGTCGAGGAGCACGTCGAGCGCGGCGTCGACCTTGCCGCCCGCCGGCAGGTTGGCTCCGAAGACGACGAAGCTCGGCTCGAGGTTGGCCACGTGCTGCTCGAAGACGTGCGAGGCGAGCTTGGGGTCGACCAGCGCGCGGTGGAGGCGCCCGCTGGGCGTGTTGGCCAGGATGCGGATGGCCAGACCGAGCGCCGGCGACGCCGGGTCGGAGGTGGCCGGGATGTGATAGCCGGCGGCGACCAGCGGCGTGCCGCCCACGCGGCGCACGGTGACGCTGCGCTCGCCGTCCTGGGTGGGCTCGGTGGTGTAGGTGCGCTCGAGGACGCGCGTCGGCCGGGGAAGGACGCCGAAGAGCTGGTTCACCAGCGCCAGCGTCCTGGCCTCGTCGATGCGGCCGGCCACGAGGAGCACCGCGTTGTCCGGCTGGTAATATCTTCTGTAGAAGCCCTGCAGCCGAGAGATGTCGACGTGCTCGATGTCGCTCCGGGCGCCGATGGTGTCCTTGCCGTAGTTGTGCCAGTCGAAGGCCACCGCCTGGAGCCGCTGCAGGGTGACGTTCTCCGGGTCGTTCTCGCCCGACTCGAACTCGTTCCGGACCACCGTCATCTCCGAGTCGAGGTCCTTCCGGGCGATGTTGCTGTGGACCATCCGGTCCGCCTCGAGCGCGAGGGCCATCCTGAGGTTGGCCTCGCTGGCCGGAAAGCTGACGAAGTAGTTTGTCCGGTCGTACCAGGTGGTGCCGTTGAACCGGCCGCCGAGCGCGTTCAGGGTCTTGGTCGGATCCGGATGCGAGGGCGTGCCCTTGAAGACCAGGTGCTCGAGCAGGTGGGCCATCCCCGTCTCGCCGTAGCTCTCGTGCCGCGAGCCGACGAGGAAGGTGATGTTCACCGTCATCGAGGCCTTGGAGGGATCCGGGAAGAGCAGCACGCGCAGGCCGTTGGCCAGCCGGTACTCGGTGATGCCCTCCACCGACGCCACCTTCTCGGGCGCGGCGCGGACCGTGCCCCGGGCAGCGGGGGCCGGCGGGGCGGACTTGGCGGCGGGCTGGGCCGGCGCGGCGAGGGGGGAAAGAAGAGCGGCGAGGGCGACGGCGAGCGAGCGCATCGGGCGAACCTTGGAGGGCGTGTGAAGCGGGCGGCGGGACATACGACCTGGAGGGCCCGGTGCGCCAGCCCCCGGCTGTCGGACGCAGCGGTTACCGTCACACGGTATGGAGACTTGGGTGTTGCCCTCCGTGGCTGCCGCGGCGGCCCTGGCGTCGGCGCTGCTCGCCTGGATCCTCGGGCGGGTGGCGCTCGCCCGCACGCTCGGAGAGCGCGAGGCCCGGCTGCACGTCGAGCTCGCGGCGATGACCGAGCGGCTGCGGGGGCGCGAGGAGGGGCTCGTGCGCCTGGAGGCCGAGCTGGCCGGGCTTCGCACGGAGGCGGCCGCGCTCCTCGCGTCCCGTGGCTCGCTCGAATCGGAGCTCGCCGCCCTGGAGGCCCGCCGCGCCCAGGAGCTCCGCTCCGCGGAGGAGAAGCTCCAGCTTCTCACCGAGGCGCAAGGAGAGCTGGTCCGGCAGTTCAAGGCGCTCTCCCTCGATGCCCTCAAGGACAACAACCAGGCCTTCCTCGACCTGGCCAAGACCACCCTGGAGAGGTACCAGGAGGGCGCCCGCACCGACCTCGAGGCCCGCACCACCGCCGTCGGCGAGCTGGTGGCTCCCTTGCGGGAGCAGCTGGAGAAGATGGGTGGGCAGCTGCTCGAGCTGGAGAAGGGCCGGGCACACGCCTACGGAGCCCTCGACCAGCAGCTCCGCGGCGTCGCCGAGGCCCACCTCCAGCTCCGGACCCAGACCGAGCGACTGGTGGGGGCGCTGCGCTCCTCGTCGGTGCGCGGCCGGTGGGGAGAGGTCCAGCTCAGGCGGGTGGTCGAGCTGGCCGGGATGCTCGCCCACTGTGACTTCGTCGAGCAGGCCCAGGTCGAGGCCGAGGGGGGGCGGCTCCGCCCGGATCTGGTGGTGCAGCTGCCGGGGGGCAAGCAGGTGGTGGTGGACAGCAAGGCCCCGCTCCAGGCCTACCTGGAAGCGCACGAGCTCGAGGACGAGGCGCGGCGACGGGAGAAGCTGGAGGAGCACGCGGCCCACATCCGGCGGCACATGAAGGCCCTGGCGGACAAGGCCTACGCCGCCCAGCTCGCCGCTGCTCCCGAGTTCGTGGTCATGTTCCTCCCCGGCGAGTCGTTCTTCGCCGCGGCGCTGGAGCGAGACCCGGCGCTCATCGAGTTCGGCGCCGAGCACAACGTCATCCCTGCCTCGCCGACCACGCTCATCGCGCTCCTCCGGGCCGTCGCCTACGGCTGGCGCCAGGAACAGGTGGCCGAGCATGCTCAGACCATCCAGCGGCTGGGGCGTGAGCTGCACGACCGCATCCGGATGGTGGCCGCCAGCTTGCAGTCGCTGGGTGCCCAGCTGAGCAAGGGCGTCGACGCCTACAACCGGGCGGTCGGGTCGCTGGAGAGCCGCGTGCTGCCGAGCGCCCGGAAGCTCCGCGAGCTGGGGGCCGGGGGAGCAAGCGAGGAGGTTCCGCAGCTGGAGCCCCTGGAGGTGGCCGTCCGCCAGCTGGACATGCCGGCGCTCGGGCCCGTGCCGCGAAAGCCCACCGGCGAGGCGGCGTAGTAGCATCCGGCGCCTCGACGAGGGGAGCGGAGATCGACCCATGAGACGCTTCGCCTTGACCTGGGCTCTGTGCCTCGCCGGCTGCGGCTCGAACACCACCGCGCCGCCGCCCAACACCGTCGGCGGGTACCCGTTCGCGCCGCAGGACGTCAGCTACGTCGAGGGCACCTGCCAGAACGGGCTCTCCTGCCTGCTGGTGACCGCCACCGATGCCCCCGGCACCTGCACCCTCCAGCAGGCGAACCAGAGCTCGGACGCCTTCTACCACTCGTCCACCATCGCGCTGTTCGAGCTGTACGCGGCGGTGGGCGTGCCCACGCCTCTCCCCTCGGGCACCTACACCGTCCTCCCGGCGGGCTCCTCGCTCGGGGGCGGCCCGTCCGCCCTGGTCACCTTCTACAAGCTCGACCCGAGCTGCGGCGTCACCCTCCAGGCACCGGCGACGAACGGCTCGGTCACCCTGGGCACCACCGGGACGGTGCTCGACTACGCGGTGGGCTTCCAGTCCCTGGGGGCGCTCAACGGCAGCGGGGTGACCGCCACGCTGTGCAACATCAGCCCGGACACCGGCACGCCGTACTGCATCTGAGGGGGGCGCCTGCCGGGGGGGCTCGAGCACGTGGTGGTGGTGGGCGCCGGACCGGGCGGTCTGGCGGCAGCCATCAACCTGGCCGGCCTGGGGTTCCGGGTCACGGTGCTGGAGAAGGACGCCCTCCCCGGGGGGCGGATGAAGGGCCTGCGCCTCGGCGAGAAGGGTGAGTACGCGCTCGATACCGGCCCGACCATCCTCCAGCTCCCGCAGGTGCTCGGCCGGGTCTTCGAGCGCTGGGGCCGGTCGCTGGGCGACTACGTCCGCCTGGTCCGCCTCGAGCCGAACACCCGCGTGCACTTCTGGGACGGGACCTTGCTCGACACCTCCGCCGACGCCGGGCGGATGGAGTCGGCGGCGGAGGCGCTGGCTCCCGGCCTCGGCGCAGCCCTGCGACGCTGGACCGAGATGTCCCGCCGGAAGTACCAGGTGGCGTACGAGAAGTTCATCTGTACCCCGGCCGAGACGCTGGCCTACTTCGCCCCCTGGCGGCTTGCCCCGGCGGCCCGGTTCAAGCCCTGGCAGTCGCTCCACCGGCACCTCGACGGCTACTTCCACGACGACCGGCTGACGTACGCGCTCGCCTATCCGTCGAAGTACCTCGGGCTTCATCCGACCACCTGCTCGAGCGTGTTCTCGGTCATCCCCTTCCTCGAGCTCGCCTTCGGCGTCTGGCACGTGGAGGGCGGCTTCCGGGCGCTGGCCAGGGCCATGCAGCGCTGCGCCGAGGACCTGGGGGCGACCTTCCGGCTCGGGACGCCCGTCCGGCAGGTGTGGATCGACGGCGCGCGCGTGCGTGGCGTGGAGCTCGAGGGCGGCGAGCGCCTCGCCGGCGATGCGGTGGTGGTCAACGCCGATCTGCCCTACGCCGCGACCCGCCTCGTGGACGGCCGCTGGCGGGACGGGACACGGCTCTCCGACCGCTGGCTGGACCGGGCGCGCTTCTCGTGCAGTACCTTCATGCTCTACCTGGGCCTGGACCGGCGCTGGGAAGAGCTTCCCCACCACCTCGTCTACCTCTCCGAGGGAGCGCGCCGGACGGACCGTGACTCGCTCGAGGACCGCACCCCGGACCTGGAGGATCCGCCCTTCTACGTGTGCAACCCGTGCGTCACCGACCCCGGGGGTGCGCCGCCCGGCCACTCGACGCTGTCGGTGCTGGTGCCCACCCCGAACACCGCCCGGCCGGTGAGCTGGGCCGGCCTGGAGCGGACGCTGGCGGAGCGGGTGCCCGGCTGGCTGGCCAAGGTCGGTCTCGGTGACGTGGCCCGGCACACCCGGGCGCAGCGCACCTTCACCGCCGAGACCTGGCGCGACCAGTTCAACGTGCACCGGGGCGCGGTCTTCAGCCTGGCGCATTCCTGGAGTCAGCTCGGCCCCCTTCGCCCGCCGGTGCGTGACCGGGGCGTGGAGGGGCTGTACTGGGTGGGGGGAGGGACGCACCCGGGGAGCGGGCTGCTCACCATCGTCGAGAGCGCCAACATCGCCGCCGACCACCTGGCCCGGGCGTCGGGCCGCGCCTCCGGGCTCCCGGGCTGGCCCTTCGTTCCGATTCCGCCGAGAGGCCTTGCTCCTCCTGGGTCGGTCGTCCAAGGTTAGTGCCATGAAGCGACTGCTCGTCCCGTGTCTGCTCCTCGTCACGCTGGGGAGCGCAGCCCACGCCCAGGCGCCCGCGAGCTCGGCGCCCGGGGCGAAGAAGCCCGAGCCCATGCCGGCCGACGTCGTCCCCACCGACGGCCGGTCGGTGGTGCAGCGTCGGATGAATCGCCACGGCGCGGATCTCATGGAGCTCACGCTGGCGGTGACCCTGCTCCAGCGGAAGACCATCGACGAGGTTTCCCTCCGCATCAGCTCGGACACCGGGCTGGGGGTAGTAGCGGCGCCCGGCGCGACGGAGACCCAGGCCCAGCGGAACTTCCGCTACCTGGACTCGGTTCTCCGCGAGCGCACCGCGGCGCTGGCCAAGGCCTCGCGGGACGGGGACAACCAGGCTCTGGCCACTGCCTTCGGGAGCATGATGCAGGTCTGCATCTCCTGCCACTCGCTCTACCTCAACCAGCCGGAGAAGGCGGCGCCCAAGCCCTGACCTCCCGGCCGCCAGCCCTGGAGCCGGGCCCGGGCGGGCCGACCCGGGCGGCGCGCCAGTGGCCGATCCTCGCCGGCGGGATTCTCGCGCTGGGTGCCGGGGTCCGCATCGCCACCGTGCTGCCGGAGGTACCCAACCGGCATGCGCTCGGATGGGACTCCGCCCGGCGGGTGATGCTCGACGTCGAGGCCGCCGACGCCCTCCTTACCTCGGACCTGGTCGGCTACCTCCGCTACCTGGCCGGGCCGGAGACGTGGCCCACGCTCCGGCTCGCGCTGGCCGCTCCCCTCCATGCGCTCGCCGGTCCCTCGCGCGCGCTGGCCGTGGAGCACGGCCTCTCGCTGGCGCTGGCCGCGGCCCTCTTCCTCGCCCTCGGATTCGCCGCCCGGTGCGTCGCCCCCCGCGCCGGGGATGCGCTGCTGGTCCTGCTCGTCTCGGCGGCCGTGCTGGCGGGCATCCGTCCCCTCTTCGTCTTCGCCGCGGACGCCATGCTCGAGGTGCCGTCCGCCCTCCTGACGCTCGCCTCGGCGGCGGCCTGGCTCGCTTCGCGCGACTCGGCCGCGCGCCGGCCCTGGGCGCTGGCCATCTTCGGGAACCTGCTCTTTCACGTGAAGTGGCAGCACGGGATGATCCTCGCCGCGGCGGTCCTGCTCACCGAGGCGGTGGAGGGCGGCGCGCTCCCGGCGGCCCGGGCCCTGGGCGTGGCGCTGGTCCGCGGCGTTCGGATGCCGCTGGCCGCCGTCCTGCTCGCCGCCGCCCTGGCACAGCTGGGCGTCGCCCTCTGGGCCCGGGCCACCGGCGGGGGCGAGCTGGCGCTGCTCGGCCAGCGAATCAGCCTCCACGGTCCACAGGGTCCGCTGGCCTTCGGAGCGCTGTCCCTCTTCGCCTTCCTCCAGCTCGCCTGGTGGCGGGGGCGAGCGGACCTCTCCCGGGAGGTGCCCGACCGGGTGAGGTTTCTCTGGGCCTGGCTGGCGACGCCGATGGGCCTCTGGCTGCTGGTGCCCTTCACCTGGCGGCTGCGGGTCCTGTTGCTGACCAGCTTCGACTACGTGAGCGGCGAGACACCGGAGGGTCTCGCCGAGCGCCTCCTCTTCTACCCGCGGGCGGCGTGGAACGGCTGGATTCCCACGGGGGGCCACGGGCTTGTCCTCGTCCTCGCCGCCGCGGTGGCCGTGGCCAGCTGGCGGTCGACCGTCACCCGGAGGCTGCTCGCCCCCTTCACCGCGCTCGTCCTGGGCGAGCTCCTGGCCCTGGTGGTCCTCAACGCGCGGAACTACCAGGCGCGCTTCATCCTCAATCTCGCCCCGGTGATGGCCCTCTGGGCCGCCTCCTGGGTGCCGGCCGTTCCCCGGCCCCGCCTGCGCGCCGTGGTCGCCCTGGCCGCGGCATCCCTCGTCGCCTGGCGGGCGGCGCCGGCGTGGGGGCGCCAGCCGCTGGTGGCCACGCTGGCGCAGGGCTTCGAGAGCGCGGAGAACGGCGACGCCTGCCGCGGGATTGCCCGGGCGCTTCCGCTCGAGCGGGGCGTGCTCCAGAACCAGACCTCCCTCCCCCGCCGGCAGACGTGTGCGCTCTGGGTCAAGCTCGTCGCCCGCGAGCGGGGTGCGGACGTCGATGTCTACGGGGTATGGCCGCGCGCGCGATGGCAGGAGGCGCTGGTCCTCGCCGAGGGGTGCGGCGCCCTCCGGCCGCCGGAGGGGCTCGTCCCCGAGGACGGCGAGGTGAGCTCCGGTCCAGTCTGCGGCCAGCGCTTCCGGCTTCCACCCCGCTGATGGCGCGCAAGCGCTGCGCGCCGCCGCGCCGGGGTCCCTTCTGCGTGCGCACGGGCCGGCGCCGGACCACCGCCGGTCCGGGCTCTCCCTCCGGGCACGAGGGATGCACGCTCCGTCGGTGATTCACAGGAGGTTCGTCATGAGCACCTTCGAGGTGATGAGCTGGCCATTCCTCGGGCTCGGCGTCGGCTTCGCCCTCGCCTTCCTCTCCCGGTGGCGCCCGCTCCCGCTGGTGGAGAGCCTCATCGCCGGCGCGGCGGGCGGGCTCATCGGCGGCATCGTCGGGCGGCCGCTCTTCCCGCAGGGACCCTTCTGGGGCGAGCTCCGCTACGACATCTCGGCAGCCGTCGTCGCGCTCCTCGGAGCCCTGGTCTTCGTCGTCGCGGCGCGGCTCTTCGCCTCGCGCGGCCAGCCGAAGCCTCTCTGAGCTAGGCCGTCTCGAAGAGTGCGGCGGCGCCCATCCCGCCGCCGATGCACATCGTCACCACGCCCAGGCGTCCTCCTCGGCGCCTGAGCTCGCGCAGCAGTGTGGCGGTGAGCCGTGTCCCGGTGACTCCGAGCGGGTGGCCGAGGGCGATGGCGCCGCCGTTGGGATTCACCTTCTCCGGCGGGATGCCCAGCTCGCGGATGCAGTACAGGGCCTGGGCGGCGAAGGCCTCGTTCAGCTCGAAGACGTCGATGTCCTTGACTGCCAGCTTGTTCCGGGCGAGCAGCTTCCGGACGGCCGGCACCGGCCCGATGCCCATGATTTCCGGGGGTACCCCGGCCACCTGGAAGTCGACGAAGGTGCCGAGCGGCTTGACGCCCAGCGCCTGGGCGCGTGACTCGGTGAGGAGCACCGCCGCTGCGGCGCCGTCGGTGAGGGGCGAGGCGTTGCCCGCGGTCACCGTGCCCTTGGGGTTGAAGGCGGGCTTGAGCTTGGCCAGCCCCTCGAGCGTGGTGTCCGGCCGGAGGATGGTGTCGGCCGTAACGGTGACGGTGCGCGGCACGCCGGCGTCGTCGAAGACCTCGGTGGTCACCGGGAGGGTCTCGTCCTTGAAGTAGCCCTTCTCACGGGCGGTGGCCGCCCGGCGCTGGCTCTCGCAGGCGAAGGCATCCTGGTCGGCACGGCTCACGCCGAAGCGGCTGGCCACGTTCTCCGCGGTGGCGCCCATCGACGTGTAGACCTCGGGGAGCTTCTCCATGAGCTCGGGATTGGCGGACACCTTGTTCCCGCCCATGGGCACCATGCTCATCGACTCGGTGCCGCCGGCGATGGCCACCTCGTACATCCCGGCGAGCATGCTCTGGGCGGCCTGGGCGATGGACTGCACGCCGGACGAGCAGAACCGGTTGATGGTCATCGCCGGAACGGTGTTCGGCAGACCAGCGAGGAGCGCCGCCAGCCGCGCCACGTTCATCCCCTGCTCCCCCTCGGGCATGGCACAGCCGAGGATGACGTCTTCGACGTCGGCCGGCTTGAGCCCGGGGACGCGCCGCAGCGCCTCGGCGATGGCCGCCGCCGCCAGCGTATCCGGGCGAGTGTCCTTGAACTCTCCCTTCAGGGCCCGGGTGAAGGGGGTTCGAACTGCGCTGGCGATGACGACCTTGCCGGCCATGGGGTCTCCTCGGAGTGCGGTCTGCTGCTAACGGGCTGGAATCAGTTTCGCAGCGGCTTGCCCGTCTCCAGCATCGCCGCCATGCGCGCCTGGGTCTTCTCCTCCCCGCACAGCGAGAGGAAGGCCTCGCGCTCGAGCTCGAGCATCCGCTCCTCGGTCACCGGCGTGTTCGCCGAGACGTCGCCGCCGGTGAGAACGGTGGCCAGCTTCTGCCCGATGTGCCGGTCGTAGGCGGAGATCTGATTGTTGAGCTGCATGTCGTAGAGCATCATGTCGATGGTGGCGGCGCCGCTGCGCCCCGGCAGCCGGAAGTGGGTGGGCCGCGGGGGCCGGAACCCGGCCTCGGCCATCCCCAGGGCGCGAGCCTTGGCGTCGGCGATGAGGAAGTCCCGGTTCAGGGAGATCCCGTCCTGGCGCGACAGGAAGCCGGCCTCCCGGGCCTCCTCGGCGCTGGTGGCCACCTTGGCCGTCCCGATGGCGAGGAAGGCCTTCTTCAGGAAGGGGAGCGGGTCGAAGTCGCGATCGGTGGCGAACGGCCCGTAGAGGTTGCGGAGCAGCTGCATGTTTCCGCCGCCGCCCGGGATGAGGCCCACCCCCACCTCCACCAGGCCCATGTACAGCTCGGCGGCGGCCTGGATGGCGTTGGCGCCCATGGTCACCTCGGCGCCGCCGCCGAGGGTGAGGCCGAACGGGGCCGCCACCACCGGCACCGCGCTGTAGCGGAGCCGCTGGTTGGCGCGCTGGAAGGACTCCACCAGCTTGGCCACCGACGGGAGGTCGTCGCTCTTGACGGCCATGAGCAGGCCCATCAGATTCGCACCCACCGAGAAGTTCGGGCCGTCGTTGCCGATGACCAGGGCGCGCCCCTCGCGCTCGGTGCGGTCGAGCGCGGTGTTGAGCATGGCGACCATGGCGTCATCCAGTGCGTTCATCTTGGAGTGAAACTCGAGCAGGAAGGCACCGTCGCCCAGGTCCCACACCGAGCTCGAGTCATTGGTCTCCAGGCGGCGGTTGCCCCGGCGCAGGTACTCCACCCGGACGGTGCGGGGATTCTCGGGGACCGGCACCGGGTGGCGCGCCGGGACGTCCCAGGCGGTGTCGCGCGTCCCCTCCACCCCGTAGAAGGTCTCGCGGCCGGCGGCCAGCATCTCCTCCACCCACTTCGCCGGCCGGAGCCCGAGCTCCTTCATCCGCGCCACGCCGGCGCGGACGCCGTAGGTGTCCCAGACCTGGAAGGGCCCCAGGTCCCAGGCGAAGCCCCAGCGCAGGGCCCGGTCGATGTTGACCAGATCGTCGGAGATCTCCGGGATGCGGCGGCTGGCGTAGGCGAGCGTGTCCAGGGTCACCCGCTCGGCGAAGCGGGCCGCCTTGTCCGTCCCGGTGAGCACGGTGCGGATGCGCTCGCCGACGTCCTCGATGTTCCGCGCCGCTCCGAGCGACTCGAAACGGACCTTGGCCTGCGGACGGTAGGTGAGGGTGGCCAGGTCGAGGGCGAGGATGTCCTTCTCGCCGTCCGGCTTCCGGACCAGCTTGTAGAAGCCCTGGCCGCTCTTGTCGCCGAGCATGCCCTTCTGCACCATCTGCTCGACGAAGGCCGGCACGCGGAACGTCTCCCGCTCCTCGTCCTGGAGCAGCGTGTCGTAGCAGTTCTTGGCCACGTGGACGAAGGTGTCCAGGCCGACGATGTCCGTGGTGCGGAAGACGGCGCTCTTCGGGCGGCCGAGCGCGGGCCCGAAGATCTTGTCCACCTCCTCCACGGTGAGCTCCGCCTTCTGCAGCTCGGCGAGCACGCGCAGCATCCCGTAGGTGCCCACCCGGTTGGCGATGAAGTTGGTCGAGTCCTTGCCGTGGACGATGCCCTTGCCCAGCACCTCCTCGCCGAAGCGGGCCATCCGCTCCACCACCCGGGGGTCGGTCTCGGCGCCGGCCACCAGCTCGAGCAGCTTCATGTAGCGCACCGGGTTGAAGAAGTGGGTGACGAGGAAGCTCCGGCGGAAGGCGGGCCCCCGCCCCTCGAGCATCCCGACGATGGAGAGCCCGGAGGTGTTGGAGGTGATGACCGCTCCCGGGGCCAGGTGGGGCTCCACCCGGGCGAAGAGGGCCTGCTTGACGGCCAGGTCCTCCTTCACCACCTCCACCACCCAGTCGCAGCCGGCGATGCGGGCAAGGTCGTCGTCGAAGTTTCCGACCTCGATCAGCTCCAGGGCGGCGGCGGTGAAGAGGGGAGCCGGGCGCTGCTTCCGGAGGTGGGCCAGTGCTCCCAGCGCCAGCTTGTTGCGGAAGGACGGCGAGGCCGGATCCTCGCCCGGCCCGGACTT
>DASPUU010000163.1:0-13594 GCA_035622755.1 Myxococcaceae bacterium
GCCGGCCCACGCCGCTCCTCCGAGCCTTCCTCCCCGCACCCATCCGCACCGAGGGCGCCAAGACGCGCGTCGGCGCCATCATTCGCTGCACCTACGACGGGGGCCGTCTGGAGAAGCGAATCACCGCCTCGGAGCCCCCCCGCCTCCTGCGCTTCGAGGTCGGGCTGCAGGCGCTCGGCATCGAGGACAGCATCTCCATGGGCGGGGGGTCGTACGAGCTGGCCGATGAGCCGGGCGGGGGCTGCACGGTGGTTCTCTCCACCCGGTACTTCGGCCACCTCCGACCGCGCTGGCTGTGGCGGCCCTTCGAGCGCTTCCTCGCACACCGGCTGCACCGGCACATCCTCCGGGGGATGCGGGTCCTGCTCGAGCAGGAGAGCCGGAGCCGCCGGCTGGAGGGCGCCTCAGTCCGGCGCGGCGACGCTCCGCGCGGCCTGGTCGAGCAGCGAGTTCCGCATCGCTCCGGTGAGCAGCGCCCCGACGACGGCGGCGCCGGCGACCCAGTACCCCCATAGCCGGAGCCCGCCCAGGGGCTCGGGGACGACCTGGGCTGGCCACCCCATCAGCTCGAGTCCGATGCACACCAGCGCCACGCACCAGCAGAGCGCGCGCGTGTAGGAGAGGGCGACGACGAGCATCCGCTCGCCCTGCCCGAGGACGTCCTGGTACTGCCTGCTCAGCGCCGGCAACCGGTAGCTGATCCAGGCCAGGGACTTGTCCACCGCGGACCTGGCCAGCAGCCCGGTGGTGGCCACCGACCCCAGTCCCTCACCCGAGGTCAGCCGGACCCAGAGCTCCTTCAGCCTGCGCCGGCGCTCGTCCCTCACGAAGTTGCTCAGCTCGGGAACCCAGTTCACCCGGGGTGAGAGGGCGAGCATGACCGCGTCGGCGATGAGGATGGAGCGGTAGAGCTGGACCACGGACACCGGAATCGAGATGTGCGCCCGGCGCATCGCCCGGAACAGGCGCTGGATGAAGTACCCGCTGCTCCGGTGGCGGAGCGGCGCGCTGTCGCTGCTCACCGCGGCCACCCAGTCGGCCACGATGTCCCGGAACTCGCTCTCGAACTGCCACAGGTCGCCCCTGGGGATGGGCTCGAGGGAGTTGAGGAGCACGTGGAAGGCACCGTCGGCATCGCCCTGGGCGATGCACTCCCGGAGCCGGAACTGCTGGATGCGGGTCCGGTCATCCAGGATGCCGATCATTCCGAAGTCCACCAGGCCGAGCCCACCGCTCTTGAGGAGGAGGAGATTGGCCGGGTGCGGATCGGCATGGAACAACCCGTGATGGAAGAACTGCTCGAGCATCGAGCGGAAGACGAGGAGGGCGAGCGCATCCGGATCGACGTGCGAGGCGAGCCCGGCGTCTCCGCCGGCTCGGAGCGCCTGGATGAGATCCTTGAGCGGCACCCCCTCCAGGTCCTCCATGGTGATGACGTTCCGTCCGCAGAGCTGCTCGTGGACGAGTGGTGCACGGTGGTTGATGTGGTCACGCGCCAGCGCGTCGTGCATGGCTTGCGTGTTCCGGGCCTCTCGCTCGAAGTCCAGCTCGCTGGCGACGGAGGCGGCGACGACGCGGACCACCCGCCGCAGGTTGAGCTCGCGCGCGAGCCCCAGGCTGTCGACCAGGTACGCGGCGAATCGCAGGAGGAGCAGGTCGACGCGGATCCGCGCCTCGACACCGGGCTTCTTGACCTTGACCACCACCTCCGTACCGTCCGGCAGCCTGGCCCGGTGCACCTGGGCAATGGAGGCCGAGCTCAGCGCGACCGCGGAGAAGGTCGGGAAGACCTCCCGCAGCGGCCTCTGGAGATCCGCCTCGATGACCGCGGTCACCGTCTCCGCCGGCAAGGGCGCCAGGTCGTCGAGCAGGGCGGCCAGGCCGAAGCAGTAGCGCTCCGGGAGAAGGTCGTACCGCATGGCCAGGAGCTGGCCGAGCTTGACGAATCCGGCTCCGCACGCCTCCAGGTAGCGGCGGAGCAGGTCCGGGCCCACCTTCCGGTCGAACGGTCTGCGGATGGCGAGCTCGAGGAGAAAGCGGATCGAGGTCAGCGTGAGCCAGAGCGAGCGGCCCACGAAGAGGAGGAGGAACGGCGGAGAGCGGGGACGACGGCGCCGGGAAGGCGCCGCCGGCAGCGCCTCCCCGAGCGACGGTGCCGGCGCGTGGGAGCGACGAGCGTCGAGCATGCCCGGGGCAGGTGGGTCCGATCAGCGCCGGGTCAGGGCGAGCGGCCCGAGGGGGAGGACCGGCCCGGGGCGCCGGTGTCCGCGGGTCCCTTCTGGCTCAGCTTGGCGGCGACCAGGGTGGCGATGCTGTCGTAGTCGAGGTCCTTCCCGGGGCCGCCTCTCTGCTCGGCCACCGACCGGCGCAGGTCCTCGTAAAGGCGCTGCGGGAGCTTGGCCAGCTCCTCGAGAAAACGTGCGTTGGCGGCCACGGATCCGACGATGAGGCCGTTGTCCAGGCTCAGGGCGGTGATGTTCTCCGTGGTCAGGCTCTGGTTGAAGGCCTGGACGCCGGAGGTGAGCGCGTGAGCGAATCCGGCGACTCCGTTGGCGAAGGCACGGGTCAGGCCGACCGGCGAAGGAAGAGGGCGATTGCTCGCCGGGGTCTTGTAGATGGGCGGCTTGGGACCGGAAGCCTCTTCGGGGGCGGCCATGAATCGTCTCTCCTCTGTTGTCCGCCGGGCGCCCCGCTGACGGGGGCGGAGGCCGGGCGGCGAGCAGCCTACGAATGCCTCGCTGCCGGCGCAACCGGACTCGGGCGCGCCCAGTCCCGGCAAGCGATGACACGCACGGGAGCACCGATTCCGGAGAGAGCGCCGGTGACCAGGCTCGACTCCGGCTCGTTCATCCGAGCTGGTCCCCTTGACTCAGGGAAGGGTCGCAGCCCCCGGGGGATCCGTGGTCTTCTTCGCCCCTCCGGCGCGTCCGGGAGGGGCACCGATGGAGACCTGGGACGTCATCGTCGTGGGTGGGGGACACAACGGCCTGGTGGCCGCGGCCTACCTCGCGCGCGCGGGCCAGAGGGTGCTGGTGCTCGAGGCCCGGGACCGCGTCGGCGGGGCGGCCGTCACCGACGAGCCCTGGCCGGGGTTCCGGGTGTCGACCGCCGCCTACGTGGTCAGTCTCTTTCGCCCCGAGATCGTTCGCGACCTGGACCTGGCACGGCATGGCTACCAGCTGCTCCCTCGCAACCCGTCGTCCTTCACCCCCTTCCCGGACGGTCGGTACCTGCTCATGGGGCCCGACGCGGACCTGAACCAGCGGGAGGTGTCCAAGTTCTCGGCGCGGGATGCCGAACGCTTGCCCGTCTACGAGGCGATGCTGGAGCGGATCGCCCAGGCCATCGAGCCGACGCTGCTGGAAACGCCCGCCGACCCCTTCTCCGGTCGGCCGCGCGATCTGTTTCAGCTTGCCCGGACCGGGTGGCGGTTCCTGCGCCTGGGGAGGGACGGGCCCCGGGCGCTCGAAATCCTGGCCGGGCCCGCCCGGGCGGTGCTCGACCGCTGGTTCGAGTCGGAACAGCTCAAGGCGGCCCTGGCCACCGACGCGGTCATCGGGGCGATGGCCTCGCCCTCGACGCCGGGAACCGCCTACGTGCTCTTCCATCACGTCATGGGGGAGTGCAACGGCGCGCGAGGCGTGTGGGGGTACGTGAAGGGCGGGATGGGGTCCCTGAGCGAGGCCATCGCCTCGGCAGCGCGGGCAGGGGGCGCGGAGATCCGGACCGGGACGCCGGTGGCCAGGGTGCGCATGCACGACGGGCGCGCCACGGGCGTCGTTCTCGGGGACGGCTCCGAGCTTCCGGCTCGCCGGGTGGTCTCGAACGCCGACGCCACCGTCACCCTGCTCGGGATGGTGGGGGCGGAGCACCTGCCGGAGGAGGTGGCCGAGGCGGTCCGCTCCATCGACTACTCGAGCGCTTCGCTGAAGATCAACCTCGGGCTCTCGGAGCTGCCCAGCTTCACCGCGCTTCCCGGGCACGCGTCCGGGCCGCAGCACCGCGGCACGATCCACATCTGCCCCAGCATCGACTACATCGAGCGGGCCTACGACGACGCCCGTGCCGGGCGCCCGTCCACCTCCCCGGTCATCGAATGCACCATCCCGTCGGCGGTGGATCCCTCGGTGGCGCCCCCCGGGAAGCACGTGATGCAGATGTTCATCCAGTACGCCCCCTACCGGCTGGCCGAGGGGAGCTGGGACGAACGCAAGGAGGCCTTCGCCGATCGCTGCATCGAGCTGGTGGAGGAGGCCGCTCCCGGATTCCGGCGCAGCATCGTCGGGCGCGAGGTGCTCTCGCCGCTCGACCTGGAGCGGCGCTTCGGCCTCACCGGGGGGAACATCTTCCAGGGTGCGATGGGCCTCTCGCAGCTGCACTTCATGCGGCCCATCCCCGGCTGGGCCGACTACCGAACGCCGGTCCGGGGCCTCTATCTGTGCGGCGCCGCGACCCACCCCGGCGGCGGGGTGATGGGCGCGTGCGGGCGAAACGCCGCCCGGGAGATCCTCCGCGACGTGCGGCGCGGCCGCTGATCGCCGGGCGCCGGGCTACTTGGTCATGGACGGTCCGGTGTCTCCGTCCTCGGGGTGCACCAGAGTCGTCCCGCTCGGGCCGTAGCCGACGATCTGGAGGACGACCTGCTCGTCCTTGGCGCCATCGTAGTGATGGGCCTTGGCCGGGTGCATGGCGTAGCTCCCGGCCTTCAGCGGCACCGTCTTCGCCGGGTCGAAGGTGTCCCCCTCGCCCATGTACCAGGTGCCGGAGATGACGATGACGTGGCGATCCTCCGGGTGCCAGTGCGGCCTGGTCATCCGGCCGGGCGAGAACTTGACCCGGATGACGTAGATGCCGGGCTTGGAGGGATCGCCGGCGATGGAGGCGAACTGCACGCCCTCGAAGCCGGGCCGGTTCACCCACTTGACCTGCTCGGGGGTCACGACCGGGAAGGGCTGGTTCTGGTCCGCGCGCGTGACGCCCGCGGGACCCAAAAGCACGACACCAGCCAGCGTCGTGACGATAAAGCGCGCTCTCATGCTCTCCTCCGTTCTCCAGGGAGGCTGGAGACTACCCCCGCACAACGCCGCGCCGGCATCGACGCGCGGCGTCGTCACCCTGCGTATGCTAGAGCAAGCGCGTGCCGACCTTCATCGTCGTCAACCGGCGCGCCGGCCCCCGCTACGACCCGTCGCTCCCGCTCGAGGAGCAGCCCGGCTGGTCGGCGCACGCGGCGTTCATGGATGGGCTCGTCGAGAGTGGCTTCGTCATCCTCGGAGGGCCTCTCGCCGATGAGCGCGCGGTGCTCGTCGTCGAGGCCGAATCCGAGGCAGCGGTCCGTGCGACGCTGGCGCGCGATCCCTGGAGCCAGACGCATCTCCTCCTGGACAGCGTCGAGCGCTGGATCATCCGGCTCGACGGTCGCCGAAACGGGCGTCCCTGAGCCGTTCGTGGCAGGGCGTCAGCTGCGCCCCTGGACGAGGATGATCCCCAGGGCCACGGCCAGCAGCCCCAGCCCATCCATGGCAGTCACGCGCTCGCGGAGCAGGATGGCGGCGAGCCCGAGGCCGAAGAGCGGCGTCAGGAAGTAGAAGGCGCTGACGCGGCTGGCTTCCCCGTGGCGCAGGAGCCAGAGCCAGAGGAAGGACGCCCCGATGCTCAGGACCAGCACCAGGTAGGCGAGGCTTCCGACCAGCGAGACGGTGAGAGGGAGGTGGGGCCGGCCCTCGAGCGCCCAGGCCGCCGGGAGGAGGACCAGCGCGGCGACGCCGAGCTGGACGGCGTTGGCCGCGACCAGGTCCTCCCGGACGCGCAGCCGCTTGAAGACCACCGTGGAGGCGACCAGCGCGAGGACTCCGAGGAAGGCGAGGAGGGCGTCGGCTGGACGCGCTGCCTGCGAGCCGGCGCGGGCGGCCATGGAGATGACCACCCCGGAGAAGCCGAAAACGAGCCCCAAGGCCTTGCGGGGCGTGAGCGATTCGCCCAGAAGGCCGGGCGCCACCATCGCCAGCACCAGCGGATTCGTGCTGGCGATGATCGCGGCCATCCCGGCAGACAGGTGCCGCATGGCCTCGTAGGTCAGCCCGAGGTAGCAGGCGTTGGCCAGCACCCCGTAGACGGCGAGCGAGCTCCAGGAAGCCCGCGAGCGCGGCCAGCTGCGCCGGGCGGCCACGACGATGCCCACCTGAAGGCTGCCGGCGGCGAGGAAGCGCACGGCCAGCACCCAGAGGGGCTGGCCGAGCATGGAGACGATCCGGCTCGGGACGAAGGCCGAGGCCCACACGAAGACGTAGAGCAGGGCCAGGGCGGTGCCCCCCGCCCCGTGCGCCCGCCCCTCTGGCGTGGGAATGGTGTCGATCCCCGTTCCTGGCCGACGGTGTAGCGCCGGTCGCCCGCAGCCGCCAGCCGATGCTCCCCCGGCGCATCCCCCGTCCGAGCTGTGCTCATCGAGCATCCGGAGGACCGATCCGGGAGCTCCGGACTCCCCCCGCACATCCTGCGCAGCGGCACGGCAACGCCACCTGCTGGCTGTCACGGCACACGGCTTGAAGGGGTGGCGTCGGGAGAGGAGCTCCGCGATGCGAACGAGAGCAGCCGCCCTCGTCAGGAGGCGGCAGGACGCGTTTCCTGACCTCGAGACGGTCCAGCTGCCGCGCCCCCGGCTCGAGCCGAGCCGGTCATTGCTGAGAGCCCTCCGGCTCCGGAGGACCACCCGCGAGATCTCCGCCCGGAAGCTTCCCTGGCAAACGCTCTCGGACCTGCTCTGGGCGGCCTGGGGAGTCAACCGGAGGCGAGGTCCGTTCGGCACGTCCGGCAGGACGGCGGCGTCGGCCAGCAACTCCCAGGAGATCGATCTCTACGTCGCGCTCGAGGAGGGAGCCTACCTGTACGACCCGCTCCAGCACCGGCTGGTGCCGGTGGTCGCGGGTGATCTGCGACCTCTCGCCATCGGGCCGGGCCAGGCCAGCGCCGGGGCGGAGTCTCCGGTGCGGCTGATCTACGTGGTGGACATCGACCGGCTGGTCCACACCTCCGGCTTCCAGGAGCCGGGGCTTCACGATCCGGACGTCCAGCGGTCGTACTACTACGTCGACACCGGCCTCATCGCCGCCAACGTCTACCTGTTCGCAGCCTCGGCTGGGCTGGCGGCCTGGTTTCACAACTGCGACCGGGAGCGGCTCGCTTCCAGGCTGGGCCTTCGTTCCGACCAGCGCGTGCTCTTCGGGCAGACGGTGGGGTACCCGAGACGGACACGATCTCGAGGTTCCCCGTGAAGCTCTCCGGGAACACGGTGCTCATCACCGGCGGGGCGACGGGCATCGGCTACGCCCTGGCCGAGGCCTTCCTGAGGGCGGGGAGCGCGGTGATCGTCTGCGGGCGGCGGGAGGCGCGGCTCCTCGAAGCTCGGGCCAAGCATCCGGAGCTGCAGGTCAGGACCTGCGACGTGTCCAACGTGGCCGAGTGCAAGGCGCTGGCGACCTGGGTGGCCGGTCGCTTCAAGGGCTTGAACGTGCTGGTCAACAATGCCGGCATCCAGAGGGACATCGATTTCACCCGGGGCATCGATGCGTTCCTGTCCGGGGAGAACGAGATCCGGGTCAACCTCGAGGCGCCCATCGTCCTCTCCGGGCTGTTCGTCCCCCAGCTGACCGGCAAGACGGACGCGGCCATCGTCAACGTCTCGTCCGGCCTCGGATTCGTTCCGGCTGCGCGCATGCCGGTGTACAGCGCCACGAAGGCCGGAGTGCATGCCTTCTCCCTGGCGCTCCGCCATCAGCTCGCCAGGCTCGGGATCAAGGTCTTCGAGGTCGTGCCTCCGGCGGTCGATACGGAGCTGAACCCGGAGGGCCGAGCCCAGAGGGGAAACTTCAAGGCCGGCCTCACGCCGGCCGTGTTCGTCGCCGCGGTGATGAAGGGTCTCGAGGAGGATGTGCTCGAGATTGGCTACGGGATGACGGCCGGGATGCTCGGGGCGTCACGGGCCGACCTGGACCGGGCTTTCCAGGAGATGAATCGCCGGTGGTGAGCGTCCAGCCGCTCACAGGGTGAGCGGGACCTTCCCGAGTCCACACCCGGCGGTCCGACGAGCGTCCGGATCCCGGCCAGCGTGGCCCGCAGCCGACCGGCCCGAGCAGCTCCGCGCGGGCCATGGAGCGCGCGGCCACAGGGTCCCGAGCCGCCGTGCCCCCTGGGCTACCTCGTCCCGTCCTTGTAGACCTTGCCGTCCTTCATCACGAAGCGCACCTGCTCCAGCACCTTGACGTCCTTCAGGGGATCGCCGGAGACGGCGATGATGTCCGCATAGGCGCCGGGCGCCACGACTCCGAGCTGCCCCGCCATCCCGAGCATGAGAGCCGCCCGCGAGGTGGCGGCCTGGATCGCCGCCATCGGCGTCATCCCGAACTCGACCATCCGCACGAACTCCTGCGCGATCGGCTCGGTCCAGGGGAAACCGCCGACGTCGCTGCCGAAGGCGATCTTCACGCCGGCCTTGACAGCCCGCTGGAGGGACGGTCCGTGCACTGCGGCGCGCTTCCGGTCGCGCTGCCCGGCCGCCGTCCCCTCCGGCGCCCAGCCCATGTAGTAGACGGCCATCGTCGGGCAGAGCCAGGTGCCCTGCTTCACCATCTGAGCCACTGCCTGCTCGTCGAGATCCAGCCCGTGCTCGATGGAGTCGCAGCCGCCGTCGAGCGCGCGGTGCAGACCGATCCCGCCGTAGGCGTGGCAGGCGACCTTCTTCCCCCAGCCGTGGACCTCGTCGACGATGGCCTTCAGCTCCTCGACGGTGAAGGTGGGTTGCGAGACGAAGTTCCCCTGTGCGTCCACCCAGGAGCGATGGGTCATGTAGACCTTGATCCAGTCCGCGCCATGGTCCAGCTGCTCGCGGGCGGCCTTGCGCGTCTCCACCGGGCCATCGGCGATCTGCGCTCCCTTGGGGACCACCACCTCGGGGGCATAGCCCTCGAGCGCATAGCCGCCGGTGCTCGAGATGGCCCGGGTGACCACGAACATCCTCGGACCCGGGAGGTAACCCTGGTCGATCGCCTGCTTGATGCCCACGTCGGCGTAGCCCGCTCCCTCGGTCTCCACGTCGCGGATGGTGGTGAACCCCTGCTCGAGCGCCAGGCGCACGGCCACCGTCGCCCGGGCCACGCGGTAGGCGAGCGCCTCCTTGAGGAGCTGCGCGTCGTAGCCACCCTCTGCGGCCGCCTCCCCGTGGAGGAGCACGTGGGTGTGCGCGTCGATGAGGCCGGGCAGCACTGTCGCTGCGGAGAGGTCGATGACCCGCGCACCGTCGGGAACCTTGACCGTCCCGGCGTCTCCGACGCTCTCCACCCGGTTTCCCCGGACGACGATGAGCTGATTCCTCCTCGGTGCCGAGGAGACGCCGTCGATGAGGACGCCCGCCCGGATGGCGGTGACCGGCGCCGCACCCGGTTCGGCAGACCAGGCGGCACCGCCGGCGAGCCACACGGAAACCCCGACCACCCCAGCCAGTCCACGCATGGTCCGACCCCTCCGTTCGACCGCGCCCCGAGCCTGCCGCACCGAGCCGGCTGGAGGAAAGCGCGTTTCGCTTCGCTGCGCCGGCGACGTCCTCACTGACCGTGCACCGGGTTCGTTCGCCGCCAGTGCGCTAGGCTCCGGAGGCACATGTCCAGGGGACTGGCACTTCTTGCAGCGTGCGCTCTCGTGTTTGCGGTCGTCGGCTGCAGCTCGAGCTCGTCCACCGACGGACCCGCCGCCTGCGCCGCAGCGGGCGGCGCGTGCGTCCTGGGCTCAGCGCTGTGCACCGGGACGGTGGGGCCTCAGGACTGCAATCCCGACCTCAACCCGGGTGGAGCATTCTGCTGCCTGCCCTGCCCGGTCGGGCAGGGGCCCGGGGACGGCGGGCCACAGGCCACGGGCTGTCGGTGAGCGCTGGCGCGAGGAACCACGGAATGGGCCCGGTCGAGTCCCGCGGGTCCTGCGCTCGAACTGGCTGCTATCTCCGGCGCGGCCTTCCGTCGTGGAGGCCCTGCGGGTGCTGCGGCACGTCCTCCCACCAGCGGCTCCACGGCATGTCGCCCCGGCGGGAGGGGTTGAGCGGGTAGTAGATCCGGTTGTGAGACTTTTCCGTCTCGCCACCGGACAGGAGCAGCGCTTCGCGCTCCCCGTCGTTGATGAAGGTGTGGCAGATGCCCGTCCCGGCCGGGAAGGCGACGAAGTCCCCGGCCTTCATACGGTGGAGCTCGCCGTCGATCCACGCGTCGATCTCGCCCTCGACGACGTAGACGAACTCCTCCTCCGCCGACTCGGCGTGCGGATAGGACGTGCGCTTGCCGGGCGGCACCCTCACCAGGTGGATCCCGATGCGGAGCAAGCCGGCGGCGCGGCCGATGGGGCGTGCCGGTGCCATGTCCTCGTCGCTGTTCGGGTAGCGGTGCATCCGCTCGGGGACGTCGGAGGACGAGATGATGAACGCCGGTCGGTGCGGGGCCATGGGGCGCTGATAACCCAGGCGCCAGCGGCCGTTCCAGCCAGTTCTTGCGCTGCAACTCGCGACGCCGAGACGACACCGCCCCCACGAACCCGGCGGTGTGACCAGGTAGACAGCCAGGGCACTGCGCCCGACATCGCCGTGCCCGCGCCAAAACTGGGGCGCCCCGAGATGGATCCCCTCGCATGCCGACAAGGGGAGGGTAACCCTGGAGGCGCCCGAGGATGTCGGAACGAAACGGAGCCAGGCGGCAGCAGGACAGGCTGCGGCCGAAGGCCTACGAGCCCGAGAACCCGCCCGAGCTCACCGAGGCGGCGCGTCAGCTGGTGGAGGACCTCATCGCCTTCAACGGCGGGCGACTCCCCACCCAGGAGCAGCTCGTCCAGCTGGCGCGCCCGGCCGATAGCCCCCTTCACCCGTACTTCGAGTGGGACGACAGCGCGGGCGGGCTTTCCTCACGGGAGCCGTTCGACTCCTGACGGGCGCTGGCCCTGCCTCACGACACGCGGCGCACGCGCCGGCCCACCCGCCAGAGCACGCCGGGCAGCACGGCAAAGACGAGCAGCGGAAGCGGGCCACCACCAGTCGCCCCGCACATGAAGTTCCAGTCGAGGGCGGGCACGACCGTGACGGTGGCCTGGGCTTCGTCTCCGGACGAGTCCCGAACGCCAATCACGTCAGCCTCGCTCGCGGAAGCGTTCGGTCCCGCGGTGTACTTCCCGCCAGCGTCGATGATTCCTCCCGATAAGTTCCGGACCATCGCCCACTGGTATCCGCCTCCGCTCCCACCCGAGGCCGTGAAGACCTGGGTCTGACCGGGGTTCAGCGATGCGCTCGATGGCGAGATCTCCAGCGAGCTGCCGCAGCCCGTCAGCGCCATGGCCAGAAGTCCGGCGAATAGAACTCGATGCAGGTTCCTTCCCACGTGCCACCTCCCTCTTGCGCGGAAGGAGCAAGGCGCGTTCCATCGGAGATCCTGCGGAGCCCGGGCGTGCGCGTGCACCCCCGTGCACGGGGTGGGAAGCCCGGTGTGCATCGAGATGCTCTACTGAGGGCTTGTGATCGATCGGCGTCCCAGGGCCCGTGCCCGATCCGCGCCTCGATCTTCGAGGCCGGACGCTGGTGTTTGCCGAGCGGCCTCTCACGTGGTTGCTTCGAGCGGGCCATGACCCGAGGCAACCGGAACGACCCTGTCGCCGCCATCCTCACCGGCGTGCTGGACCGGTTTCGCGTGCGGCGCCAACTTCCAGCGCTCGCCTCGGACGAGCGGCTCGATGGGAAGCTTGCCCTGGTCACGGGCGGCGCCTCGGGGCTCGGCTTTGCGACGTCGGTGGATCTGGCCCGGCGCGGCGCCCGGGTGCTCCTCGCCGACCGGCGCGACCTGGAGCAAGCGCACCGCCGGGCAGTGTTGCTCGGCGTGCCGCCCGAACACCTCGAGCCCGTGCACGTGGACCTGTCGGATCTCGCTGCGATCGACCGCCTCGTGGCGGACCTCGCGTCTCATGGCATCCAGCTCGACCGGCTCGTGCTCAATGCGGGCATCGTGCCCACCGCGGCTCGGTCGACCCCTCAGGGGCTGGACGAGATGTTCGTCGTCAACTACCTGTCCTCCTTCGCGCTGGTCACGCGCCTGCTCGAACGGGGCGTGCTCCCCCGTGACCGGCGGGCCGGCGACGTGCCGCGGATCGTCCTCGTCGCCTCCGAGGCACATCGCTGGAGCGACGACCTGGCGCTCGATGGGCTGGATCGGCCGCGGGACGGCTCCCCCCGGCGCGTGCTCGCCTGGTACGCCACCTACAAGCTCATGCTGGTGACCTTCGCCTGGGAGCTCGCTCGACGGCTCTCGGTCGAGGGAAGGCCTCGGGTGGCCGTGTTCGCGCTCTGCCCAGGAGCGATGCGCACCAACATCGCACGAGAGCTGCCGGGGCCGCTGCGCGGCTTGCTCCGGGGAGTCATGCGCCTCTTCTTCCAGGATCCCTTCGTCGCCGACGAGCCGGTCCTCTACCTCGCCTGCAGCCGTGCCCTCGAGGGCCGGACTGCGGTCTACCTTCACAAGATGGCGGCGAAGGAGGTCGACGCGCGCGCCGCCGATCCGGAGATGGGGCGGACGCTCTGGGAACGCAGCGAAGCGGTCCTGGCCGGGGCTCGTGGCAAGGAGTGGAGCCCGGCATCGTCCTCGACGTGAGTGAGCCTCGCCTCGCTCGTTACCGGACGTAGACTCCGTAGAACTGGGAGGTCTGGCCGGCCGGTTCGCCCGAGAAGCCGGTCCAGGCCGAGGTCGACGGGTCAAACCGCAGCAGGGCGCCCTGGCCCTGGTAGGAGACGGAGTAGACCAGCCCGGTCGAATCGACGAAGAGGGCGGTCGGCGGCGGTCCCGCGCCCCCGTCCGGACGCAGGGGAGGCACCTCGGATGTCCACGGCACGCCCGACATGGTGGTGAAGACGATGCGTCCGTTGCTCTCGTCGGCCACCCAGAATCCTCCGTCCGGAGCGGCGGCAATGCCGCGCGGACCATGGAAGGTGTCGCCCCCACCCGCCTTGCCGGTCAGCACGTTCCACGGCGTCCCGGACATGGTGGTCTGGACGATGCGGTCGTTGCAGCGGTCGGCGATGTAGAGGAACGGCGGAGAGCTCGAGTCCACGTAGAGCATGCCCGGACAGGCGAGCTGGCCGGTGCCGCTTCCATAGGTCCCCACGGTGTTCCACGTCGTGCCGCTCATGTCGGTCTGGACGACGCGGCCGACGTTCCCTCCGTCCGGGAGGAAGGCCCAGTCGGTGACATAGACCTTTCCCGCGGCGTCCACCGCGACTCCCTCGGGGCCGAAGAAACGGTCCGTGTTGGCCGCGTTGTGACCGAGGACATTCCAGGGTGTGCCGCTCAGGGTCGTCTGGACGACCTCCCCGCCGCCGGTGACATAGATGGTGTCGGAGGGGTCGACGTAGATGCCAAAGGCGCGGACGAAGGCATTCGTCCCGGCATCCCGGAGGGATGTCCAGTTGGTGCCGTTGAAGTCGTCCATCCGGATGACGGCGTTGTCGAGGCCGTCGGTGAGGGAGATGTGCTGCGTCGTCGCGACGTGGCTGGCGGTGAAGTCCTGGCCGGTGACGTCGGAACCG
>DASPUU010000164.1:0-3861 GCA_035622755.1 Myxococcaceae bacterium
ACGCTGGCCGACCCGCGCGGAAGCGCCGAGGTCCAGCTCCGCGGCCTGGCCGTCGAGCCCTGGCCGGCGGCCGACCTCCATCTCGCCCTCCGTGCCGAGGAGCAGCTCGATGCCCGCCTCACGCTCACCGGCGCCGGAGGCGAGACCGGCTCCGCTCACCTCGTGGTCGGAGCGCCTCTGGCTCAGCTTGGCCGGAGCGCCTCGCCGGAGGATCTGGCGGCCATCCCGGTCGAACTCGCCGGAAAGCTCGGGCCGGTGGAGCTGAGAAAGCTCCCGCTCGAGGCGAGCCGGCTCCGGCGGGATCGGCGGCTACTCGACGGGGAGCTGGAGCTGGTCTTCGAGGGCGGCGGAAGCCTGCTCTCACCGCGGGGAACGGCGGAGCTCACGGCCCGTCATCTCGGACCCAGCGACGGGGCGCACATCGACGGCTCGGCCGAGGTCCGCTACCAGGAGGGGCGGCACGCCCTCCAGGCCACCCTCCGCTCGAGCAGCGGCGGCGCGCTGGATCTCCAGGGCACGGTCGACCTCGACCTCTCGCTTCCCGCGCTCCGGCGCGGCTTTCATCCGAGGGAGGCTCCGCTCCGCGCCAAGCTCCACTCGGAGCGCTTCCAGCCGGACTTCGTGGCCAGCTTCGTCCCCTGGCTCCGCAGCGTGACCGGGACGCTGCAAGTCGAGGGTCAGGCGGGCGGAACGCTCGGGCGGCCCAAGCTCCAGGGCTCGCTCGCCTGGGAGGATGGAGCGCTGGGCATCATCGGCTTCGGGCTGTACCAGGGCATCCATCTGCGCGCCTCGGCGAGCGAGGAGCGCTTCGCCATCGAGGAGCTGACCGCCCGGGTCCAGGGGGGGACGCTGGGGCTCAGGCTCGAGGGCCAGCGCGGCGCGGATGGGTTCACCCTGCAGGGCGATGTCACCACGCGGGACCTCCCGGTGGTCTTCGACGATCAGCTGTGGTGCATCGCCACGGTCAAGGCGCGGCTCGAGGGGACGGCGCGTCCCTGGATGCTCGACCTGGCCCCGGTGACCATCACCGAGGCCGAGCTCCAGCTTCCCGAATCCCGGCGAAAGAACCTCCAGGACCTGAGCAGCCCGCCGGACGTGGTCCTCACCCGCCGGGGGGTACCCATCGATCCTCGCCAGTCGCTGCGGGCGCTGGCGCTCGACCCAAGGCTGCGCGGGAGGGGGCGGGCGACGGCCGAGCCCGCCGCGTCGAGCCTCCTCCGCCTCGCGCTCCAGGCGCCCAACAGGATCCAGGTCCGCGGCCGGGATGTCCTCCTCGAGCTGGGCCTGTCCCGGGAGTTCGAGGTCGAGGTGGGGGAGGAGACCACCCTGCACGGCGAGGTTCGCATCGTGCGCGGCCGGGCCGACGTGTGGGGTCGCCGCTTCGAGGCCCAGGCGGGCGGCCGGGTGAGCTTCGACGGTCCGGCCAACCAGCCGCAGGTCAACGTCACCGGCGTCTACACCAACAGTCAGGAACAGGTGACGGTGTACATGCGTTTCTCCGGGGTGGGGAGCGACATCCAGGTGTCGCCGAGCAGCTCACCTCCTCTCTCCGAACCGGAGATCTACACCTTGCTCGCCACCGGACGGACGACGCTCAAGCAGAGCAGCCTGGGGAGCACGGCTGCGGTGGGCTCGTCGCAGGCCGGGGTGTCCATCCTCGGGTCATGGATGGCCGGTGAGCTGAAGAAGGCGGTGGGAGGCGCGCTTCCCATCGACGTCATCTCCATCGAGGTGCAGCAGGACCGGGGCGTGCAGCAGACCCGGCTCGAGGCGGGGAAGTACCTGACCGACGACATCTACATCGGCTACCAGGCCCGCATCGGAGCGGACCCGTTCCGGTATCAGAATGCGAATGCCTTCCGGGTGGAATACCAGTTTCTCCGTCGCTGGAGCCTGCAGCTTGAGTACGGCGACGCGAACGCCGGCTCGCTGGACGCAGTATGGTCCCGCGACTACTAAGGGTGGCCGATGACCAATGCTCTCTGGGTGTCGGCTCAGGTCCAGGGCTCGTCGCTGGGCTGGCTGACGGCGAAGCTGCTCCGCGTCACCCTCACCTCGGCCGAGTGGGTCCTCTGGCTCCTGCTCGCGCTGTCGGTGGTCTCCTTCGCGGTGATGCTCGAGCGCGCGGTCTTCTTCGTGTCGCAGCGGCTCCGAGGCGGAGACCAGCTCGTGGACTGGCTGACCCACGGAGAGCTGGATCGGGCCCGGGCGGCCGTCGAAGGACAGACGGGGATGGAGGCGGTGGTGGTGCGGGAGATGCTCCTCGCCGCGCCGCAGGGCCCGGACACGGTGGAGGAGGTGCTGCTCAGCGTCCTGGCGCGGGAGCGGGCGCGCTACGAGCGCTTCCTCTCCTATCTCGGAACCCTGGGGAGCAATGCGCCGTTCCTCGGGCTGTTCGGGACGGTGCTGGGCATCATCAAGGCCTTCAACGACCTGGGCGCGGTGACCATCAAGGGCAGCGCCATCCAGCAGACGGTGATGGCCGGGATCTCCGAGGCGCTGGTGGCCACCGCCGTCGGCCTGGGGGTGGCCATCCCGGCGGTGGTTGCCTACAACGCCTACACGCGCTGGCTGAAGACGCTGGTCAACCGCAGCCAGGCGCTGGGCTTCGCCCTGGTGGGTGCGATGCGCGCCCGTGGGGAGGGCGCCGGCGGGCGGCCGGTGCGTGGCGTGGCCGAGGGCAGCTGATGGCGGCCGGTCTCCAGGAGAGCGGTGACGACGAGATCACCGGCATCAACGTGACCCCCCTGGTCGACGTGGTGCTGGTGCTGCTCATCATTTTCATGGTCACCGCCAACTTCATCGTCCGGGAGACGATGGAGGTGGACCTGCCCCGCGCGGCGAACGCCGGCGAGACGGTGCAGGGTCTGGTGGCGGTGGTCATGGACCGGCAGGGGCGGCTCTACCTCGACGGCGTGGAGGTGTCAGAAGCCCAGCTGCGCCGCCGGGTGGCCGAGAGCGTCATGCGGGACCCGGAGACGCGGGCCATCCTCAGCGCCGACCAGTCCCTTCCCTACGGGGAGGTCATGCATCTCATCGACGTGGTGAAGGGGGAAGGGGTCTCGCGCTTCGCCCTGAACATCGAGAAGGACACCCGGGCGCGCGGGTCGGGAGGCGCCGGAACGCCGTGAGCGGAGAGATGGCGGAACATCTGGCCTCGTCCGTCCGGCGATTTCCTCTCCTCTCCGGTTTTCTCGGTGTGTCGCTCGCGGTTCACGCCCTGGGCTTGCTGGCCGCGACGCGGGCCCGGCTGCCGGAGCTCCATCCGCCGCGGGCGAGCGAGCTGGTGGTGGTGGAGGTGGTGAAGGCTCCCGTCGAGACGACGCCCCGCCCCGAGGCCCGTCCGCCGCCGCCGCGGATCGCGCTCATGCCCCGGGTGCGGCCGCGCTCGACGCCCCCGCCCAATGACACACCTCCACCGGAGCCAGGACCGCCGCCGCCGGTGGTGGTGGGTCTCACGCTTCGCTCGACGACCACCGCCGGGACTGTGGCGGCGCCGGTTGGGAACACGCTGTACGGGAAGCCGGAGGAGAAGGCCAGCGCCCCCTCGGACGTCGCCCCCCTCTACGTGATCGACACCCAGCCCGAGATTCTCGAGGAAGTGAAGATTCCCTATCCGCCCGAGGCGAAGAGGGAATTCATCGAGGGAAGCGTCGTCGTCCTGCTCACCGTCGACGTCGACGGCACCGTGTCCGCTGCAAAGGTGCTCTCCGGTCCGGGCCACGGGTTGAACGAGGCCGCCGTCGAGGCGCTGAAGCGCTTCCGCTTCCGCCCAGCGAGCAAGGGCGGCAAGCCCACCGCGACGCAGATCACGTACACGTACACGTTCAGATGGCAGGTTCTGTAGCCGTCGAAGGGCGG
>DASPUU010000165.1:0-2395 GCA_035622755.1 Myxococcaceae bacterium
GTCCCCAAGGAGATCAAGGTTCGCGAGTTCCGCGTCGGCATGGTTCCCGCCGGGGTGCGTGCCCTCACCGCCGGTGGGCACAAGGTCCTCGTCGAGGCCAACGCCGGACTCGGCTCGGGCATCCCCGACGCCGAGTACGCCCGCGTCGGCGCGGAGATGGTGGCCACCGCCGACGAGGTCTGGAAGCGCTCGGAGATGATCGTCAAGGTGAAGGAGCCCATCGCTCCGGAATACGCCCGCATGCAAGAGGGGCAGATCGTCTACACCTACTTCCACCTGGCCGGCGTCGACCCGGAGCTGACCCGGACACTGGTGAAGAAGAAGGTCTCCGCGGTGGCCTACGAGACGCTTCAGCTCGAGGACGGGAGCTTGCCCCTGCTCCGCCCGATGAGCGAGGTGGCCGGCAAGATGTCCATCCAGGTCGGTGCCGCCTCGCTGGAGAAGGAGCGGGGCGGGAAGGGCATCCTCCTGGGAGGCGTTCCGGGCGTCCGCCGCGGCCGGGTGGCCATCCTCGGGGGCGGCACCGTCGGGACGTGCGCGGCGAAGATCGCCGTGGGCATGGGCGCCGAGGTCACCGTCCTCGACGTCAACCAGAACCAGCTCGCCTACCTCGACGACGTCTTCCTCGGCCGCATCACCCCGCTCATGTCCGACACGGAGACCATCGCCAAGACGGTGCGCGAGGCGGACCTGGTCATCGGCGGCGTGCTCATCACCGGAGGCAAGGCTCCGAAGCTGGTCACCGAGGCGCTCATCCGCGAGATGAGCCCGGGCTCGGTGGTCGTGGACGTGGCCGTCGACCAGGGAGGCTGCATCGAGACCTGCCGGCCCACCACCCACGACAACCCGACCTACGTCGTCCACGGCGTGGTCCACTACTGTGTGGCCAACATGCCGGGCGCCGTGCCCCAGACGTCCACCTTTGCCCTGACCAACGTCACCCGGCCCTACGCCAAGAAGATCGCCGAGCTCGGCCTGGTGGAGGCCATTCGCCAGGACCGCGCGCTTGCAAAGGCGGTCAATACGTACGGCGGCCACGTCACGTACGAGGCCGTCGCCCGTGACCTGAACCACCCCTACGTCCCCCTCGCCGACGCCGTCCGGGGTTCGAAATGACCCACCCCTCCCTTCGCACGCTTGCCCCACGAGCTGGCATGACGCATTGAAGCAATCGACCGGGGGCGTCGTCCGTATCCGACTCGATGAAGGGAGGGGCGTGCTCCGAGGGGGCTGCCCGACCGAATGCTCGACTTTCGTCCGTCGAACCGAACGAAACAGGAATTCGAGGCCCTGGCGCTGGCCCATCTCGACTCGCTCTACGCCTCGGCCCTCCGTCTCACCAAGAACGAGCGCGATGCCGAGGACCTGGTCCAGGACACGTGCATGCGTGCCTACCGGTTCTTCGACAAGTTCGAGCGCGGGACCAACATCAAGGCCTGGCTCTTCCGCATCCTCACCAACACGTTCATCAACCGGTACCGGAGGAAGGTGAAGGAGCGGGCCGCGACGGAGGGGCCCGAGCAGGAGGCGGTCCACGCCCTCTTCTTCAGCCGGGATGCAACCGACCAGGCGAGCAATCCCGAGCGCTTCCTCTTCGACCGCCTTCTCTCCGATGACGTTCTCCGGGCCATCGACACGCTCCCCATCGACTTCCGGATGGTGGTCATCCTGGCGGACCTCCAGGAGTTCTCCTACCGGGAGATCGCCGACATCCTCGGGTGCCCGGTGGGAACGGTGATGAGCCGCCTGTTCCGGGGCCGGAAGCTGCTCCAGAAGATGCTCAGGGATTATGCCGCTGGTCTGGGTGTTCTTCCGGCGCGGGAGACCCGCGAGGCGGCCGCACCCACGGACCTGGCAGCTTACCGGCGGAGCAAGGCAGCCGGCGGCTGACGCCCAGTTCCTTGGTCACGGCGCGGCTGGACGGGTAACCTTCCCGTCCGAAGAACGCGCTCGATGACCTGCCTCGACCTGGATTCAGTGGTCTACCCCTACCTCGACGGGGAGCTCGAGGAGGCGGACCGGAAGGACCTCGAGATTCATCTCGCCTCCTGTGGCGCCTGCGCGCGCCGGGTGGCGGCCGAGGCGTCCTTCCAGGGGGCCCTTCGCCGCTCGGTCCGGGTCCAGCGGGCTCCGGCCCCCGAGGCCCTGCGGGCCATGCTCCACGCCGGCATCCGCCGCGAGCACCGCCGGGTCCAGCTCGTCTCCTGGGCGCGGTGGAGCGGCGTGGCGCTGCTCGCCGCGACCGCCGGAGTCGGCTGGCTCGAGCTCCGGCCTCCCCCACCCGATCCGGTCAACGAGGAGCTGGCGCGGCGCTACCAGCGGCGTCTGCCGCTGGAAGTCACCAACCCGGCCCACGAGACCATCGAGAGCTGGTTCGACGACAAGCTGGACTGGC
>DASPUU010000166.1:0-8521 GCA_035622755.1 Myxococcaceae bacterium
GGTGGGGTGGGTGGTGGGAACGCTCGGAGCCACGGCGCGCGCCGGCGAGCCGGGAGGACGCTTCCGCGATCCGGACTCGGGGAGCACGTCCCGGCCGGTCTCCTCCGGCGTCTTGTCCTCCCGGAGCCCCTGGAAGGAGGGGTGGCGCAGCCGTCCGTCCCGCGTCCACTCGGTGAACGCCACCTGGGCCACGTGCCGCGGGCGAACCCAGCGCACGCCCTTCATCCGCGGCGGGTCGGCGAGCGGCGAGGTCTCGACCTCCTCGGCGCGGAGAAGGCGCAGGAGCCCGGCGCGGACCTTCTCCGTGAAGCCGGTGCCCACCTTGCCGGCGTACTTCCAGCCGCCGTCGCGGCGGGTGGCGACGAGCAGGGCGCCGATCTCCGGCGCCCCGGTCGACTGCGGCGTCCACCCGACGATGGTCAGCTCCTCGCTCCCGAGGAGCTTGAGCTTCAGCCAGTCCGTGCTCCGCGTCCCGCTGTAGGCCGACCCCTTCCGCTTGGCCAGGAGCCCCTCCCAGCCGTGCTTCCTGGCCACCGCCAGCGCCTCCTCCTCCGAGCCGCCCACCCGCTCGGCGAGCTCGAGCGGGAGCGGGACGTGGGCCAGGACCGACTCGAGCAGCTCGCGCCGCTCCTCCAGCGGGCGCCGGCGCAGGTCCTCGCCGTCCAGCCAGAGGAGGTCGAAGACCAGGTAGCGATGCTCGGCGCGGGGGTCCCCGAGCCTCTGGAAGCGCGAGGCGCCCCGGGCGTCCAGGGCGATGATCTCCCCGTCGAGCACCGCCTCGCCCACGCCCAGCGTCTTCACCGCCTCGGCGACGAAGGGGAAGCGGGCTCCGAAGTCGAGGTCGTTGCGGGAGCGCACGGCCACCCGGCCCCCGGAGAGCGCGCTCAGCGCCCGGTAGCCGTCGTACTTCACCTCGTAGACGAAGGCCGACGCCGGGGCATGCCGGTCCTTGGCCAGCACGGCGAGCATCGGCGGCCACACCCGGCGCAGCAGAGCCTCGGGCGGAGGGTGCGGCCCGCGGAGCACCGACTTCCGCTCCGGGCCGCGGGTCAGCCGCCGCCCCGAGGCCACCGACTCCGGGCGCTCGGCGATGACGTC
Source organism: Myxococcaceae bacterium (assembly GCA_035622755.1). Classification (GTDB taxonomy): domain Bacteria; phylum Myxococcota; class Myxococcia; order Myxococcales; family Myxococcaceae; genus JADGRA01. The sequence continues at coordinate 1,099 of DASPUU010000166.1, forward strand.
GTAGCCGGGGCGCTCGGTGCCGTCCTTGGCCTTGATGCACAGCCACTGCTGCTTGCCGCCCTGCGGCCGCGTCCGGACCAGGTGCCAGCCTCCGCGGAGCTTGTCGCCCTCGAGGACGACGTGGAGGTGGCCCTTGGTCCGCTGCGGACCGGACTGGCCGGGAGGCTCGGTGCGGTAGGTGCCCCGGTCCCAGAGCAGGCTGTCGCCCGCGCCGTACGCCCCCTCCGGGATGCGGCCCTCGAACTCGGCGTAGGCCAGGGGATGGTCCTCGGTCTCCACCGCCAGGCGCTTCACCGCCGGGTCGTAGCTCGGCCCCCGGGGGATGGCCCAGCTGGCCAGCGCGCCGTCGATCTCCAGGCGGAGGTCGTAGTGGAGGCGGGTGGCGTCGTGCTTGTGCACGACGAAGAGCGCGCCCGGCGCTGGCCGCGACGGACGGCCCCGGACGGGCTCCGGGGTGCGGGTGAAGTCGCGCTTCTTCCGGTAGGTGGCGAGCTTGTCTCGCCGGCCGGGGCGACGGGGGCGTGGCACGGGGCGGACGCTAGCTCAGGCCCGGCCCGCCCCGAACGCCGCTGCTACCGGGCCACCTCGCCGGCGGTGATGACGATGTCGTCCTTCTCCGCCTGGATGGTGACCCATCCGCACTCCTGCCGCTCGCCGACGGCGTTGAAGCGGCAGCCCCAGAGCGCCTTGGCCTGGGCGCCGCACTGGCCGGCGTTGAGCTCGCTCACGTACCAGCCCGAGCCCGGCGCCTTGCCCCAGGTGTTGTTCAGCCCGTAGACCGCGGTGAGCATGCCGCCCTTGAAGATGCCGTCCCCGGTGACGCAGGGGAAGGTGACCTCGGAGTAGATGTAGGTCACCTTGTCGTCGTCGTCGTAGGTGTACTCGGCTGAGTCGGCCTTGCCGTCCATGTCGATGTCCAGGGACTCGATCCAGGTCGGGTCGCTGTCGGTGGGCGAGTTGGCGGTGTTCACCGTCAGGTTGCCATGGCCGGCGGACTTGGTGGAGGCGGCCCCGGCGGGAGGCGCCTGCTGGGCCCGCGCCAGCGCGTTGGGGTTGATCTTCACGTTCACGCCGGCCTGGGAAGCGGTGCCGGTGCTGCTCTTCGTCTCGGCGCAGGCGGCCAGCATCCCCGCGAGCGCAAAGGCCACGGTCAACGACAGCTTCGTCTTCATGGACGGTCTCTCCGGTTGTAGGAAGCGGGGCCTTCCTACTCCGGTGCGGGGAGGGTGCAAGCGATTTCGCGGTGACCTGCCGGTCAGCCCGGCGCATCGACCGCGGCCACCCAGCCGTCGCCGAACCACGCTCCCAGCGTCCGGAATGCCTCCCCTTGTGCATCGTCCGCCTCGGCGAACGCCTCGCACACCTCGGCCAGCGTCAGTCCGGCGCGCGCCCGCCCCAGGGCCTCCGCCTCGGCCTCGGTCAGCGACGCGTGGAGCACGTCGAATCCCTTCCGCCACACCGCCACCCGGGCCGTCCGGCGGTCCGGCGGCGGGGGCTCCTCCTCGTTCTCCAGCGCCCGCCAGGCGGGCATCACGTCGTGCCCGAGCTCGAGCACCGAGAGCGACGGGACGAAGCGGAAGCTGGCTCCGGGGATGGCCTCCTCCCCGAGCCGCCCCAGCGCCTCCTGGCCCACCGGCTCGGCATCCGGCGCGGTGAGCGCCTCGGTGCGCGCCCAGTCCAGCCGCGCCAGGTCCGCCTCGTCGCCCCGGGGCCCCGGATGCTCGGCCAGGAAGTCGGCCAGGTGCCGCCCGAAGCGCCCGATGTCCGAGGACGGGCTCGGGTGCTCGCGCGCATAGGCGCAGGCGAGCTCGAAGAACCCGTCGTCGCCGACCAGGCGCGCCACCCGCGGAAAATCGGCATGGAGCGCATCCGCCAGCCGGAAGCGGTACATGCCGGCGTAGATCTCCGCCCGCGCCCGCGCGTCCAGGGGAGCCCGCGCATCGATGGCCGCCTCGAGCTCCGGGCGCGCCACCCCCTCGGGCGCCACGATGGCCCGGGCCAGGAGGTCCTGGAGGTCGCCCAGGTTCACGCCGCCCGCCCCCGCGCCGAGCTCGCCACCTGGCGCGCCCGCTCCGACTCCTCGATCAGCCGCTCCAGCGGCGGGATGTGGTCGTCCCACTCGATGAGCGTCGAGACCGGCCCGAACCGGCGCACCGCCTCCCGGTAAAGCTCCCACACCGGGTCGGCCACCGGATGGTCGTGCGTGTCCAGGAGGTGCGTCCCGTGGTCCGAGTGCCCGGCGAGGTGGAACTGCGCCACCCGGTCCACCGGGATGCCTTCCAGGTAGGCGTGGGCGTCGAATCCGTGGTTGCGTGCGCTGACGTAGATGTTGTTCACGTCGAGCAGGATGCCCGAGTCGGCCCGCCGGGCGACCTCGGCCAGGAAGTCCCACTCGGTCAGCGTCGAGGCGGAGAAGGTCAGGTAGCTGGAGACGTTCTCGAGCAGGATCTGCCGGCCGAGCACGTCCTGGACGGCGCTGACGCGCTCCACCACGTGGCCGAGCGACTCCTCGGTGAATGGGAGCGGGAGCAGGTCGTGCAGGTAGCGGCCGCGGTGTGTCCCCCAGCAGAGGTGGTCCGACACCCAGGCCGGCTCCACCCAGCCCGCCAGCTCGCGCAGGCGGCGCAGATGCTCCCGGTCGAGCGGATCCGGCCCCCCGATGGAGAGGGAGACGCCGTGGAGCACCACCGGAAGCTCGCCGCGGACCTTCTCCAGCACCGCCCGCGGACGCCCCCCGGGCGCGAAGAAGTTCTCGCTGATCGCCTCCACCCAGTCCACCCCGACGCCGCCGGCCAGGAAGGCCTCGAAGTGCTGCGTCCGGAGCCCGATGCCGTGTCCGAGCGAGGGAAGGGAGAGGGCCATTCGAAAAAAGCCCGGGGCCGCCGGGCGGCCCACTCGGGAGGAGCGAGCCGCCCGGCGTCCCGGGCAAGACCTGGAGACCTGGTCGCTACTTCTTGGAGGCGGTGACCACCTTGCCGCCCTTGTCCGTGCAGTCCTTCTCGGTCTTGGTGTAGCTCCAGCCGGTCCCCTTGCAGCTGTTCTTGCCCGCGCACCCGTGGCCCGCACCGGCGCAGGAGCCCGTGCCCTTGCACGAGTTGACGCCGGAACACTTGATGCCCTTGTCCGCGGCCGGAGCCGGCTTGTCGGCCTGCGCGAAGGCGCCGGCGGCAAACAACGACGCGACGGCCGAGGCGACGACCGCTCCCTTCAGGGTCTTCTTCATGGCTTCGTTCTTCTCCTTGTGACGGTGAACGGACCCCCCTCCCAAAGGGGGCCCGACGTTTTACCTCCCGGGCGGTCGGGTGGCGACCCCCCCGGGAGCGTCCGGGTGATACGGACCGCGGCCCCGGTCGGTTTCTCCGGGGGGTAGTCTCCGGGCCCCGATGGCGCCCACCCGCTGGCTCTTCCCCGACGCCGTCCTCTGGGACGGCGCCCTCCTGGAATCCGTCGCGGTGGAGGTCTCGCCCGCCGGGGAGCTCCTCTCCGCCGGCAAGCCTCCGCCCGGGGCTCCGGTGGAGCGGCTCCCGCGCCGCCTGCTCCTGCCCGGGCTGGTCGACGTCCACAGCCACGCCTTCCAGCGCACCCTGCGCGGGCGCACCCAGGCCCGCTCGCCCGACGTCGAGGTGGACGACTTCTGGACCTGGCGCGAGGTCATGTACCAGGCCGCGCTCCAGCTCGACCCGGAGGGCGTCTACCTGGCCTCCCGGCAGTGTTTCCTGGAGATGGCGCTCGCCGGCGTCACCGCCGTGGGCGAGTTCCACTACCTCCACCACCAGCCCGACGGGCGCCCCTACGCCGACCCCCTCGAGCTCGGACTTCAAGTGATCCGTGCCGCGCGCGAGGTCGGGCTGCGCATCGTCCTCCTCCGCGCCGGCTACCACCGTCCCGGCTACCGCGCCCCGGAGAACCCGCGCCAGCGCCGGTTCTACGACGCGACGCCCGAGGCCTGGCTCCGGGCCGCGGCCGACCTCCGGACCCGCACCGCGGCCGACCCGCTGGTCACCGTGGGCCTGGCGCCCCACAGCGTCCGCGCCGTCAGCCGCCCCTGGCTCGAGGAGGCGGCGCGCGCCCGGGCCTGGCTCGTCCACATGCACGTCGCCGAGCAGCCGGAGGAGGTGGTCGTCTGCCAGGCGGAGTACGACCGCCGGCCGGTGGAGCTCCTCGCCGAGCTGGGGCTCATCACGCCGGCCTTCACCGCCGTCCACGCCGTGCACACCCTCCCCCACGAGCGGGAGCTCCTGCGCGGCGCCTCGGTCTGCGCCTGCCCGACCACCGAGCGCGACCTCGGCGACGGCATCCTCGCCGCCGACGGGATGCTCCGCGCCGGCGCCCGCCTGTGCATCGGCACCGACAGCCAGACGACGCTCGACCTCTTCGACGAGCTCCGGGCCATGGAGGGGAGCCTCCGGCTGACCCGCGGACGCCGGGCGGTGCTCGACGCCCCGGAAGGGCCGGACGGCCTCGGGCGGCTCCTCCTCTCCTTCGCCTCGGAGAACGGCGCCCGTGCCCTCGGCCTCGGCTCGGGCGCGCTCCGGCCCGGGGCGCCGGCCGACCTGGTCACCGTCGACCTCGACCACCCCAGCCTGGCGGGCGCGCCGCGCGAGGCGCTGGTGGCCTCGGTGGTGTTCGGCGCTCCGGCCGCGGCCATCCGCGACGTGGCCGTGCAGGGCCGCTGGGTGGTGCGCGACGGCCGGCACCCGCTGGCGGAAGCGAGCGGCCAGGCGTATGCCGAGCTCTGTCGGAGGGTGTTCGGCCGGTGAGCGACGTCTCGCAACAGCTCGAGGAGACCCTGCGAGCCCTGGTGTCCTTCGACACCACCAGCCGCCTCACCAACCGGCCGATCATCGACTGGCTCGAGCCCCGCCTCCGCGCCCTGGGCTTCGGCACCGAGCGCCACGCCTACCGGGACGACGCCGGGGTGGAGAAGCTCAACCTGCTCGCCTCGGTCCCCGGCTCGACCACGCCCGAGCTGGTCCTCGTCGGCCACACGGACTGCGTGCCCTACGACACCGCCTGGGGCGAGGCGCTCCGGCTCACCGCCCGCGAGGGGAAGCTCTACGGGCGCGGCGCCTGCGACACCAAGGCCTTCATCGCCTGCGCCCTGGTCGCCGCCGAGCGGACCTCGGCCGCGCGCCTCCCCCGGCCGGCGGGGCTCGTCTTCACCGCCGACGAGGAGGTGGGGTGCCTGGGGGCGAAGATGCTCGTCGAGGCCGGCAAGGGCTGCGCCCGGCGGGCCATCGTCGGGGAGCCCACCTCGCTCGCCCCCGTCCGGGCCAACAAGGGCTACTGCCTCGGGGAGGTGGAGGTCACCGGCCAGGAGGGGCACAGCGCCTACCCGGACACCGGCGCCTCGGCCATCGTCGGCGCGGCGCACGTCGTGGCCCGGCTGGAGACCTATGCCCGCGGCGAGCTGCGCCAGGACCGCGACCTGGCCTTCGAGCCGCCCTTCGGCACCCTCAACGTCGGCGTCATCCAGGGCGGGCGGGCGAAGAACGTCATCCCCGGGAGCTGCACCTTCACCCTGGAGTGGCGGCCCCTGCCGCGCCAGCCGGTGGACCTGGTCCCGCGCGCGGTGGAGCGCATCCTGGCCGAGCTCCGGCGGGAGCACCCCGCCCTGCGCTTCGCCTTCCGCGTCCTCCGCACCGACCGGGGGGTGGAGACCCGGCCCTCCGCCTCGGTGGTCGACTTCCTCGTCCGGGAGACGGGGCGCCCCCCGAGGACGGTCAGCTTCGGGACGGAGGCGCCGCAGATGACCGCCCTCGGCGCCGAGGCGGTGGTCTTCGGCCCGGGCAACATCCAGGTCGCCCACCAGACCGGCGAGTTCGTCCCGGTGGAGGAGCTGGTCGGCTGCGAGGCCATCCTCGAGAAGGCCCTCCGCCACTTCTGCGGATGAGGCCGGCGCGGGCCGGGCTTGACATGCAAGTATTTACTTGCATATCGTCGGTCGTGTGACGGCCCGTGGACAAGGTCTTCAAGGCGCTCGCCGACAGAAGCCGCCGCAAGCTGCTCGACCGGCTCTACGCCGACAACGGCCAGACGCTGGGCCAGCTGTGCGAGCACCTGGACATGACCCGGCAGGCGGTGACCCAGCACCTGGCGGTGCTCGAGGCGGCCGGGCTCCTGACCACCGTCCGGCAGGGGCGGGAGAAGCTCCACTACCTGAACCCGGTGCCGCTCTACGAGGTCTACGACCGCTGGATCCGCAAGTTCGAGCGCCAGCGCCTGGGGGCGCTCCGGGAGCTCAAGAGGAAGCTGGAGGGAGACCGCGATGACTAAGTCCAAGTTCGTCTACGTGACCTACATCCTGGCCACCCCGGAGAAGGTCTTCCGGGCGCTGACCGACCCCGAGTTCACCCGCGCCTACTGGTCGCACGACAACGTCTCGGACTGGAAACCGGGCTCGGCCTGGAAGCACGTCGACGCCGGCGGAAGCCGCACCGTGGACATCCTCGGCGAGGTGGTCGAGAACCGTCCGCCGCGCCGGCTGGTGGTGACCTGGGCCTACCCGGCGGACGAATCCGAGAAGGCGAAGCACAGCCGCGTCACCTTCGACGTCGAGCCGGTGGAGGAGATGGTGCGGCTCACCGTCACCCACGACGAGCTCGACCCGGCCTCGGACATGGCCGGCCGCATCGCCCAGGGCTGGCCGCGCGTGCTCTCCAGCCTCAAGACGCTGCTCGAGACCGGGAAGCCGCTCCGGACCTGGGCGGGGAGGAAGTAGCCCGTGGCCGGCGCGGGCGAGGTGGTGAAGCAGTTCTACGCCGCGGTGGTGCGGAGGGACCTGGCCGCCGCGCGGCGCTTCCTGGCCGACGACATGGTCTTCGTCGGCCTGTTCGAGACCTACCCGAGCGCCGAGGCCTATCTCTCCGCGCTCACCGGGCTCCTCGGCATCACCGTGCGGCTGGAGCCGAAGGTCATCATCGGCGAGGGCGAGAACGCGGCCATCTTCTTCGAGCTGGAGACGAAGGCGCCCGCGGCCGCCACGACGCTGGTCGCCGAGTGGCACCAGGTCCGGGACGGGAAGATTGTCCGCTCCCGGTCCTGCTTCGACGGGCGGCCGTTCGCGGCCATGTTCGGGGCCAGGACGGCCTGAACCCTGGGACACGCGTTGCCCGGCGGCCGCCACCAACCCTAGCGTCCCTCGCCGATGGCGCTGGAGCGCATCGACCAGGGGCTGTGGGCCGCCGCGGCGCCGACCACCTTCCTCGGCCTGCACCTGGGCACGCGGATGACGGTGGTGCGCCTGTCGGGCGGCGGGCTCTTCCTCCACTCCGTCGTGCCGATGACCGGTCCGCTCCGGGCCGAGGTCGAGGCGCTCGGGCCGGTGGCCCACATCGTCCTGCCCGACCTCTACCACCACCTCCACGTCGGCCCCTGGTCGCTGGCCTTCCCCGGGGCCCGCATCCACGCGCCGCCGGGCATG
>DASPUU010000167.1:0-2183 GCA_035622755.1 Myxococcaceae bacterium
CCTAGGGAGGGGGGGAGGCGGGGAGGGAGAGCTCGTAGATGCGGACCGAGTCCTTCCCTCGCTCGAGGCGGAGCTCCTCGCGCGCCCCGGCGAGGTCCACCGCTCCCTGCCAGCCGAGCTCGCGATCGAAGTCCGGATGAAACGCGCGGAAGGTGGCGATGTCCGCCTGGACGTAGAGCACCGGTCCCCGGTAGCCGCTCCGGCGGGCGCGCCGGATGCGCTCCCGGAAGTCGAAGCCGCGCTCGAACTCGGGATCGCTCCTGCCCAGGACGCGGCTCTCGGCCCGGCCGGCGACCGGGAAGGGGCTCCCCGCCTCCAGGTCCACCCATGCCTGGGTGCGCACCTGCTGGGGGAGGTAGCTCACCAGGCAACCTTCCCGGCACCGTCCCTCGAGGTAGCGGGCGAGCTCGGTGAACACGGGGCTGTTCGCGACGTCCTTCTTCCCGAGCAGCACGATGGCCAGGACCGCGGCGAGCGCCACCGCGGCGCCGGCCAGCGCCGCCGCGCGGTCCGAGAGCCCGGCGACGAGACGGTCCGTGCCCCGGGCCATGGCCAGGAGGAGCGGCGGGGCGACGGTGAGGAAGTACGCCGGCGCCGACGACGGGACGAAGAGCACGGCGAGCGGTCCGGCATAGGCCAGGAGCACCCAGCCGCGCTCGAACGTCCCGTCCGCCAGTCGGCCCCAGCGGAGCCCCCGGAGACCGAGCGCGGCCAGGACCAGGCCCACCGGCGTCAGGCTCCCCGGCCATCCCAGGGCGCCGAGGAAGTCCACCGGCTTGGCGGCGATGCGGAGCAGCGCGGCGCGAGGATGGGTGACCAGGGCGCGGGCGATGCTCCCCCCGTTCTCGGCGTAGGTTCCGAAAAAGCGGACGGAGGCGCGATAGCGCCCGAACTCGTCCTCGTCCCTCGACGAGGGCCACATCAGGAAGGGGAGCCCGTCGTAGAAGGTGTAGAAGCCGTAGTTCTCCGAAGCCCCGGGTGGCCCCTCGGGCCGGTGACGGAGCTTCGCCGAGACCAGGCTCCCGGCCACGGCTCCTCCGAGGAGCACGAGCGCGGCCAGCCGCGGCCAGTGAACTCCGGCGAGCGAGCGGCCCAGCACGAGCAGCACCACCGCGCCGCAGGCGATGCCGGCGAGCGACTCGAAGCGGGCGGACGCCGCGAGGAGGGCCAGGAGCCCGGCGCCGAGCAGTGACCAGCCGCAGGGTCGAGGGCGAGCGGCGGAGGCGACGCCCAGCGCCAGCGCGCCGGTGAGGGTGGCGGCGCCGACGAGGACCCCGAGGTTCCGGTAGCCCGCCACGGTCGCCAGCAGCGGGGTGAGCGCGACGACGAGCAGAAGGATGATGCGACGGCGCGGAGAGGCCTCGGGCCAGAGGAAGTTCCCGAGCCCGAGCGTCCCCAGGGCGAAGGCCAGGTGGGAGGCCAGGTAGGTGGCACCGATGGCGCCGAGGGACTCGGCCCCCAGGCGCCGGAAGAGCACGAGAAGCAGCACGGTGAGGGGCAGCTCCTCCATGGCCTCCGCCCCGCGGAGCGCGTAGGCCTTGCCGTGCGCGAGGTATCCCCAGTTCATCCACCCCGCGTCCCAGCCGAACCGCCAGAGGTAGAGCGCGCGCAGCGCGAGCACGGCCAGGGTTGCGACGGCCAGGAACGGGAACGGCCAGCAGGTGAGCCGGACGAGAGGCCCGCGCCGGGCTGCCACCGACTCCGCGCCGTCTCGCTCTTGCGCCGAGGGCATCGCTCGGTCGGCTCGATTAGCCCGTGTGCCGACCACTTTCCACCGGCGGGCGACCGCGGAGCGTGGGTCCACCGCTCCTTGGAGCCGCTCGGGTCCTGGTGTAGAGGAGCGAGCGCGGTTCTCCGGCTAGGTAGCTCAACTGGTTAGAGCGGCGGTCTCATAATCCGCAGGTAGTCGGTTCAAGTCCGACCCTAGCCACTCGCCGAGGTGCGACGGGCCCGAGCGCCAAACCTGTCCCGCGGGGAGCCCACCCCGCACCGCGGGGGGCCGACACCCCGGAGCAAACCACCGGGATCGAGGCCGCCGCGCCCGCTGTCGTGTCCAGGCCGCGACCGCACCCCACACGCCGTCGGAGCCCCAGCGAGCGCAGGAATCGGACGATGACGGACCGGGCGCGCTCCTCTCAATAGGGAGCAGTGCACGCCCTGGAGGGCGCGCCGTCGCTGCCGGC
>DASPUU010000168.1:0-13685 GCA_035622755.1 Myxococcaceae bacterium
GGCCGCCGACAAGGGCAAGAAGGTGGCCGCCTACGTGCCGCCCGCCCCGGGCGTGACCGACGTCCCGGAAAAGGTCGGCGACGGGGACATCATGTCGGTGGTCCTGGCGAACAAGGCCGCGGTGCAGCGCTGCGCCGACGAGCAGCGGGCCCGGGACCCGAACCTGCACGGCACGCTGGTCATGCACTGGGTCATCCAGACGTCCGGCAAGACCACCAACGTCGCGCCGGCCACCGAAGCCTTCAAGAGCTCGTACTTCGCCACCTGCACCTCGGGGCTGGTGAAGACCTGGACCTTCCCCAAGCACCGTTTCTCGCCCGGCCAGGCCGTGGATTTCCCCTTCAAGTTCTGACGCCGGGGCGGGCCCCGCTCCAGCGGTCTCCTGATGCGACTCCCCCTCGAGCCGCCGTTGCCCGACCTGCCCATCCGGCCGGTTCGCGAGATGGGCCTCAAGGAGCTGGAGCGCGTCCGGCTCATCCTCCGCGGCGGAAGCGTCGTCGACTGGCGGCGGCTCCACTTCCGGACCCGCGACGAGGTGGATCGCTTCCTGCGGCTCTGCTGCCTCGACCTGAGCCGCGCGCACGACGACGCCTGGGCCCGGACGGTGCTCGGCGATGCGGTGGAGTACCTGCGCCGCTCGTTCGGCTACCGGGTGGCGGACGCGGTGGCCCGCCCGGCCGAGGTGCACGATCTCTTTCTCTTCGCCTCCGGCGCGAAGGAGCCCCGCCTGCGGCGCATCGCCTGCATCGTCCTCAAGGTGATGCACGTCGTGCAGCACATCGAGGGGCGGGATCTCCTCTACCGGCTGGCCGTCTCCGAGGCCGATCTGGCGGACATGGTCATCCGCAAGGTGTCGGGGACGATGGACGAGGCCCGCGGCAAGGGCCTCCCGGTGTCCGAGTTCTATCACTCGGTGAAGACCCGGGAGTCGCTGATCACCAAGCTCCTGGCCAAGAAGGAGACGGTGGCCGCCCAGGTCTACGACCGGACGCGCTTCCGCATCGTCACCCGGACGCGGGCCGACATCCTCCCCGTGCTCTACTTCCTCACCCAGCGGCTCTTCCCCTTCAACTTCGTCGTGCCCGGGCAGACGGAGAACTCGCTCCTGCCCTTCAAGAGCCTGCTCCGGGATTTTCCCCACTTCGCCGCCCATGCCCACGAGCTTCACCTCGACCCGAACTTCGAGGACCGGGAGGACTCGACCCACAATCCGTTCAGCGGCGTCACCTACCGCGTCCTGAACTTCGTGGTGGACATGCCGCTCCGGCTCGATGCCTGGCTGCCGCCTCCGGAGGAGGACGTGCGGGAGCGCAAGGGGCGGATCGGGTTCGCCCTGGTCGAGTTCCAGATCCTCGACGAGCGCACGGCGGTGACCAACGAGCAGGGCGACAGCGCCCACGTCCGCTACAAGCACCGCCAGCGCCTCAAGGTCCTGCGCCGGCTCTCCCGGGGGCTGGTCGTCCCGCGCCATGCCGAGCCCGAGCCGGGCGAGGCCGAGTAGCCCGGGCGCCCTCCGTCCGGCTCCACCCTAGAACTGGTAGGAGAGGGCGAAGAGGATGCTGATCGTCTGCGCGTTGAGCGTCTGGTTCTGGTCCCCGGCGTCGGTGACCAGCGCGCGGCTCGAGCTCCCGAACTCGTAGCCCAGGCCGACCGAGCCGGAGAGGACCTGGGTGCCGAGCATCTCGGCGGTGAAGGAGACGCCGGCGCGGAAGCCGTAGAGGTCGATCTGCTGGAGGATGGGCGAGCGCGCGTCCCCCGGAGCGAGCGAGACGTAGAAGCCGCCGTGGAGGGTGACCAGGTTGCTCACACGGTAGCCGCCGCCGATGCTGCCGTTGAGGATGCCGCGCGTCCCCCAGAGCAGGTCGGGGAAGGAGGTGGTGGTGACCACCGGCGGCTGCCCGTCGACCCCGGTCACCACCCGGCCGGGCGTGGTCGAGCCGACGGCCAGGTAGGTGCCCGAGGCCTGGTGCCAGTGGAGGTCGAGCTCGACCGCCACACGCTGGATGCGCACCGCCACGCCTCCGGCCAGCTCGAGCGGGATGCGGTAGTCGAAGGTGGCGTCGGTGTCGCGCAGGAACACCTGGGTGGACTGCGAGCCGGCCGTCCCCTGTACCGTGCCCAGCGCCTGGTAGGTCAGGCTGCCGCCCCCGAAGACGCGCAGCCCCGGCGTCTTGACCACCAGCCCGAGCGAGAGCCAGCGCACGACGTCCCATTGCAGGCTGGCCTCGGCGAGCACGTGCTGGACGTTGCCGCTGAGCTGCTGGGCCCGCTCGGTGGAGGTGGTCGAGGTGGAGGAGGTGTTCTCGGTGGAGAACTGCACCTGGGTGCTGGCCGAGGTGTGCGGGAAGACGACGGCGAAGCCGAGCCGGAGGGACGGGCTGGCCGCCCAGGCCACCGCCGCGATGGCCTGGTAGCCCTGGAGGGTCGCCTGGGCCAGGTAGGTGGTGCGCGAGCCGGGTGTGGGGAGGACCGAGACGTCGAGGCTCTGGTCCCAGGAGATGGGGTTGGCCAGGGCGAACCCGAGGCGGATGTTGCGCCAGGGGATGACCTCCTCGCCCAGGACCAGGCCGACGAAGCTGGGCAGGGTGCGCAGGCTGGAGACCTCGGTGCCCGCCTGCCGGATGCCCGTCCCGCCGATGAGGGTCAGCTCGTAGCCCTGGGAGCTGGCGCTCAGCTGCGTGCGCCGGGTGAGGACGATCCCGGCCGGGTTGTACCAGACGGCGGCGGCGGACCGGGCCCGGGCGATGTCTGCCCCGGCCTCGAGCGACTCCTCCACGCCGGGAAAGATGCGATCGTAGTTCGGGGCGATGATCGTCGGCTCGACGACGATGGGCGAGGACTGCCCGGCCGCCGCGCCCGGGAGGAGCCAGGGCAGGGCGCTCCACAGCCGCCACCCGCGGAGACGACGGCGCCGGGCCGGCTCGGTCATCGCCGCTTCCGGTTCTTCTTGCGGGCCTGTCGCTCCCGCTTCCTCTTCTCGTTGAGCGCGTCGCGGTCGACCGGCCTGGCGGCCGGGCCGGTGGAGTAGCCCATCAGGCGGGCCCGGTTCATGGCCGCCTGGCCGACCGGGGCGGTGACCCCGGGCGCGAGCGAGGGGAGGGGCATCGGGGTCCGGCCCCCGAGCGCCCGCTCCATCATCGGGGCATCCCGCCCGAAGACGGCCCCGAGATCCATGTTCTTCATCCGGGCCAGCTGGCCCAGCTGGCGGAAGCCGGGGATGCGCCCGAGCAGCCCGGGGTCCTGGCCCACCGCCCCCATCACCTGCTGCATCATCCGGAACTTCCCCATCAGCTCGCCGACGTCCTTCTTCGTCCGGCCCGAGCCGCGGGCGATGCGCGCAGCGCGCGAGTCGTCGATCAGGCTCGGCTGGAGCCGCTCCTTCTCGGTCATCGAGTCGTAGAGCGCCTCGATCTTCCCCAGCTCCTTCTCGTCCGGGTTGAGCTGGGCGGAGGCCTCGCCGAAGAGCGGGAACTTCTCCAGCAGGTCCTTGAGCGGTCCCATCCGCCGCACGGTGCGGATCTGCTCGACGAAGTCCCTCAGGTTGAAGGTGCCGGAGAGGAGCTTGGCGGCGTCGGCCTCCGCCTTCTCCTCGTCGACCACCGACTCGAAGTCCTTCATCAGCCCGACGATGTCGCCGAAGCCGAGGATCCGGCTGGCCAGGCCGTCCGGCCGGAACTCCTCCAGCTTGTCCAGCCCCTCGCCCAGGCCGAGGAACTTGATCGGCTTGCCGGTGACCTCCTTGATGGAGAGGGCGGCGCCGCCCCGCGCATCACCGTCGAGCTTGGTGAGGATGAATCCATCCAGGCCCAGCCGCCGGTCGAACTCCCGGGCGGTCCGGACGGCGTCCTGGCCGATCATCGCGTCGCAGACGAGCAGCGTGCTCTCCGGATGGACGGCCTGCTTCATCGCCTCCAGCTCGGCCATGAGCGGCTCGTCGATGGCCAGGCGGCCGGCGGTGTCGAGCAGCACCACGTCTCGCCGCTGCTCCCGGGCGGCGCCCAGGCCGGCCCGGGCCAGCTCGGGAGGCGCGAGGCCCTCCTGGAAGAAGACCGGGACCCGGATGCGCTCCCCGAGGAGCCGGAGCTGCTCGACCGCCGCCGGACGCTGCACGTCGGCGGCCACCAGGAGGGGACGCCGCCCCTCGGCGGCCAGGCGGCTGGCCAGCTTGGCCACGGTGGTCGTCTTGCCCGAGCCCTGCAGGCCCACGAGCAGGATGCTGGACAGCTGCCCCTTCGGCCGCAGGTGCAGGTCGGTGTCCACCGGGCCCATGAGGAGCTCGAGCTCGTCGTGGCAGATCTTGATGAACTGGTCGGCGGCCGAGGCGGCAACCTGCTTTCCGGACCGGCCGGTGGCCCGGGTCTGCACCGTACGGCCGACCGCCTTCTCCCGGACCCTGGCGACGAAGGCCTTGACCACGTCGAAGGCCACGTCCGCCTCGAGGAGCGAGACGCGCACCTCGCCCAGCGACTCGTCGACCAGCTCGGAAGTGAGCTCCGCCTGGCCCGAGAGTCGCAGCTTGGCGGCCCGGAATCCGCGGCTGACCGTCTCCAGCATGGAGCGGTGCTCTTACACCACGCTAGGCTCGGGCTGCACCTGCCGCTCGGGTGGCGGAACCGGTAGACGCAGCGGACTTAAAATCCGCGGTCCCCTCGCCGGGGACGTGTCAGTTCGACCCTGACCCCGAGCATTCCGCGGTCCGCTCTGCCCGGGTCACGGCGCGGTGGCGAACTCGCCTGCCGTGGCGTTGATGCTGGTCGGGTTCTTGATCGTGTAGCCGTAGCTCTGCGCCGCGAGGCTGGCGCCGTAGTAGTACACGGACGCGGCGTTGGCGTTGTCGAAGCCGTCGCCGTCGTTCTCGTTCGTGTAGTTGACCGAGACGTAGTAGGCGCCGGCCGGCGAGGTCATGCTCAGGATCGGGCCGATGCCCGTGCCGGCCCAGTTGACGACGATGCCGTTCGCCCGCCTGGGGGTGATCACCGGGGTGCCCGACCAGCTCGCCCCCTCGTTCGCGACCGGGAAGACCACGGACTGGACGAAGGGGGCGGTCGGGTCCGCGCCGACGACGTCCAGGATGAAATAGGTGGTGTTCTGCTGGTTCTGGTCGAGGGTGACGGGGAAGGTGATGACGTTGGTCTGGCTGGGCGAGGCCTTGGCATAGGCCAGGGCGCTGGTGGGCGCCGTGTCACCGCGCACCGGCAGGGCCCAGGAATTGCCGTTGCTGTCCGTCGGCGCGGAGGTCAGCGATCCGTTGTCCTCGAGGACGACGATGAGGTTCCCCGCCGTCGGCCAGGGGACCTTGTACGCTCCGGTGGTGATGTGGCTGTTGGTGACGAAGGCCATCTTCAGGACGTGGATGCCGGGCGGCGGGAGCGTCCCCGCGCCGGCCGCGGACTTCAGCTCCAGGCAGTAGGTGTTCACGGAGTGGGTGCCGGTGGTGGTCAGGGTGGGCGTCACGGACGTGCCGGGGGCGAGCTGCGACTGGAGGCCAAAGAAGTTCATGTTGATGTTCGGGTTGTCGCCGGTGGCCAGGTCGGCGTGATGGAGGGTCCACCCCGCGCCGGCGGTCAACGAGCTGACCGGTGCCCCGGTCCCGAGCGCGCCGGTGTTGTCCAGCGCGTAGTGGATGAGGAGGCTGCCCGCGGCCACGGTCATCGACGGGAGGGCGATGCTGGGCGCGGCCGCCGTGTGGGACGAGACAATGGCGCCCACCGGTGAGGTCTGGGCGATGCCCGCCCACTCCTGCACCATCACCTTGACGTTCTGGTCGGCGGAGGAGAGGTCCAGGGTCAGGGTGCGGCCACCCCCCTGGACGTTGGGCAGGACGTAGGCGGCGCTGACGAGGCCGCCGCCGCCCGCATCCGCGCTGACCGCCGGCGTCGTCGGCCAGCTGTTGCCCACGTCGTCGACCAGGGAGGCGACGCTGTTGCCGTGGCTGATGTCCAGGAAGACGACGATGCAGTTCCCCGGGCCCGAACGGTTGGGCAGGGGGAAGGTGTAGTGGGCCGAGGAGGTGCTGCGCGAGGGGGCATTGGCCCCGAACGAGACGGACTGCACCAGGGTCGGGACGTCCGGGCCGCTGCCCGGGGTGACGGTGATGGACAGGTTCGCGGTCGCGCTCCCGGCGCTGTTCGACCCGGTCACCTGGTAGGTGGCCGCGGCCGTGACCGCCGTCGGCGTGCCGGTGATGACGCCCGTGGCCGTATCGAGGCTCAGCCCGGCGGGCAGCGCGGGCGAGACCAGGTAGGAGGCGATGGCCCCTCCGCCGTTGCTCGGGTCGTTCGGCGCGATGGGCGTGTTCACCGGGTAGCTGGCCGGGTTGTCGGTGTACGTCAGGTTGACCGGCGCCTGGGGCGTCGAGGTCGGCGTGACTGGCGCGGAGGGCGCGCTCGGCGGGCCGTTCCCCACCGCGTTCGTCGCGTACACCTGGAAGGTGTAGGAGGTTCCGTTGGTCAGCGAGTTGACGGCCGCGCGCGTCCCGTTCACCACGATGGACGCCGAGGGCGTGGCCGGCGAGATGAGAACGGTGTAGCCGAGGATGGGCGAGCCGCCGTTGCTCGCCGGCGCCGTCCAGGCGACGGCGGCGGACTGGTTGCCGGCGGCGGCCGTCACGCCCGTCGGCGCACCCGGGACGGTCGCGCCCCCATCCGTGCCGCCGATCTCCGCCGTCTTGCACGCGACGAGGAGGCCGAACAGGACGATGGAAGCAATCTCGCGGGGAAGTCGCACGAAGTTCTCCGGTGGGCGCTCGTCGAGCGCGGCAATCTAGCACCCGCGATCTCGACCCGGGCGCAGCAGCCGTGAGAGCGCCGTTTTCGGCTGAAGATGAAAGCCGCCCGGTGCGGGGCACCCTCCTCGCTCAGCGGCCCAGCGACTCCGGCTCGAGGATGACGCGGAACCGGAACTCGTACGCGCCCACGCAGCTGCGCGAGCAGAACCAGCCCACGCGCCGCATGGGCACCGCGCCGGCGGCGAGGAGCTCGGGTGGCGGAGGCCGGAGCCCATGCTCGAGCCGGAGGGCGATCCGCTTCCGGCAGAAGCCGCAGTCAACGGGTGCGCCAACAGTTCCGCGTCGTCGCAGCCCCAGCATCCGTCCGTGGTCGGAGCGTCCTCTCCAGGGGGGTCTTTGTCGGAGAGGGTGCGCGTCCGTCACCGCATCCGGAGGGAGCGGAGTGCGTCCCAGAATGGACCCGCGTCAGGCCGATCCGGGTCGGCCGGCGTCGGCGGACTCCGGCTCGAGGACCACCCGGAAGCGAACCTCGTAGAGGGTCACGCAGCGACGCCCGCAGAACCATCCGAGGCGCTTCACGGCCACGGCGCCGGCCGCCGCCAGATCGGCCGCCGAGGCCTGGAGCGCGCCGGCCTGGTCGACGCCAAGCTCCTTGCGGCAGAAGGGGCACCGCACCGTCTTGGGCCCGGGATGTCGTCCGCCGGTCAGCTTCCAGAGCATGGCTGCCCGGGCATAGAGCAGACGGCATGCCATGGCCGGCCGGGCCTTTCGCCGTCCTAAGTCCCTGTGCGGAGGGGCGTTCCGGCCCCGGGTGACGGGGTCCCTTCCGATGGCCGGGTTCAAGGGGACCCATCCCTCCCAAGGTCGGGTGGCGAAGACGCCCGGCATGTCGCAGATCCGCGCCGCCCGCCTGCCGGGGAGCTGGCGCTTCTGGGGAGTCCCGTGCCGTTCGACGTCCATGCCGTCCGTTCGCACAATCGCCTCTACCTCAAGGTCTGGGGGCACGTCTCTCCGGACCGCGTCTTCGACTGCGCCTCGGCGACCATCACCGAGGCTTCGAAGCTGCGGCCGGGCTTCGACGCCATCCTCGACGTCTCCGGGTTGACCAGCCTCCCGGACAGCTGCCTGCCCCACGTGGCGCGCATCGACGAGTTCCTCGTCTCCAGCGGCGTCCGCCGGGTGGTGCGCGTGTGCGGCCGGCTCCCCGAGCTGGTGGTCAAGCTCGAGCGGCAGGCGCGCACCACCGGCTACTCGGCGCACCTGGCCACCTCGATGGGCGAGGCCGAGGCGCTGCTCGACGGGCGCTGAGGCGGAGGGGGCCGGTCAGGCCGGAACCCGGCGCTCCGGCACCTCGCCCAGCCGCCGCCGCTCGCCGATCCACCGGTGCCGCTCGAAGGTGGAGGTGTTCTTGTGCGAGACGATCTGGAAACAGGTCGAGCTTCCGCGCTCGGTGATCACCACCGACCAGGCGAGGAAGAGCTTCCACAGCCGGAACCAGCGCTCGCCGTATCCCTTCAGCACCGCCTCGCGGTTGGAGAGCCAGTTCCGGTACCAGCGGTCCAGGGTCAGCGAATAGTGGATGCCGATGTTCTCCACGCTGTGGATCTCGAACCCGGCGCGCTCCAGCTGGTTGGTGACGAAGCTCAGCGGCAGGCTCGCATCGGCACCGGGGAAGATGTACTTGGACATGAACATTCCCCAGGTGAAGTCCTCCGGGGTCCAGTTCCGCCGCAGGCCGGCGATCTGCAGGAAGAAGAGCCCGTCGTCGGCGAGCATCCCGGCCATCTGGCGCAGGAAGCGCTGGAACTTTCGGATGCCCACGTGCTCGGCCATCTCCAGGACGCTGATCGTGTCGTAGCGCCGGTGGGGGATGGCCCGGTAGTCGAGGGTCAGGATGCGTGCCCGGTCGGAGAGCCCGTCGGCGGCGATGCGCTCCGTTCCCAGCTCCGCCTGGCGGGCGCTCAGCGTCACCCCGGTGGCGTCGGCCCCGAAGTGCCGGGCCGCGTGGCGCACCAGCGTGCCCCAGCCGCAGCCCACGTCGAGCAGCGTCTGGCCCGGCTTGAGCTGGAGCTTCTGGCCGACGATGTTCAGCTTGTTCGTCTGGGCCTGCTCCAGGGTCTCGTCTCCGGTCTCGAAGAAGGCCGAGGTGTAGACCATCAGCTCGCCGAGGAAGGCGGCGAAGAAGTCGTTTCCCCGGTCGTAGTGGCCGGTGACCAGCTTGCGGTCCATGGCCCGGGTGTGGACGAGAACCGAGGGCACGAAGGTGCCGAGGATGAAACGCACCTGGCCGAGGGTGAGCCGGTAGCTGATCACCTCCTCCTTGCGACGGAGGAAGGCGCGCAGGTCCCCGTCCACCTCGTAGCGCCCGTCGATGTAGCCCTCGACGAAGTCCGACATCGGGACCTTGCCGCGGAGCTGCTCCACCGCTCCGGCGCTCGAGCGATAGGTGAGGCCGTGCTTCAGGGAGGATTCGAGTTGGGGTTCCAAGAGGGGCGGCACCATCCCAGAGCGGCGCTCGCTCCGCAACGACCGAGTGAAACGGCCCGAGGGCCCGGCGCGCCCGGAGGCTGAAGGGCCCCTCCCTCGCCACGCCGGTCTGGTCTCCGCCAGCCCATGGCTTGCGCTAGGGTCCTGGCCGCCATGGTGCCCGGCGAGAACCCCCACGGCGTCCGGATCGAGACCGACCTGCGCGGGCATCACCTTCTCACCGACCCGGTGCTCAACAAGGGGACCGCCTTCACCGACGCCGAGCGCACCGCGCTCGGGCTGCACGGCCTGCTCCCCCCGACCGTGGAGACCCTCGAGCAGCAGTGCGCCCGGGCCTACGAGGCCTACCGTCAGAAGGACACCGACCTCGAGCGCCACATCTACCTGCGCGCGCTCCAGGACACCAACGAGACACTCTGCCACGCCCTCCTCGCCCGGCACATCGCGGAGATGACGCCCATCGTCTACACGCCCACCGTGGCCGAGGGCTGCATCCACTTCTCGCAGATCTACCGGCGCCCGCGCGGGCTGTTCATCACCTACCCGCTGCGCGACCGCATCGGGGAGCTGCTCGAGAGCCGCCCCTACCACGACGTGGACGTCATCGTGGTGACCGACGGGGAGCGCATCCTGGGCATCGGGGACCAGGGGGCGGGGGGGATGGGCATTCCCATCGGGAAGCTCCAGCTCTACTCGCTCATCGGCGGGGTGGAGCCCTCCCGCACCCTCCCCGTCCTCCTCGACGTGGGGACGAACAACGTCGACCGCCTCCGCGCCCCGGATTACATCGGCTGGAGGCACGAGCGCATCGGCGGCGAGGAGTACTGGAGCTTCGTGGAGGCGTTCGTCTCCGCCCTGGAACGCGCCCTTCCCAAGGTCCTCCTCCAGTGGGAGGACTTCGCCAAGCCCCACGCCCGGCCGCTCCTCGAGCGGTACCGGGATCGCCTCTGCACCTTCAACGACGACATCCAGGGAACCGCGGCGGTGACCCTGGGCGTGGTCTACGGCGCGCTCCAGGTGACCGGCAAGCGCATGGCCGATCAGACGGTGGTCATCCTCGGAGCGGGAAGCGCCGGGATGGGTGTCGCCGAGCAGGTGCTCGCGGCCATGGCGCGGGACGGCCTGGAGGAAGCCGAGGCGCGCCGGCGGCTGTACCTGGTGGATGTCCAGGGCCTCCTCCACACCGGGATGGCCAGCCTCTCGCCGGTCCAGCAGCGGTTCGCCCAGCCGCGCGAGGTGGTGGCCGGCTGGGGTACCGGGGCGGACGGGCAGGTGGGCCTGCGAGACGTCCTCGAGCACGTCGCGGCGACGGTGCTGGTCGGCGTGTCCGCCCAGTCGGGCGCGTTCTCCGAGGCGGCGGTGAAGGCCATGGCCGCCAAGGTCGAGCGGCCGATCATCCTTCCCCTCTCCAACCCCACCGAGCGCGTCGAGGCCACTCCGTCCGACCTGCTCCAGTGGACCGGCGGGCGGGCGCTGGTGGCCACCGGGAGCCCCTTCGCCCCGGTCCGCCACGCCGGGCGCAGCGTGACCATCGCCCAGTGCAACAACCTCTATGTGTTTCCCGCCGTCGGACTGGCCGTCTCCGCCGCTCGCGCGCATCGCGTCACCGACGGGATGATGCTCGCCGCGGCCCAGGCCCTGGGCGACGTCTCCCCGGCTCGGGCCGACCCCGACGCGCCGCTGCTCCCCCCGCTCGAGGCTCTGCGCTCGCTCGTGCCGGCGATCGCCACCCGCGTGGCGCTGGAGGCGGTCCGTGCCGGGGTGGCCCCGGCAGCCGGCGAGGAGCAGCTCCGGCGCCGGGTGGTCGAGCGGTGCTGGGTCCCGGAGTATCGCCCCATCGGCCCCGCCGTCGCGCGGCACCGTGCGCGGCGGAGCTGAGCTTCCGGCACCGACCCGAGGACAGGGGCGCCGCCCGACGCCGGCCTAGTGGGGCAGGGCGATCCGCCCGGGCGCTCCGTTGGCCCCGTCGAGCGTGTGGCAGCTGTTGCAGTCACCGCTCGACACCGCGGTGGACATGAGCCGCACCTTCCCGCTGAAGGTCACCTGGGCGGTGATGGGGAACACCGGCCAGCCGGTGACGGGGCTCCCGTAGAAGTTGCCCACCGCGTTGGCGGTGAACGACTTGCTCACTCCGGTGATGTCGGTGACCGTCACCACCGCTCCGCTCGCCGCCGAGCCGTCGCAGTCGTCGTACTCGTGACCGGTGGGATAGACGGTCCCGGCCACCGCGAAGCGCGGCCCGTCGCCTCCGCTCTGGGTGTGACAGGCGATGCAGGCCAGGCCCGGGTGCATGCGGGAGCTGCCTTCGTTGCCCTGCGTCCAGTAGACGCCGCTGGTGCAGGTGGGCGGACCGGAGAAGGTGGGATCGGGCGGGGGGCCGCCGTCCGGCGTCGGCGCGCCGCAGGTGCCGGCCGGTGTCCCGGCGTCGACCCAGGCCGAGAAGCTGGCCTGGCTGGCGGCGGGAACGGAGGCGTTCGGGGGCGGCGGCATCGGCGCGGTGGTGCTCGCCATCCGCTCCACGCACACCTGCGCCCGGGTCTTGGTCGGCTCGGAGACGGACATGGAGGTGAGCGCCGCGAGCGAGTTGAGGGAATCGGGCGCGCCGCCGGCCGGCGGTGAACCGTGGCACACGGTGCAGTAGCCGGTGAGGAGGTTGGCCACGTCACAGGGCAGATCGCCGCTCACCCCGGCATCGCTGCCCCCTCCCGTCCCTGCGTCACCCGTCCCGCCGTCGGGCCCGCCCCCGCCGGTCCCGCCATCCGGCGTCGGTGCGCCGCACGTTCCGCCGGGCATCCCGGCGTCGACCCAGGAGGAGAAGGCGCTTTGGTTTGAGGAAGACACCGGCGCCGCGGGCAGGGGAGGCATGGGCGCGGTGGTGGCCGCCATCCTGGTGATGGCGAGTTGCCCCTCGGTCTCGGTCGGATGGGTGGTGGAATAGGCCTTCAGCGTGGCCAGGCTGTTGAGCGAGACGGGAGCCCCGTTCGTGGGCGGCGTCCCGTGGCAGCTCGTGCAGTCGGCGGCCAGGATGCTGGCGATGTTGCACGGGAGGTCGCCGCTCACCCCGGCGTCGGCTGGAGTCGAGCCGCCGTCGCTGCCTCCCGTTCCGCCGCCCGGCGACACCACCCCGGCGTCCGGGGCCGCCGTCCCGCATGAGCCGGCGGGCATCCCGGCGTTCACCCAGGCGGCGACGGTGGCCTGGCCCGACGAGGGCACGGCGGCATGGGGAGCGGGCGGCATCGGCGCGGTGGTGCTGGCCATGCGCTCCAGGGCCACCTGCCCGACGGTCTTCGATGGCTCGGAGATCGACGCCGCCTTGAAGGCCCCCACCGAGGTCAGCGAATTCGGCGCGCCCTGCGAAGGGGGCGAGCCGTGGCAGGCGACGCAGTACGTGGAGATGACGGCGGCCACGTCGCAGGGGATGTTGCCGCTCACCGTCCCGCCGTCGGAGGCGACGCCGTTGCCCTGGGGGACGTCGCCGGGCAACCCGGTGGAGTCGCCGAGGCATCCGCTTCCGAGCAGGACCACCAAGGCGAGGAGAGTGAGGGTGCGGAGGGTGTTCATGCGGGTCCTCCCGGCCGGCCCTGCGATTGTCAGGAGCGCGGCCCATCCGTCACCCCTCCCCAGACAGCCGCGCCTCCGCGACCCGGAGCCGGTCAACGCGGTGGAAGTGGGTGGTGACCCCGGGTGGGAGGGTGTGGACCCAGCCCTCACCCGGCGGTGAGCGGCGCAGTGGCGAGGAAGCGCGGCGGCTGGCGGTGCGGCGCGGCCTGCTCGAACGCGTAGGCCAGCGCCAGCAGGCGGGCCTCGCTGAAGGCACGGCCGAAGAACGACAGGCCCACCGGGAGCCCGTGCGCCTGACCCACGGGGACGGTGATGCTCGGGTAACCGGCCACGGCGGCCGGCCGGGAGCTTCCACCGGCGGCCGAGTCCCCGTTGACGAGGTCGATGAGCCAGGCCGGCCCCTGCGTCGGGGCGACCAGGGCATCGAGCCGGTGGCGGTTCATCACCGCGTCGATGCCCTCGCGGGTGGAGAGCCGGCGGCAGGTGGCCAGGGCCTTGCGGTAGGCGGCGTCGGTGAGCGGACCCTTGGCCTGTGCCTTGAGGAACGTCTCCTGGCCGAAGTAGGGCATCTCCACCGAGGCGTTCGTCCGGTTGAAGGCGATGAGCTCCTCGAGCGAGCGCGGTCCGCTGCCGCCGAGCCCGCGCAGGTACACGTCGAGGTCGGCCTTGAACTCGTAGAGGAGCACCTCCAGCTCCGGCTCGCCGAGGTGGTTGGCGTTGGGGACGGGGGCCGGGTCGATGAGCGTCGCGCCCGCATCCCGGAGAACGCCGAGCGCCTCTTCCGCCAGCGCGTCGGCCGCCGGGCTGTACCCGAAGAACTCGGGTCGAGGAACGCCGATGCGCGCTCCCCGGAGCGCCCCGGGGTCGAGCGCGCCCGCATAGTCGACGGGAGTGCGGGGAGCGCCCGGCC
>DASPUU010000169.1:0-2258 GCA_035622755.1 Myxococcaceae bacterium
GGCGAGGACGAGGGTGAAGGACTTCACCCCCGGCGGGAGCACGTCGTTGGTCCCGACGGACCTGGGGAAGCGCACCCGGTACACGGTCCAGAAGTCCCCCATGTACGGGTAGTAGGCGCGGGTGTCGACGTCCGCCCGTCCCACCCGGGTCACCGAGACCGGGGTCACCTCGCCGGCCGGCGTGATGAGCAGGACGCGCCAGATGCTGGAGGCCATGTTCAGGTCATCGAAGTGCGGGTTCTGGATGTAGGCCCCGAGGGTGAAGTCGATGAACTGAGCCATCTGGGCCTCCGCCTCGCGCACGTCCCGGGCGGCCTGCACCGCCGGCTGCGCCTGGAAGGCATCGCGCCGGCGGATGCGCGCGGCGATGAAGGCCGGGCTCTCGTAGGTGACGCCGGCGAAGAGGATGGTCTCGAAGACGTTGAACAGCTGCTTCTGGGCGCTGAAGTGGTTGAGGACCGCGGTGTACTCGGCGTTGGCCTTGGCGTCGCTCGACTGCGGTCCGGGATCGCCGACCATGGGAGGCGGCAGGCCGGAGCAGCCGAGCAGGACCACGGCGGCCAGGGGCGCCCGGGTCCGGACGCGGAGCGGGCCCCGGCTCACCGGGGGAAGTCCTCCCGGGTGAAGAGCGTCGACAGCGCGTAGCCCCGGCCGGCGACGGCGTCGCGGCCGCCCTCGAGCCGGTCCACCAGGGCGAAGGCGCAGCGAACGCGGAGCCCCTCGGACTCGACGCGCTCGATGGCGCGGAGCGTGGAGGCTCCGCTGGTCACCACATCCTCGACGATGGCCACCTCCGCTCCGGCAGCGACCAGCGAGCGGCCCTCCATCCACTGGCCGGTGCCGTGCCCCTTGGGCTCCTTGCGCACGATGAAGGCCGGCATCGGCGTCCCGGCCAGGTAGCTGGTCAGGCTCACCGCCGAGGCCAGGGGGTCGGCGCCCAGGGTGAGGCCACCCACCGCCGCCGCCCCCGGCGCGAGCCGCTGGATGTCGCGCAGGAGCAGGCGCCCGACCAGGAAATGGCCCTCGGCGCTGAGCGCGGTCCGCTTGCAGTCGATGTAGAAGTCGCTCTCCTTCCCCGAGGAGAGCGTCACCCGGCGCCGCTCGAAGGACAGGTCGGTGAGCAGCTCGAGGAGCCGGGCGCGGTCCCGCACCAGCCCCCCCTCCATGCTCAGGACTCCTCCAGGTAGGCGACCAGCTCCGCGGCGTAGCGAAGCTGGGTGAGGAGCTCCGCCTTGCGATCCTCGTCCAGGGCGCCGAAGACCGGGACGAGCAGGGCCAGGTCCTGGTTGGCGTCGGCCAGGATGCCGGTCACCGAGCTGGCCAGCTCGTCGGCGTCGATCTCCTCCTCGGGGCCCTCCGGGGCCAGCTCCTCCCGCTCCCCGAGCGCCCCGGCGATGAGCTCGGCGGCGGCGGGACCGAGCCGTCCCTCCTCGGCGAGCCGCTGGCGGAGCGCCTCCAGCTCCTCGGCAGAGGCGGGCTGGCCGTGGATGGCATCGGCCAGGGCGACCAGCAGCGCATCCTCGTCGGAGAGCTCGGTGTGGATGCGGGCCAGGACCTTGTCCCGCCGCAGGAAGCGGAGCGCCTCCACCCGGCGGAAACCGCACACCAGCTGGAAGCGGTCCCCGCGGAGCCGCACGTCCACCGGGAAGACCTGGCCGAGCCGGGCCAGGTCCTGCGCCAGGGCGCTCACGTCACCGGGGGGGCGGAGCTGGAAGGCGTCGCCGGCGTCGATCTGCTCCAGGGCGACGAGCGCCTGCTCGACGTGGATCGGCCGGCGGAGGAGAGGCTCCGAGGGGGAGACCAGCGGCGGAAGCTTGGGCCCGGGCGAATCCTCGACCGGCTCCTCCGGATCGGGGGGAGGAAGGTCCGGCAGGAGCTCCGACGCCTCGCTGGCGGTCACCGGCCGGGTCGACTCGCCGGCGCCCTCGGGGGCCGGGCTCTCCTGCTCGGGCGTCTCCATCGCCTCCGCCATAGCACATCGCCGGGCGGCGCCCGCCAGGGTGGCCCGCCTCCGGCCCGCCTCACTTCTTCTTCTTCACCACGACCTTCTTCTTCGCCCCCACGGCCACGGTGGGGGGAACCGGGGGCGGTGCCGGCGGAGCCTTCCCCTCGGCCGGCCGGCCGATGACGGGTCGCGCGGGGGGCCGGGGGGGCAGCGCCGGCGGCCGTGCCGGGGCGAGCGGGGCGCGGACGCCGGGGCGGGCCAGCGACCGGGGCCTCTCCGGCAGCGGACGCCCGGGAGCGAGCTCGCCCATGTC
>DASPUU010000170.1:0-14113 GCA_035622755.1 Myxococcaceae bacterium
TGGGCTGGGTTCAGGAGCGCCTGGCATCCCTGGTTGGCCGGCCGCTCTTCTGGGTGGTGGCGATGGGCCTCCTGGCCGGTGTCCCGCTCGTCTCCGGGCTCCTCCGCCGCCCACCCCCGCCACCGCCGGTCCTGGCGACGCTCCCTCCCTTCACGCTCAGCGCGCCGAGCGGCGAGCCCATCGACCGGGAGGCGCTCGCCGGACGCGCCTGGGTGGTGGGATTCGTCGACCTCGGGTGCGTGGCCTGCGCCGAGCGCCTGACCGGCGCGCTGGAGCGGCTCCAGTACCGCCTGCGGAACGTCGGGCCGACTGCCGGCCTGCTCGCAGTCGGGGTGGGGGGAGCTTCGCCGGCGGTCGACCTGGCCCTCGAGGCCGCCCGCCATCATGCCAACCCGCGCCAGTGGCGGGTCGCCCTGGGGCCCGGAGCCGCGGGGCTCCTGGCGGCGGTGCGCTCGGCCGTGCCGGCTCGGGCGGCGATGCTCGACGCGGCCGGGGCGGTGGTGCTGGTCGATGGCGCCGGGCGCGTCCGCGCGGTGGAGGCCATCGAGACGCGCGAGGGCGCCGACCGGCTCATGGCGCAAATGACTTTGCTTCTCAACGTCCGCTGATTTTCTCGCAGGGGAAGGGCGACGGCGCGCTGCGCAAGCAATTCCTTTCGAGCAGTAGGGCGCGTAATGCAAAAATTAAGAGTTGAAAGGGCGGATCGGAGCGTGTCTCCTCCCGGCTTTCTCGCACCGGAGGGGCTGCATGAGACGCGGAGGGTTACTCGTCGCGGTCTTGGTGGCAGTGGGCGGTGTGCTGCTGCCGACGTCGGCGAGAGCGATTCCGGCCTTTGCGCGCAAGTACGGCGTGGCCTGCTCCACCTGCCACACCAACTGGCCGAGGCTGAACCAGTTCGGCGTCAACTTCCGGGACAACGGCTACCGGATGAACCGGGAGCGGGACAACCCGGTCACCCAGCCCGGCACCTACTGGCCGCTCGCCTTCCGCACCACCGTGGGCTACCAGTACCTGGCCAACACCGACGTCCCGGTCCAGGTGACGCCGAGCAACCCGAACGGGCTGGCCACCACCCAGACCGGAACGTTCGGCTTCACCGGGCTGGACATCCTCACCGCCGGGACGCTCGGGGAGCAGATCAACTTCCTCGTCGTCTACACGCCCGGGCTGGCCAGCTCCGGATTCATGACCGCGCCGTCCCTGGACGGCAGTGACCTCGAGTCGGCCTGGGTGGGGTTCACCCGTCTCTTCGGCACACCCTTCCTCAACGTCCGGGTGGGCAAGTCGTCGCCCGACCTCCCCGTCGACGAGCACCGGAGCTACTGGCTGACGGTGGCCCACCAGATCTACTTCTTCCAGGCGCAGGGCACGGCGGTCACGTACAACCCCGGCGACAACCAGGCCGGGGTCGAGATCTACGGCCACGACGAGCTGAGCAATCTCCGCTACCAGGTGCAGATCGCCAACGAGGGTGGCCAGTCGCTCTTCTCGGCGAACGTGATCAGCGACCCGGTGGTGTGGGCGCACCTCCAGTACTTCATGCTCACCGGCGGCGACATCCTGGCCTCGTTCTCCCCCGGCGTGTTCGGCGCCACCGGGTGGCAGCCGGCCAAGTTCCTCAACGACCCCACCGGGACCACACAGGTCAGCGGGACGGGGTACTCGATGCAGAACTACTACCGCATCGGCGGCGAGCTCCACTTCCAGTTCCTGAGCGCGGTCAACCCGCTCACCCTGGACGGCGTCGTCATGTTCGGCAGCGACGGCGGCGGTCTGATCAACGGAGGCGTCAACGCCGACGGGACGCCGACCCAGCGTGCCAACTGGATGGGTGGCTTCGCCGAGCTGACCTGGACGCCGTCCATCAACTGGACCTTCGGCTTCATGTACCAGCGGATCGCCACCCTCCAGCAGGGGTCCACCGACTTCTCTCATGCCGAGGGCGACTTCACCGCCTGGTCCCTCCTCGTCCGCTACTACGTCGAGCTCTCCAGCCGGGCCGGGGTGGCGTTCCATGGTGAGTTCAGCCAAGCGTCGACCACCACCGCCGGGCTGCCGCCCGGGGTCGGCCCCCCCCAGGGCACCACCCTCCTCCTCGCCGTCGACTTCGCCTACTAGAGAGGGAACCCCGATGACACCGCACCGACCCCTGTTCGCGGTTCTCCTCGGCGCCTCCGCCCTGGTCATGCTCACCGGCGCCGCCGACACCACGCCCAAGCCCGTCCCCATCGACATGCCCCTGGCCAACAAGGGCCAGGCCGTCTACGCACGGTTCTGCGTCTCCTGCCACGGGGAGCTCGGCGACGGCCGCGGCTACTCCGCCCAGTGGCTCGAGCCCCGCCCGCGCGACTTCACCAGCGGCGTGTTCAAGTGCCGCTCCACCCCGAGCGGCACGCTCCCCGTCAACGAGGACCTGCTCCGGACGATCAACGTCGGCGTCTTCCACACCTACATGCCGCCCTGGGCGGTGCTCGGCGAGCCGTCGCTGCGCGCGGTGATCGAGTACATCAAGACCTTCTCCCCCAAGTGGAAGGAGGAGGCCCCCGGGACGCCCATCGTCATCCCGCCCGAGCCGGCCGACGACGAGGCATCGCGCAAGCGGGGCGCGGTGGTGTGGAAGAACAATCAGTGCGAGAAGTGCCACGGCCCGCAGGGGAAGGGCGACGGAGCCTCGGTGCCCACCCTCCGCGACGATTGGGGCTTCCCCGATGCTCCGTTCAACTTCGTCGCCAGCCCGAACCGCAAGTGCGGCAATACCAACTCCGACCTCTACCGGACCTTCATGACCGGCGTGAACGGCAGCCCGATGCCCTCCTTCGCTGACAGCATCAGCCCGCAGGAGGCCTGGGACCTGGTCCACTACATCCTCACCCTCCGGCAGCCGGCGGGGAGCGAGTACAACATCGCGGAGCACTTTTGAGCTCGGCCGCCCACGACCATGCCGCACCGGTCATCTGGCCGGTCGATCGCCAATTCGGATCCGCTCGCCCGGCCAAGCTGGCGATGTGGATCTTCCTCCTCTCCGACTGGCTCTCCTTCGCCGGCCTGCTCCTGGCCTACGGCATCCTCCGGGCCAACAGCGCGGTGTGGCGGCTCCCCGGCCAGCCCGGGCTGAACATCCCCTTCACCGCGCTCCTGACGCTCGTCCTGGCCGTCTCCAGCGTGACCATCATCCGGGCCTATGACGCGGCGGCGGCCGGGAACCGGAAGGGGACCAGCCTCTGGCTGGCCATCACCGCCCTGGGCGGCATCCTCTTTCTCACCGGGCAGTACGCCGAGTGGGTGGGGATCCTCCATCCCGGCCTGCTCAAGGAGGGGCTGGTCTTCGGGCAGTCGGCCTACGCCAGCACGTTCTACGTCATCACCGGCTTCCACGGCCTGCACGTCATGGCCGGGTGCCTCTATCTGCTTGTCACCCTGGCGCGGAACCTCCGCCACGCGGTGGGGGCCAACGAGGTCGAGCTGCTCGGGCTGTTCTGGCACTTCGTCGACTTCGTCTGGAACATCGTCTTCGTCGTCGTCTACCTCATCCCGACGCCGGGGGGCCCATGAGCTCCGACGCTGAGGCCGGGGGAACATCCGGCCATCGAATGACCTCCACCCAGACGGCGCTCGTCCTGGCCGTGCTGGTGGTGCTCACCGCGCTCGAGGTGGGGGTGGCCATGCTCTTCCGTGGCCCGAGCGGCCTGGTGACCACCCTGCTCTTCGCCCTGGCCATCGCCCAGGCGGCCTACTTCGCGCTGGTGGCCATGGGGCTCCGGGCCGAGACCCGGACGATGAAGAAGCTGGTGGCCCTCCCGCTCGGGATCGCCGCCTTCTATTCGCTGGTGCTCATCGCCGAGGCGCTGTGGCGGGCACTGTGGCGGGTGACCGGATGACGGTGCTCCTCTTCCAGCTCCTGGCCTGCCCGGTGTGCGCGCAGACCGGGCCGTCCCGGGTGGCCTGGCTGCTTCCCCTGATGGTTGCGGTTCCCTACCTGGTGGCGGCGGGAGTGGTCCGCGCCATCCGCCGCGTGGAGTGAGTGGGGTGGAGGTTCTCCGAACGATGCCTTCCCTGGTTCCTCAGATCCTGGCTTTCCTCGGCGGTCCGCTCGATGCCGTCCACCTGCCGCCCGACGGCTCGGAGTCCGGGTGGCGCATCGACGAGATGATCAACACCACCACCGCCTTCGTCTCGCTCCTCTTCGTGCTCATGGTCATCTGGATGCTCTGGTCGGTGATCAGGCACGGACCGGAGCACGAGGCGCTGCACGATCACGGCGCGGAGTGGAAGTCCTGGCGATGGACGGCGCTGGTGGCGGCGCTGATCTTCTTCGTCGTCGACGGGGACCTCTTCACCCGGAGCATGATCGCGATGCGCGGGACCTACCTCGACTTCGCCGGGGCGGAGGCGACGCCGGGTGCGGTGCGCATCGAGATCAACGCCCACCAGTGGGCCTGGAACGCGCGCTACGCCGGCCCGGACGGAAAGTTCAACACCCCGGACGACATCGTCGTGCTCAACGACCTGGTCGTCCCGCAGGGGGCGCCGGTCATCTTCCAGGTCACCTCCACCGACGTCATCCACGGCTTCAACGTCCCGGGGATGCGGATGAAGGTCGACGCCGTGCCGGGCACGGTGACGCGCATGTGGTTCCAGCCCAGGGACGCCGGGGTCTACGAGATCATCTGCGCCCAGCACTGCGGCGCGAACCACTACAAGATGCGCGGAACGGTGACCGTGCTTCCCCGGCCAGAGTTCGACCGGTGGGCCCAGGTCACCTCCGTCAACGCCGCCCGGGCCTACGACCCCAAGGACATGGAAGCGCACTGGGGTTGGGAGTGGACCGAGCATTCGAGGGTCGAATGACCGCCCAGGAAGCAGCCCTGAACCGCCAGGCCATCGAGGCCCTTCAACCCATCCACGCCCCGCCGACCAGCTTCTTCCGCAAGTACATCTGGTCCCTGGATCACAAGGTCATCGCCAAGCAGTACCTCTGGTCCGGACTCCTCTTCCTGCTCGTGGGCGGCATCCTGGCGATGATGATCCGCTGGCAGTGGGCCTTCCCCGGCCAGCCCATGCCCATCCTCGGTCCCACCGTGCTCGCCCGCTCCGGCGGGGTGATCGGCCCCGGGCTGTACATGCAGATCTTCACCATGCATGGGCTGATCATGATCTTCTTCGCCATCACGCCCATCCTCATCGGGGCCTTCGGGAACTTCACCATCCCCTTGCTCATCGGGGCGCGGGACATGGCCTTCCCCTGGCTGAACGCGCTCTCCTTCTGGGTCTTCGCCCTGAGCCAGTGCCTGGTGATCGCCGCCTTCTTCGGAGACCTGGGCGCCGCCGGAGCCGGGTGGACGACCTATCCGCCCCTGGCCACCAACATCGGCACGCCGGGGACGGGACAGACGCTGATGGTCGCCGCGGTCTTCGTCACCGGCGTGGCCTCGATCATGGGGGGGATCAACTACGTGACCACGGTCATCCGCCTGCGGGCGCCGGGGATGACCTACCTGCGCATGCCGCTGACCGTGTGGGGCCAGTTCCTGACCGCCATCCTCAACGTGCTCTTCGTCCCGGTGCTCGGCTCGGCGGCTCTGCTCCTCCTCATGGACCGGATCTTCGGGACCCAGTTCTTCATCGCCGGAGCGGCGGCGGTGAAGGGAGGCGGCGACCCGATCCTCTTCCAGCACCTGTTCTGGATCTTCGGGCACCCGGAGGTCTACATCCTCATCCTCCCCGCCTGGGGCATCGTCGCCGACCTGCTCTCCTATTTCAGCCGGAAGCCGGCCAACTGGTACCGCGGCTCGGTGCTGGCCATGTCGGCGGTGACCGTTCTCAGCGCGGTGGTCTACGGGCACCACATGTTCCAGACGGGGATGAATCCGCTCCTCGGCCAGGGGTTCATGCTCCTCACCCTGATCATCAGCATTCCGGCCGAGGTGCTCTTCCTGAACTGGCTCCGCACCATCTACAAGGGCTCGGTGAGGCTGACCGTCCCCATGCTCTTCGCGCTGGGGATGGTCTTCGTCTTCGGCTTCGGCGGGCTGACCGGCCTCTACCTCGGCGCGGTGGCCCCGGACATCTACCTCCACGACACGATGTTCGTCGTCGGCCACTTCCACTTCACCATGGCCGCGGCGTCGTTCCTGGCGAGCTTCGCCGGTCTCTACTACTGGTTCCCGAAGATGTTCGGGCGGATGATGAGCACCCGCCTGGGCAAGGCCCACTTCTGGATCAGCGTCATCGGCATCACCCTGGTCTTCGGCGGCCAGTTGCTGGTCGGCTACGCGGGGCAGAACCGCCGGCTCTGGAATCCCTTCGAGTACGACCTGTTCCGGCCCCTGGCCCCCCTCAACCGCTGGACGAGTTACGCCGCCTTCACGCTCTTCTTCGGGCAGCTGATCTTCGTCTGGAACTTCTTCGCCAGCCTGGCGCGCGGTCAGAAGGCGGAGAACAACCCCTGGCAGGTGGGTACGCTGGAGTGGTCCACCAGCTCGCCGCCGCCTCCGCACAACTACGACCTCATTCCCGTCGTGCTGCGCGGGCCGCACGAGCTGTCCAACCCCGAGCTCAAGGCCGCCCTCGGCCGTGACTGGGTGGGGCAGGCCGAGGTGGTGGCCACCCAGCTGCCAGGTGCGGCCCGGGCCTCGGGACGGGGAGCGACGTGAACGTGGCCGCCGCCCGCGGGGTGATCCCCTACCGCCCGGTGCGGGCGCGCGGCGACGACACTGCCTGGCTGGGCATGGTCATCTTCCTCGGCAGCTGGGCGATGATGTTCGCCTCGCTGTTCTTCGCCTACGGGGTGCTGCGCCTCCGGCAGCCCTCCTGGCCGCCGGTCGGGACGCCGCCCTTGCCCCAGCTGCTTCCGGCGGTGAACACCGGCGTGCTCGCCCTGAACGCGGCCTCGCTGCAGCTGGCCCTCCAGAGCGCGCGGCAGGGTCGGCGAGGCCAGGTGGTGGCCGCGCTCCTCGGCGGGCTCGCCTTCGGCGGGCTGTTCGTGGCCCTCCAGGTCCTTCTCTGGGTCGGGCTGTTCCGCTCCGGCCTGGTGCTCGAGGATGGCTCGCTGGCGGCGGTGGTCTACGGGCTCACCGGCTTCCATGCCCTCCACGTGGCGGTGGGACTGGTCGGGCTCCTGGCGCTGGTGCCGGCCGCGGTGGCCGGGACCCTCAATGCCGCCCGCCACACGCGGCTCCGGTTGTGGGTGATGTACTGGCACTTCGTGGGCGCGGTCTGGCTCACCCTCTACGTGCTCATCTTCCTCCTCTAGCGAGGTCCTCTCCGTGCGCTGCCTCCTCTCCGCACTCGCCTTCCTGGTCCTGCTCGCCGGCTGCAAGCGGGAGGACAACGTCTTCACCGCGCCTCGCAAGCTCGCCGGCAAGGTGGTTCCGGCCGAGGTGCTCAACGAGGGGAGGGTCGCCTACCTCCAGTACTGCCGCGCCTGCCACGGCGACAAGGGCGACGGCCGCGGGCCGGCCGCCGAGGGCCTCCGTCCCCCGCCGCGCAACTTCACGCAAGGGGAATTCAAGTTCGCCTGGGTGCTGGACCAGAAGCTCCCGCGCGACGAGGACCTGGTGCGCATCGTCCGCAGCAACCTCCACGGGTCGGCCATGCTCGGCTGGGAGGTCCCCGAGCCGCAGCTGATGAAGATCGTCCAGTACCTGAAGACCCTGTCCGACGCCTGGAAGGACGATGACGCAGTGGGCGAGCCGGTGGTTCCGGCGCCCGACCCCTGGGTCGGCCGCGAACAGGCCGCCGTCGCGCGGGGCCGGCTGCTCTACCACGGGTACGCGCAGTGCCTGAACTGCCACCCGTCCTACATCTCGCCCGACGAGATCAGCGCCGCCTCGGTCGCCCTCGGCGGCCAGCCGAAGACGGAGTTCCGCCCGGCCATGTACCAGCCCGAGCTCAAGGAGAGCGACTACACGGTGGGCGACCTCAAGCTCCAGCTCCTTCCGCCGGACTTCCTGGTGAACCCGGTGCGCTCGCCGCGGCCGGAATCCCAGCGCGCCGACCTCTACCGGCTCCTGGTCGCCGGGGTGACCGGGGCGGCGATGCCGGCCTGGGATCCGAGCGTCCTTCCGGAGAAGACGAGCGACGTCTGGGCGCTCGCCTACTACGTCGACTCGCTCGTCCGCCTCCGCGGGACGACCGCCGGCCTCGCGCTGCGGAGCCGGCTCAACGCCGCCGAGAAGCAGAACGTCAAGGGCGGACCGCGCTGACCCACCCGGCCCTGGCCCTCGTGCGCCTGACGACCCTCCACCAGGTGGTCATCGGAGGGGCGGCGGTGGGCGCCGGCCTGGTCTGCCTCTACGCCGCTCTCCAGGCTCGCTCCGGCCGGGGAGCGACCTGGGGCGTCCTGGCCGCTGCGGCGGCGAGCACGGCGGTGGGTCTCATCCTCTACCTCCGTCGCTTCCGCCGCACGCACCGAGGTCCTCCGCCCGGCTGAGGGTCACCAGCGGAAGAGCGCCTCGGCATTGTCCCGGAAGACCTGGGTCTGCTCGGCGGCGGTGAATCCGAGCCGCTGGACGCTGCTCGTCGCCTCCTCGAGCGAGGTGAGAGGCCAGTCGGACCCGAAGAGAACCCGGTCCATGCCCACCTGCCGGCACACCCACCGGAGCTGACCGGTGTCGGGCGAATCGACGTAGAGCGCCGCCACGCCGGAGAGGTCGAACCACACGTTGCGGGGCGTGAAGGGGTGGAGGTCGAGCACTCGGAAGACGAGCGCATCGGTGAAGCGCACGCCGCCGAGGTGGGTGAGCACCAGGCGCGCCTGGGGGGCGGCCAGGGCGAGCTTGGCCACCTGGTAGGCGGCGTCCGGCCACCAGCCCTCGACGTAGACCACCAGGTGCAGGGCGCTCGCCCGGATGACCAGCGCGCGCACCTCGCTCGTTCCCAGGTCCAGCCGCTCCGGGGAGAGCTTCACCCCCTGGAACCCGAGGCTGGCCACCCGCTCCAGCTCGCGGAGCGCGGCCTCGCCGTCTGTCACGGGAAGCGCGCCGACGGCGAGGATGCGCCCCGGGTGGGCGCGGGCATAGGCCTGGAGCTGGTCATTCACCTGGCGGACCTCGGAGGGCTCGGCGGTCGCCGGGGCCACCGCCAGGAGCACCACACGCTCCACCTGCGCCGGGCCCATCTCCTGGGTCAGGTCCCCGGCGCTGGCGCCGGATCGGGGACGGAGGCGTCCGGCCGGGTCGTAGTGGGCGTGGGCGTCGACCGACTGGCCCGACCAGTGAGGCGCGCAGCCCACCGCCAGGGCGACGGCCACCAGGAGGGGAGAGTGCCGGTGGCCGCTCATGAATCGCGCAGGGTGACCACCGTCACGCCGTCTCCTCCCTGGTGTTCCTCGCCCGGCCGGTAGATGCGCACGTAGGGCGAGCCGGCGAGCGAGCTGCGCAGCGCGCTGCGGAGCGCCCCCGTCCCGTGCCCGTGCACCACCAGCACCGTCGGCTCCCCCTCGCGGAGCGCCCGATCGAGAAAAACCTCCACCTCGCGCAGCGCATCGTCGGCGCGAAGGCCTCGCACGTCCAGGCGGGGCATCCCGCCCTCGAGCGGTGCCGACGCTTGTCCGTTCTCCGAGACATCCCGGGCCCGGCGCGGGGCATGCCAGGTCCGCGCCCCCCCGGCGGATCCCCGCGCGCCGGCCAGCACCTCGCGCGGCACGCGGAGCTTGAGCGCTCCGGCGGCGACCAGCGCCTCGTCGCCCTCCAGGGCCAGCACCTCCACGTCCCGCCCCAGGCCCAGGTGGTGGACCCGTGCCCCCACTTCCAGGGCGGCCGGACCGGGCGGGCCCTCGCCGCGCGCCACCTCCCTCCGGGTGGCGTCCGCCCGCCGGCGTGCCTCCTCGGCGCGCTGGGCGAGCATGGCCCGGGCGGCCTCGGCCCGCTCCAGGGAAGCCCGGGTCCGGAGGTCGGCCAGTACCTCGGCGACCTCGGCCACCGCGCGGTCGATCTCCCCGGCGAGGCGAGCGGCCTGCTCCGCCTCGGCGGCCCTGAGGTGTGCCTCGGCCGCCTGCCGATCCTCCTCCAGCGTCCGGGTCCGCCGCTCGGCCTCGGCCTGGGCCGAGCGCGCCGCCTCCTCCGCGGCCTGAAGGCGCCGGCGCTCCTCCTCGAGCGCCGCCAGCGCCCGGGCGAGAGGCCCGCCCGTTCCGGCCGCCAGCGCCCGGGCCCGGGCGACCACCTCCGGGGCCAGCTCCATCCGCTCGGCCAGCTCCAGCGCCGACGACGTCCCGGCCGCGCCGAGCTGCAGCCGGTAGGTGGGGGCCATCCGGCGGGCGTCGAAGCCCACCCGCGCGTTGAGGAACCGCGCATCGACATGGGTCAGGGCCTTGAGCTCCTCGAGGTGCGTGGTGACCAGCGCCCGCGCGCCCCGCCCGAGGATCTCCTCCAGAAAGGCGATGGCCAGGGCGGCGCCCTCGCGGGGGTCGGTATCGGCGGCGATCTCGTCGATGAGCACCAGCGATCCGGGCCCGGCGGCCTCGCCGATGCGCTTCAGCTCGACCAGGTGGGCGCTGAACGTCGAGAGGCCCTGGCCGAGATCCTGGGCGTCCCCAACTGCCGAGTGGACGGAGCGGTAGAGCGGCAGGCGGGAGCCGGCCCCGGCCGGGATGGGCAGGCCGGCGCAGAGCATCACCGCGCACAGACCGACGGCGGTCAGGGTCACCGTCTTTCCGCCTGCGTTGGGCCCGGAGACGACCAGCGCCTGGACCGTCCCGGTGAGGCGCAGGTCGTTGGCCACCACCGCCACGCCCCGCAGGACCAGGAGCGGGTGGCGAAGCTGGAGGAGCTCGAGCGGACCGTCCGGCGGCTGCAGCTCGGGTGCGGCGGCGTCGAGGTCGTCGGCCAGACGCGCCGCCGCCTCCGCCTCGTCCAGCTCGGCGGCCCGAGCCACGCCGGCACCGAGCGCCTCGGCCTGGGCGCCGACCTGCCGCGAGAGCTCCAGCAGCACCCGGCGCTCCTCCTCGGCGACGATGGACTCGGCGATGGCCAGGTCGTTTCCCAGGCCCACCAGCGGCTGGGGCTCGACGAAGAGCGTCTGGCCGGTCTGGCTGGCATTGTGGACGATGCCCGGCACGTCGGCGCGGTCCTGGGCGAGCAACGGGACGACGTAGCGCCCGTTGCGGACCGAGTAATAGCTCTCTCGCAGATGGGCGGCGAAGGCCGGCTCGCGGAGAAGGGCCTCGAGGCGCGCCTTGATCGTCCGGTGGAGCCCCCGGACGCGGGCCCGCGCGTCGCGCAGGGGTTCGCTGGCGCGCTCGGACACGGTGCCGTCCGCCTCGAAGCTCGTGTCCAGCCGCGCGGCGAGCGACTCGAGCTCGGGGAGGCCGCTGGCCATCGCTGCCAGGCAAGGCAGCTCGGCGGCGCGGGGAAGCAGGGCCTCGCGGGTCCGCAGGAAGGCGAACAGCGTCCTGGCACAGGCGCGCAGCTCGGCCGGCTCGAGCAGCCCGCCCTTGGACGCGCGCTCCGCGCTCCCGCGCAGGTCGGTCACCTCGTCCAGGGGCAAGGGCTCCTCGGCGGCCAGGAGCGTCCGCGCCTCCTCGACCACGGCCAGCGCTCCCCGGACCGCGTCCGCCGATTCGAGAAAGGGCCGCCCGTGTGCGCGCTCCCGTCCGGCGTCGGTGCGACAGCGGCCGGCGAGGGCGGCGAGGATGTCGCCGAAGCCGAGGTCGTGGAGCGTCCGCGCGGAGTAGGCCAAGCCGGTGGGGGGTGTCGGACGGCGCTTGGTGTCTTGTCAAGCGCTCCGGGGCGCGCGCTGGCCGGCCCGAGATTTCCTCCTGCGTGGCCGGCGCACGAAGTGGCAGCATGCAGCCCGGAGAAGCCCTCGGGCAGGTGGATGGTGAGCGTTCGGACGGGACTCGATTCCTGGGTGGCCCTGGACTTCCGGCCGCTGCGCGGCCGGCGCGTCGGGGCCATCGTCAACCCGACCAGCGTCGACCGGACCTTCCGGCACCTGGCCGATCTGCTCGCCACGGCCGAGGGAGTCCGCCTGGTCTCGCTCTTCGGGCCGGAGCACGGAGTGCGCGGGGAGGCCCAGTACCTGGAACCGGTGGCCGCGGCCACCGACGCGCGCACCGGCGTCCCCGTGCACTCGCTCTACGGCTCGACCGTGGAATCGCTCCGGCCAAGGCGGGAATGGCTCGACGGCCTGGACGTCGTCGTCTTCGACGTCCAGGACGTGGGCGCCCGCTACTACACCTACCTGGCCACCATGTCCCTGGCGCTGGAGGCATGCGCGGCGGCCGGCGTGGCCTTCGTCGTCCTCGACCGCCCCAATCCCATCGGCGGCGAGGTGGTCGAGGGGAACCACGTGGGCGAGCGGTTCCGGTCCTTCGTCGGCCTGCACGACATCCCCGCCCGACACGGGATGACCGCCGGCGAGCTGGCGCGACTGCTCAACGGCGAGCTCGGCTGGGGCGCCGACCTCACCGTCGTTCCCTGCCAGGGGTGGAGCCGCCGGATGCGCTGGGGGGACACCGGCCTGCACTTCATCCCACCCTCGCCGAACATGCCCACGCCGGACACCGCACTCGTCTACCCGGGAATGTGCCTCCTCGAGGGCACCAACCTCTCCGAGGGCCGCGGGACCTGCCGGCCCTTCGAGCAGCTGGGAGCCCCCTGGCTCGATGCACCCGGTCTTGCCGAGGCGCTCACCCGGATGAAGCTCCCCGGGCTGGCCGTCCGCCCGGCGCACTTCATTCCCACCTTCGACAAGCACCAGGGCAGGTCCTGCGCCGGCGTCTTCCTGCACGTGATCGATGCCGGCGCCTTCCGTCCGGTCCGCACCGGCCTGGCGGCCGTCATCGCGGCGCGGCGGCTCGCCCCCGGGGAGTTCGCCTGGCGCTCGGAGGCCTACGAGTTCATCACCGACGTGCCCGCCTTCGACCTGCTCGCCGGCACGGACGCCGTCCGCCTCGCCGTCGAGGCCGGGGCTCCCTTCCCCGAGGTGGCGCGCCTCCTCGATGACGGCGCGGAGGCATTTCTCGAGCGCCGGCGGCCGCATCTCCTCTACGCTTGAGCCCCCGGACGGACCTCGGATGGACAGGCACGTCGCGCTCATCGGCGGGTCCTTCAACCCGC
This sequence comes from Myxococcaceae bacterium, assembly GCA_035622755.1. Taxonomy (GTDB): domain Bacteria; phylum Myxococcota; class Myxococcia; order Myxococcales; family Myxococcaceae; genus JADGRA01. The sequence continues at coordinate 13,059 of DASPUU010000170.1, forward strand.
CCCACGTCGGACATCTGCTCGCCGCGCACTTCGTCCGCGCCACCGAACCGGTGGACGAGGTGTGGCTCGTGCCGGCCGACGTGCACCCGTTCGGCAAGCGGCTCGCTCCCTTCGCCCACCGCCTGCGGATGTGCGAGCTCCTCTGCGCCGATGCCTCGGGCTGGCTCCGCGCCTCGGACGTGGAGCACCGGCTCGGGGGCGCCGGCCGGACGGTGGACACGCTGCGCCACCTGGTCGAGCGCTTCCCCGACCACCGCTGGACTCTGGTGGTGGGCAGCGACATCCTCGCCGACCTGGCGAAGTGGAAGGAGCCGGAGGCCATCCGCACGCTGGCGCGCATCCTGGTGCTGAACCGCGCCGGACACCCGGCCGCCGGCGCGGTGGGCCCGGCCATGGCCCACGTCTCCTCGAGCGAGGTGCGCTCGGCCCTCGCCGCGGGCGGGGACGTCTCCCACCTCGTGCCGCGCGCCGTGCTCGACTACATCGCTCGGGAGGGGCTCTACCGCGGCTGAGCTCTCATTCCAGCGCGATGCCGAAGGTGTTCAGGGCCCCCAACCCGTCGGTGAACCGCCAGGCGAGCTGGTAATAGAAGGAGAGGGCGAGCGCTCCGCCGAAGGTGGTGCGCAGGAGCACCGCCGCCCCGGCTGCCGAGTGGGTGGTCCAGGCCAGGTCATGGGTCCAGGCGACGTTCCCGAAGGCCTGGAGATCGACCTGGCGGAGGAAGAGCGAGGGGAGGATCCACAACACCGAGGCCCAGCCGCGGTCGATGATGAACGGGAGCTGGTAGGTGAATCCGGCGATGAGCGAGCTCGTGCAGCGGAGGGTGGTGTCCTCGTAGCCGCGCAGGGGCTCGACGAAGGCGATGTCCGGGAAGACGGTCAGGTTCGGTCCGGGCTGGGCGCGGTCCGCTCCGGGATGGACCTCGACGATGCCTCGGGCGCTTCCCCCCACGCGCAGCAGCCGCTCCGGCGCCCCGGGGAGTGAGCGGCCGCGGAGCGAGAGAAAGAGGTTGTCCCGGTCGTACCAGGGAAGGGGCAACCAGCCGCCCAGGGTTC
>DASPUU010000171.1:0-6454 GCA_035622755.1 Myxococcaceae bacterium
GGCGGTGGTGGCCTGCTTCAGCTGTCCCCGGAAGAGGAAGCAGGCGTCGTCCACGCAGGCCGACAGGTCGAAGGTGCGCCGGTCCTCGGCGCGGTTCCGCCGGCTGAACTGGAGCAGGCTCTCCACGATGCGCTTGCAGCGCAGCGCCGACTCCTCGATGAGCTGCAGCGCCTCGACGTCCGGCTTGGCCCGCCCGGCGTCCCGCTTCATGAGCTGGGTGAAGGCGAGGATGCCGCCGAGCGGGTTGTTGATCTCGTGCGCCACCCCGCCGGCCAGCTGGCCCACCGCCGCCATCTTCTCGCTCTCCACCAGGCGGCGGGTCATCTCCCGCTCCTCGGTGACGTCGCGGTAGGCGCACACCGCCTGGCCGGCCTCGGCCATGGGGTAGACGTTGAGGACGTAGGTGCGGCCCTGGTGCTCGATCTCCGCCTGCCCCTCGGTGCCCGTCCCCAGCGCCCGCTCCAGCGGACACCCCGGGCAGGGCGTCTCCCGCCCGAAGAGGAAGCGGTGGCAGGTCGGCGCCTGGCTCACGTCCTGGACCCGGTGGCCGGCCACCCGCGCGTAGGCCAGGTTCGCCCGGCGCACGGTCAGGTCGTTCCCCCGCACCACCGCCAGCGGCAGGTCGAGCGAGTCGAAGGAGAGCTCCCACTCGCGCTTGGCCACCATCAGGAGTCGCGTCCGCTGCTCCACCCGCTCCTCGAGGTCGGCGTTGAGCAGCCGCAGCTCGTCGTTCTGCTTGCGGGTGATCTCCGAGAGCCGCTCGTTCTCCTGGCTCACCGCGAACTGCTCGAAGGCGCTCTGCACGGTGAGCAGGAGCTGCGAATCGTTCCAGGGCTTGGCGATGTAGCGGAAGATCTCCGAGCGGTTGATGGCCTCCTCGATGGCCCGCTGGTCGGCGTGCCCGGTGAGGAGGATGCGCTGCGCCCGGGGCATGCGCTCCTTCACCCGGGCGAGGAACTCGGCGCCGTTCATCCCCGGGAGCCGGAAGTCGGAGATGACGACCTCCGGGCTGAACGAGTCGAGCTCGGCCAGGCCCTTCTCGGCGTCGAGGGCGGTGCGGATCTCCCAGTCTCCGTGCCGCAGCACCCGCCGCAGCGAGCGCAGGATGTTCTCCTCGTCGTCGACGACGAGCAGACGTCCCGGTGAAGCCTTGGCGCTGAGGGCAGGCTGCATGGGTCCCTGGGGCTCGACCCCCGGGTGCAACGGCTCGGCCATGGATGACCTCCAGTGCAAGCGCCTGGAATCAGGCGAATTTCATGACCCGCCGAGGCCCTGCGCCGGGGTCATCCTATACCCATCGGCCCGAATGAGGTCAGGGTTGACCCGGGGGAGTCAGGGGAGGATGTGAGGGGGAGGGTCAGCCCAAGTGTCCGAAATGCTTCAGACGGACCTGGACTGCTGTGCGCCCGGACCCGCCGGGTCGGTGAGACAGACCCGGTTCCGCCCGTCGCGCTTGGCCCGGTAGAGGGCCTCGTCCGCGGCGTGGACCAGCTCCTCGGTGGTGTGGACGTGGGCGGCGGGATAGCTGCTCACCCCGAGCGATGCGGTCACCGACACGTTCGCCGTCGGGCCGAGGCGAAGCGCGCTCACGTCCTTCCTGATGCGCTCGGCGACGGTGAGCGCGCCGGCGAGGTGGGTCTGGGGGAGGACCACGGCGAACTCCTCGCCGCCCCAGCGGGCCACCGTGTCGGTGTCGCGGATGCACGCCTGGAAGCAGCCGGCCACGCTCTTCAGCACCGCATCGCCGGCCTGGTGCCCGGCCGTGTCGTTCACCGCCTTGAAGTGGTCCAGGTCGGCGAGGATGAGCGCCAGGGGGTTGTCGTACCGCTGGGCGCGCCGGAACTCCTCCGCCAGCCGGAGCTGGAAGTAGCGCCGGTTGTGGATCTGCGTCAGCCCGTCGGTGAGCGCCATCCGCTCCAGCTTCTCCCCCTGGACGAGGAGGGCGTCGGTGCGGTCCTTGAGCAGCCGCCGCCGGGCGAGCCGGGCGAGGAGCTCCACCGGCGCCACGTCCGGAGGCAGGACGTCATCCGCGCCCAGCTCCAGCGCCTGCAGCATCTCGTCCCGGCTGGGAGTGAGCACCACCACCGGCAGGTCGACGCGCGCCTCGGAGAGCCGGAGCCGCCCGAGGACGGCCAGCGCGTCCTCGGCGCCGAGCGGGTCCTCGAGGAGGAGCGCGTCCGGGGGCTCGCCGTCCAGCCGCTCCATGACCGAGGCGCCGCTGTCGAGGAGGGTGCAGACCCATCCGCCGCGCTCGAGCGCGGGAACCAGGCTGGCCCGGGTCGCAACCCGGGAACTGGCAACCCAGAGCTGCATCGGATGAGCGCGGGACCCTAGCACGCCCCCCCGCGCCGTCTCCGTGCTTCGTGCGTGATTCCGGGGACTTCCCCCCACCGCATTGCCCCCCTCGGGCGCCCGGGCTACGAGTTCCACCCCAGCCGTGCCCGGCACGACAGAAGACCCTGCGAGCGCGGTCCCGGAACCGTCTCCCCGAGGCCCGGGCGATGGCCCGGAGCGGGCTGCCGTCCCACCGGCTCCGGTCGAGGGAGGAGCGGTGCCCGAGACGCCCACCCTCCGCCGGCGGGTGACCCGCTTCCTCGTCGGCCGGCCCCGGAGCGTCGAGGACCCCCACGTCTTCCACAAGGTCTCGCTGGTCACCCTGCTCGCCTGGGTCGGGCTCGGGGCGGACGGGCTCTCCTCCTCGTCCTACGGCCCGGAGGAGATGTTCCGGGCGCTCGGCTCGCACACCTCGCTCGCCGTGGGGCTGTCCCTGGCCACCGCCTTCACCGTCCTGGTCATCGCCCTCTCCTACAGCAAGATCATCGAGCACTTTCCCTTCGGGGGCGGCGGCTTCATCGTCGCCACGCGGCTGCTCGGCCCGGGCGCGGGCGTCGTCTCCGGGAGCGCCCTGGTCATCGACTACGTCCTGACCATCACCACCTCCATCGCCGCCGGCACCGAGGCGGTGTTCAGCCTCCTGCCGCCGGAGTGGGGAGCGACCAAGCTCGGGGTGGAGATGCTGGCCATCGCCGTGCTGGTGGTGCTCAACCTGCGCGGGGTGCGCGAGTCGGTGACGCTCCTCACCCCCATCTTCCTCACCTTCCTGGTCACCCACGCCGTGCTCATCTTCGGCGCGCTCGGCTCGCGGCTCGGGGAGGCCGGAGCGGTGGTCTCCCAGGTCCGGTCCGGCTACGCCCACGACCTCTCCGTCCTCGGGGCGGCGGGGATGCTCGGGCTCTTCCTCCGCGCCTACTCCATGGGCGCCGGCACCTACACCGGCATCGAGGCCGTCTCCAACGGGCTGCCCATCATGCGCGAGCCCAAGGTGGCCACCGCCAAGCGGACGATGGCCCTCATGGCCGCCTCGCTGGCCATCACCGCCGGCGGCATCACCGTGGCCTACCTCCTCCTCCACGTCTCGCCGGTGGAGGGCCGGACGATGAACGCCGTGCTCACCGAGCGCTTCGCCGGCGGCTTCACCGTGGGCGGGGTCCGGCTCGGCGAGGCGTTCCTCTGGCTCACCCTGCTCTCCGAGGCGCTCCTGCTCTTCGTCGCCGCCCAGGCGGGCTTCATCGACGGGCCGCGGGTGATGGCCAACATGTCCATCGACAGCTGGCTCCCGCACCGCTTCGCCCAGCTCTCCGACCGGCTGACGATGCAGAACGGGGTGGTGCTGATGGGCGTGGCCTCGGGCGCTGCGCTCCTCTACACCCGCGGGAACATCAGCACCCTGGTCACGCTCTACGCGATCAACGTCTTCCTCACCTTCTCCTTGAGCCAGGCGGCCATGTGCCGCTTCTGGCTCCGGCGGCGCGCCCGGCGCGACGGGGCCTGGCTCCGGGGCATCGCGGTGCACGTGGTGGCGCTGGTGCTCTGCGCCGGCATCCTCCTGGTCAACCTCTTCGAGAAGTTCCTCGAGGGCGCCTGGGTGACGGTGGTGGTGACCGGGAGCCTGGTCACGGTCTGCTTCCTCATCCGGCGCCACTACCGGACGGTCCAGCGCAACCTGCGCACCCTGGACCAGATCCTCCCCTCGCTGCCCAGCGACGTGAAGGGTCCGCCCCGCCCGCTCGATGTCCGGGCGCCGACGGCCGTCCTCCTCGTCGGCAGCTACGCCGGCCTGGGTGCGCACTGCCTGCTCACCATCCAGAAGCTCTTCCCCGGCTACTACCGGAACTTCCTCTTCGTCTCGGTGGGGGTCATCGACTCGGCCACCTTCAAGGACTCGGACGAGGTGCGCGAGGTGAAGGAGAAGACCATCGACAGCCTGGAGCGCTACGTGGCGCTCGCCCGGGGGCTCGGGCTGGCGGCGGACTACCGCTACGCGCTCGGCACCGAGGCGGTGGACACCGCCGCCCGGGTGTGCCGCGAGCTGGGCCACGAGTTCCCGAAGGCGATGTTCTTCGCCGGCAAGCTCATCTTCCAGCAGGAGCAGTGGTACCAGCGCCTGCTCCACAACGAGACCGCCTACCAGCTCCAGCGCCGGCTCCAGTTCGCCGGGCTGAACGCCATGGTGCTCCCGGTGCGGATGCTCGAGCCGGCCGCGCCGGCGCCGAAGGCCGCGGCCTGACCAGGGGGTCCCGTGAGGCCGGTCAGCCGGGTCCGGCCGACCCCTCGTTCGCCCGGATGACCCACCGGCGACGTCCGGTCCCACACCGGCGCCATCCGAGTCCCCTCGCGGGGATGCACCGAGGAGGCAACCGCGCGCCCCGTCCCGGGTTCCTCCTTGCAAGGACCTCCCTCGGCATGATCCGTCTCAGACCGCTGCTCGTCATCGCCGGCGCCTCGGTGCTCGCCCCGGCGCTCGTCGCCCTTCTCTACGCGCCCCGCGCCGCGTCCTCGACGCCCGCCTCGGCCTCGGCGGCGGAGGATGCGCTCCTCCTCCGGCTCGGCGACTCGCTCTCGGCCGGCCTCAGCGCCGAGGGCAACGCGGCGGCCGTCGGCGACCGGCTCCGGAGCGAGCTCGGCGCCTGTGGAACGGTCCGGGTCGACGGGGCGGCCATCTCCCTCTCGGCCGCCGGGTGCCGGCTGCGCGACGGGCGGTCGCTCGGCGCTCCCTTGAGCCTCCGGGTCTACCGCGGGCCGCACGGCTTCACGCTCGCGCTCACCGAGCGGGTGCCGGGTGACGGCGTGCCGCCCCACTCGGTCGCCGCGAGGCGGTAGCCGGTCACGTACCGGGGTCTTGCCGGCGCTCCGCCCGGGGCGCACCCTGGCCCCGGTGAGCCCCAGGTCGTCGCGGGACCGGGCGCCTACCCGTCTGTGCGCTTCATCGACACGGACCTCGTCACTCGCACGGCGAGCGCGTCGGAGCTGCAGGCGGTCGAGGCAGTGGCGCGTGGCTTGAGCCGACTCGTCCGCGAGCACCCCGACCTCGAGCGCTGCTGGGAGGACAATCCTCCGGTCAGCGCGCATTGCTCGGTCATGACCGGAAGCGGTCCCGTGCGTGTCAGCCTCGTGGCCCCTCATCCGGAGGCGGACTGACCCCTGGCCTGCCCTTCCCCCTCCGGGGTTCCGGGCAGTGTCAGCATGCTGCTAAATGCCCCCTCGAGAATCCGGGCACTTGCGAAGCGCCAAAGCGACAGCATGCTGATGGTCGCCGGACCCTCGCGGGGAGGTCACGCCCCCCGCCCCGGGTCTACGGGAAGAACCGCTCGCCGCGCGCCGCCTTCTCCCGGAGGAACGGGGCCGCCTCGAAGCGGGCGCCGAGCTTCTCCCCCCACGAGTCGAGCCGGGCCCGGAGCGCCGCCGCGCCGACGGCGTCGGCGAACCGGAACGGCCCGCCGCGGAAGGGAGGGAACCCGAGCCCGAACACGGCGCCGATGTCCCCGTCGCGTGCGCTCCGGAGGATGCCTTCCCCGAGGCAGCGCACCGCCTCGTTGACCATCGGGTAGACGCAGCGCTCGATGACCTCCTCGCGCGTCACCGGACGCCGCTTCGTCCCGGCCGGAAGCACCGAGTAGACGGACTCGTCGACGGTCTTCCTCTTCCCGTCGTAGGTGTAGAAGCCCTTCTTCGCCTTCCTGCCCAGGCGCCCGTCCTTGACCAGCGCCGCCATCGCCTCCGGGGCGCGCATCCGCTCGCCGAACGCCTCGTGGAGGACGTGGGCCACCTTCTCGCCCACGTCGATGCCCACTTCGTCGAGGAGCTGGTAGGGCCCCACCGGGAAGCCGAAGTCCACCAGGGCCTCGTCGACGGCGCGCACGTCGGCGCCGTCCACGAGCAGGTGCGCCGCCTCGTTGAGGTAGGGCGCCAGGATGCGCGAGGTGTAGAAGCCCGGGCCGTCCTTGACGACGATGACCGTCTTCCCCTGCTTCTTCCCCAGGGCCACGGCGGTGGCCGTCACCCAGGGAGCCGTCCCGGCGTGGGTGATGACCTCGAGGAGCGGCATCTTCTCCACCGGGCTGAAGTAGTGCATCCCGACCACCTGCGCCGGGCGGCGGGCTCCCTCGGCGATCCG
>DASPUU010000172.1:0-3175 GCA_035622755.1 Myxococcaceae bacterium
GACGTGGCAGTCCCGGGCGAGCTCTCCGATCGACACGCCTGGCCGCCGCTGGAGAGGCCTGGAGCACCCGATGGCGGACCGGCGTCAGGCCGAGCTCGTAGAGCGCCGCATCGAGCTCGCGGTGAAGCCGCGCGTGGACCTCGGTGAGCTGCTCGATGAAGGTCGGGACCATCGGCCAGGTCCGAAGATGGGGCTCTGCCGGCCGCCGGGCGGGACGCTCTGACGCTCGGGAAGCTCAGGGCGGACCGCTGTCGTGATGGACTCTGCGAGGACCGGGCCACGCGAGCCGCCGTGGATGCTCCGGGCACTGGGGGCAGACGGGTGGGCGCTCAGGACCGGCCCTGCAGCGCACCCCGGGATCGCTCCCCGGGGGGGAGGCCGTGGGGTTCCCGGCGAGTATCAGCATGCTGCTGAATCGGGCATCGAGATTTCAGGCACTTGTGAATTGGAAAAGTGACAGCAAGCTGATGGTGGCCGGACACCCTTGCGGGGGTCTCGCGGGCCCGGCCACTTCTCGCCTAGATGCGCCCGAGGTCGCTCGCGGCGATGGTCGTCCAGTGGCCGTCGCGGTAGCCGAGGCTCGCCCGGAAGCTCGCCCGGTACCAGCCCAGCCGGTAGCCGCCGTTCTGGTCGGGGCGCGGCTCCACCGTGCCCCGCACGTCGAGCTGGGCCCGCGTCATCCAGTCCATCCACTCGTAGCCCTGGACCTTGACCCAGAGGACGGCATTCTTGCCCGCGGTGGCACACTCGGTCATCGGAACGGCGTCGAGGCCCATCTGGGCGGAGAGGATCTCCGTCACCGCCCGCTCGAAGCCGGGCGACGAATTCACCTCCACGCAGTACGGGCCCCGCGCCGGCTCGCGCCCGGGCGAGTAAAGACGGATGGCGGCGCGGACGCCCTCCGCCACGGCCGCCTCCTCGTCCTCGGGAGTCGCCGCGCCCGAGTGGGCGCATCCCACCCCGAGGAGGAGCAGGGCGGGCAGCCACGGCGTCGAGGCGAGCCTCACGATCCGTGCACGCTGCCGGCCCGGGGGCCTTCCGTCAACGGTCCCTCGTCGCTAGAGCGTCGCCGCGCCGAGGGTCGGCCGGTCCGCCGGAGCCGTGCGCAGACGTGCCCGGAGGGCGCGAAGCAGGGTGTGCAGCTCCCAGCTCCCGTCGAAGCGCGACCCGTTGATGAAGAAGGTCGGGGTCCCGCGGATGCCGCTCGCCACTCCGCCGGCCGCCTCCTCGGCGACCCGGGCGCGGAAGGTCCCCTCGCGGAGATCGCGCGCGAAGCGCGCCGCATCCAGTCCGAGCTGGGCGGCCATGCCCTCCGGATTCGAGAGCAACGTCTCCAGCTCGCGCGAGAAGAGAAGGTCATGCGCCGGCCAGAAGCGCCCCTGCGCGCCGGCCGCCAGGGCCGCCTCGGCCGCCTCCTGCGACAGCGGGTCGCGGTCCACCACCGGGAAGTGCCGGTAGACGAAGCGCAGCTGATCGCCGAGCCGCCTCTGGAGAACGGCCACCATCGGGTAGGCGCGCCGGCTGTAGGGGCAGGCGTAGTCGCCATACTCGACCAGCGTCAGCTTGGCGGCTGGGCTTCCCAGGCTATGGTCCTCGGGCCCCACCGGGACCGCGAGGCGACTCGTTGCCCGTGTCATGGTCTCTCCTGCTCGGAGGCTGGCGAAGAAGTATCCACGGCACCCGTGACTGCAAGTGACAGCTTGGTGACACCCATTCCCTGCAGGCATCATTCCGGTAAGAAGAAACGCACGAAATTCAAGCCCTTCCATCCGTGCCGCGATATGCCGCGCGCACGTCTTGCGTGGTCCGATGAGCCGCCTCCGCATCCTCGTCGTCGATGACGAGCGAAACATCCGTACCGCTCTCCGCGTGTGCCTGGAACAGGCCGGTAGCGAGGTGGCAGAGGCCGCCAATCCCGAGGGGGCGCTCGCCGCGCTCGCCCAGCGCCCGTTCGACATCGCCTTCCTCGACCTGCGGCTCGGCTCGGAGGACGGGCTTCATCTCCTTCCCCGGCTCCTCGCCGAGGATCCCGACCTGGACGTGGTGATGGTCACCGCCTACGCCACCTTCGAGACGGCGGTGGAAGCCATCCAGAGGGGCGCCCGCGACTACCTGCCCAAGCCCTTCACCCCGGCGCAGATCCGCGCCCTGGTGGACAAGCTCGCCGAGCGGCGCACGCTCCGGGCGCGCCTCGCCGAGCTCGAGGACCGTCTGGCCGGCGAGGCGCCGGAGGCCTCGCTGGACACGAACTCGCCGGCCATGCGCGCCGCGCTCGGCCTCCTGCACCGGGTGGCCCCGTCGGAGGCCACCGTGCTCCTGCGCGGGGAGAGCGGCACCGGGAAGAGCGTCGTGGCGCGGGCCCTCCACTCCCTCTCCCCCCGCTCCGACAGACCCTTCGTCACGGTCAACTGTCCCACCCTGTCCGAGCAGCTCCTGGCCAGCGAGCTCTTCGGCCACGTGCGCGGCGCCTTCACCGGTGCGGTCCGCGACCAGCCGGGTCGGGTGGAGGCCGCCGAGGGCGGGACGTTGCTGCTCGACGAGGTCGGGGAGCTCGGGCCCAGCGTCCAGGCTCAGCTCCTGCGCTTCCTCCAGGAGAAGCGCTTCGAGCGGCTGGGCGAGGGGCGCACCCGGACCGCCGACGTCCGCGTGGTCGCCGCCACCAACCGCGATCTCGAGGCGGATGTCCGCGCCGGCCGCTTCCGGGAGGACCTGCTCTACCGGCTCAACGTGATCGAGATCCGCCTTCCGCCTCTGCGCGAGCGTCCGGAGGACATCCTCCCCCTGGCACGTCGCCTGCTCGAGGCCCTGGCGCGCAACGCCAGGCGGCCCGGCGTCGCCTTCACTCCCGAGACCGAGACCGTCCTCCAGGCCTACCCCTGGCCGGGCAACGTCCGCGAGCTGCGCAACGCCGTGGAGCGAGCGCTCATCGTCTGGCCGGCCCAGCGCATCGAGCCGGGCGCGCTGCCCGAGCGCATCTCCGCCGCCGGCGGGCGGGCCATCGCCCTCGGCGGACCGCACACCCTGGAGGCCATCGAGCGCGAGCACACCCTGCGGGTGCTGGCCTCGACTCCCACGCTGGAGGAGGCGGCGCGCGTCCTCGGCATCGACGCCTCCACCCTCTGGCGCCGCCGGAAGAAGTACGAGCAGGGCTAGGGCGCTCAGGCCGGCGGAGGAA
>DASPUU010000173.1:0-5472 GCA_035622755.1 Myxococcaceae bacterium
CGAGTACGGCACCCGGGTGGAGCTGAAGAACATCAACTCCTTCCGCTTCGTGCAGAAGGCCATCGACCACGAGATCGCCCGGCAGGTGGAGCTGATCGAATCCGGCGGCAAGGTTCTTCAGGAGACGCGGCTCTGGGATCCGGACCGGGGCGAGACGCGGAGCATGCGCAGCAAGGAGGAGGCGCACGACTACCGCTACTTCCCCGAGCCCGACCTCCCCCCGCTGGTGCTCCCGGACGGGATGGAGGAGCGCATCCGCGCCGCGCTCCCCGAGCTTCCGCGCGACAAGTTCCTCCGGTTCCAGATGGAGTACGGGCTCCCGGCCTACGACGCCCGCATACTGGTCGCGGACCGCGGCCTGGCGGACTTCTTCGAGTCGGTGTGGAAGCGCTACGGCGGGAACGCGAAGAAGCTGGCCAACTGGTTCACCGGCGAGCTCCTGCGGCTCCTGAAGGAGGAGGGCACGGCGGTGGGGGCGGTGCGCTTCTCCGCCGAGGAGTTCGCCGCCCTGCTCAGGCTGGTGGACGGCGGGGAGGTCTCGGCCAACGCGGCCAAGCAGGTGCTGGCCGAGATGTTCCGGACGGGGAAGGCCGCGTCGGCCATCGTGGCCGACCTCGGGGTGGGCCTGGAGAAGGACACCGGTGCGGTGGAGTCGGCGGTGGACGCGGTCCTGGCGGCGAACCCCGCGGAGGTGGAGAAGTACCGGGCCGGGAAGAAGCAGGTGCTCGGCTTCCTGGTCGGCCAGGTGATGAAGGCGATGAAGGGCAAGGGCAACCCGGCCCAGGTCAACGCCGTGCTCAAGGCCCGGCTCGGCGACTGACCGCGGCGGCGGCAGTTGGCCGGCGGCGTCCAGCGCTCAACGGGCCGTGGCGTCGCCGAGGCATGCGTTCCAGCCGTGCAGCGCACTCCTCGAGGTACTGGACGAAGAGATCGGCATGCTCGGAATCGAACTGGCTCAGCATCTGGTGCTCGACGTCGACCAGCCTTGCCTGAACGCGTTCGAGCAGGACAGTTCCTTTGCGGCTGATGCGGGCCCGGCGGGCGTGTCCAGGCCCCACCGGGCCAGGGCGCAGGACCAGGCCCTGGGTCTCCATCCGCTCGAGCGTGCGGAACATCGTCTGGGGCATGACCCGGCTCCACTGCGCGAGCTCGCCGCCGGTCGCGTCCATCCGCTCACTCAGGCAGCTGAGAACGGCCCAGCGCGCAGGATTGAGCCCGTTCTCGCGCAGGGCCGTCTCCTGCGCGCTCCGCAGCAGCCGGTGCAGATGTTCGAGATGCTGGATGACGGTCCTCGACACGGGACCTCCTCGCCGGGGCACCGGCTCGAGCACCGAGCAGTGCGGAGTCGCGGCGCATGCCCCAGGCAAGCTCGGTGCCGCTTGTGCGGCGGGAGCCAGAGGAGCCCCGAGGGAACGCAGCGAGCGCAGGGTGAGCGCTGGCGACGCCGGCGGACGTGCGGTGCCCGTGTCGGGCGGCGCGGGCGGCGGGGCACGAAGGCGATGCGTGCGGATCTCCGTAAAACCCGCAAGACCTGGTACCCGGGGCCGGTCGGGGCCGGGGGGTAGTCAGCCCGGGCGCTACCCCGGTTCCCCCTGAATGCCCAGGTTGAACGGCTACTTGCCCGCACGCAGAGCTGTCAGCCCGGGTGCTACCTCCTTTTTGACCAAACAAATGTCATTTCGGTAACTTACGGGCGTTCGTGACCCGTGCCTGGGCTGAAGCCGATCCGATCGAGAAAGGTGTAGCGCCGTCGGGCGGTTGGGCTTCCCGGGGGGGTAGCGCCCCGGCTGACTACCCCCCGACGACGCCGCCTCGAGGGTACCCACTCTTACGGGGAATCCTAGGTTCAATCAGGGCCGCCGCCACTCAGCCGCCACGTCTTGCCACACCTCGCATCGGGGTGCTCGAGGTCGCCGAAGCAGGGCCACGGACGCCCGCTCGCCCGACCCCGTCCTCTAGTCTCCCTCCGAGCCGTTGCCCGCGACGCATGGCTGATCGGACACTCGGCGCGGTCCAGGTCCCCCGGGGCACGACCGCCCCGATGTGCGTTCCCTCCAGCCGAGAGCCCGCCGCGGCCTCGCCTTGACTTCGCAAAACCACCCGACTAGATGCCTGGACCCTTTCGAAACAGGGGTTTACCTCCGATGTACGCCGTGATCAGGACGGGTGGAAAGCAGTACCGCGTCGCCGCGGGCGACGTGGTGCGCATCGAGAAGGTGCCCGGAGACGTCGGCTCGACCATCACCTTCTCCGAGGTCCTCCTCGTCGGCGGCGACGCCGCCCCGCGCATCGGCAAACCGCTCGTCGCCGGCGCCCAGGTGCTGGGCACCATCACCGCCCAGGACAAGCACACCCGCGTGCTCCACTTCCGCAAGGAGAAGGAAGGCTGGACCCGGCGCCGCGGTCACCGTCAGCCTTACACCGAGGTCAAGGTCACCGAGGTCAAGGGCTGACCCAGACGTCATCCCAGGGAACGACAGGTCCATGGCTCACAAGAAGGGACAGGGCAGCTCGCGAAACGGCCGTGACTCCGCCGGTCAGCGGCGCGGGGTCAAGGTCTACGGAGGCGAGGCCGTTCATGCCGGCAGCATCCTCGTGCGCCAGCTCGGGACGGTCATCCACCCGGGCCGCAACGTGCGGCTGGGCCGCGATTTCACGCTCTACGCCACCGCCGACGGGGTGGTGAAATACGAGCGGCTGGGCCGCGACCGGAAGAAGGTCTCCGTCGAGCCGGCCGCCAGGGCCTAGTGCGGGTGCGGTCCCGGGGCGCGAGGGCTCCCCAGGGAACATGAAGTTCGTCGACCAGGTCAGCATCCACGTCAAGGCCGGCGATGGGGGCGACGGCGCGGTGGCCTTTCGCCGCGAGAAGTTCGTCGAGCGGGGCGGCCCGTCCGGCGGCGACGGCGGCGACGGCGGCTCCGTCCGCCTGGTCGCCGACCCCGGGCTGACCACGCTCCTCGACTACCGCTACCAGTCGCTCCACCGGGCCGCCTCGGGCCAGCACGGCATGGGAAACGACCGGAACGGCCGCGCCGCGGACGACCTCCGGCTCCGCGTCCCGGTGGGCACCCTGGTCCAGGACGCGGCCACCGGCGAGCTGCTCGCGGACCTGGCCTCCCCGGGCGCCGAGGTGGTGGCCGCCCGGGGCGGCCGCGGCGGGCTGGGCAACATGAACTTCGCCACCTCCACGCGCCAGACGCCGCGCTTCGCCCAGGAGGGCACGCCGGGCGAGGAGCGCGACCTCCTCCTCGAGCTCAAGCTCCTCGCCGACGTCGGTCTGGTCGGCTTTCCCAACGCCGGCAAGAGCTCGCTCATCGCCCGCGTCTCCCGCGCGCGCCCGCGCATCGCCGACTATCCCTTCACCACGCTCGTCCCCAACCTCGGCGTGGTGGCCTACAAGGACCGCCGCTCGTTCGTCATGGCGGACATCCCCGGGCTCATCGAGGGCGCCGCCGAGGGCGCCGGCCTGGGCCACCAGTTCCTCCGGCACGTGGAACGGTGCCGCGTCCTCGTCCACCTCGTGGACCTGGCCGCCGGGGGGGCGGAGCGCTCCCCGCTTCGCGACCTGGAGGTGCTCGGACGGGAGCTCGCCCGGTTCAGCCCGGAGCTGGCCGCCAAGCCCCAGGTGGTGGCGGCGAACAAGATCGACCTTCCCGAGGCGCGGGCGCGGGTCGGTCGATTCGTGGCCACCCTGAGGCGCCGGGGCATCCGGGTGTTCCCCATCTCCGCCGCCACCGGAGAGGGAGTGCCCGCGCTCCTCGATGCCGTGGCCACCGTGGTCTTCGGGGGCAGCCTGCCCGCGGCCGACCGGCCCCGCCGCCCGGGCGCCCCCCGCCACCGGCGGGTGGCCGAGCCCCGCGCGCGCAAGCGGCAGCGCCGACGTGCCCCGGCCCGGGGTCGCTGATGCCCAGGACGCCCAGGCGCTCGGCACCTCGCCCGGTGGGGGAGCCCGTCCCGGAGGCGCTGCTCCTTCCGCCGCGGCGCGAGCGGGTCGACCAGGTCGTCCGGCAGCGGACCCGGACCCTGGCGGTGGTGCTCGACCGGCTCGAGGATCCGTTCAACATGGCGGCTGTCCTCCGCACCTGCGAGGCGCTCGGCGTGCAGGAGGTCCACGTGGTCGAGCACCCGGAGGTCCGGTTTGCGCCCAACCGCAAGGTGACGCAGGGCTGCGACAAGTGGCTGGACATTCATCGCTGGGAGGACTTCGCCGCCGCGCGGAGCGGCCTCGCCGAGCGAGGCTTCGAGATCTGGGTCTCGGCGGCGCGCTCCGGAGCGCGCTCGCTCTGGGACCTCGACTTCTCCGGAAAGCGGGCGCTGGTCTTCGGCAACGAGCGGACCGGGGTCTCCGACGAGGCGCTCCGGGGCGCCGATGGCACCTTCTGGATCCCGATGCGCGGCTTCACTCGCTCGCTCAACATCTCCGCCGCGGTGGCCATGACGCTCGGCCGGGCGCTGGCCTGGCGCGCCGAGCGCTCCGGGGAAGGCGGCGACCTGACCCCGGAGGAGGCCCAGGCGCTGCGCGCCCGGTTCCACGCCCTCTCGGTGAAGCAGCGCGGGCGCATCTGGCGTCCCGGCCGCCGCTGAGCGGCCGCGCTTCGACACCCTGCAGCGCCTCGAGGGGGAGGTGTTCGGCCTGACCGCTACTGCTTGAGGCCGGTGTAGATCAGCGCCACGAAGTGGCCCGGGTCGAGGAAGCCCTTTCCCCAGACGGCGTCGAACTCCGCCGTCGGCTTCGAGGCCACCACCTGGTCCAGCGTCTTGCCCTCCCGGATGGCCTTCTGGATCCGATCCCGCACCGTGGCCAGCATGTCCCGGTACGCCTTGAGATCGGCCTTGCCGCCCGGCGGGCCGTGGCCGGGGATGACCTTGGTCTGGTCGTCGATCCGCCCGAGGATCAGGTCGGCCGCGGCCACCATGCCGTTGATGCTCCCGCCGCTGCTGACGTCGATGAACGGGTAGATCCGGTTGAAGAAGATGTCCCCGGCATGGGCCACATTGGCCTTCCGGAAGAAGATGATGGAGTCCGTGTCGGTGTGCGCCGGGGCGACGTGGATCACCTCGATGTCGTCGCCATTGACGTGAAAGGTGATGCCGTCGGCGAAGGTGACGATGGGAAGGGCCTCCGGCGGCGCCGCCGGGGTGGCGTGCTTGAAGAAGGCGTTGAACTGCTCGGCGCTCATCCGCTTGCGCACGTTCTCCTGGGCGAAGACCACCACCTGCTCCTTGGCCAGCGGCCCGTTTCCGCCGGTGTGGTCGCCGTGCCAGTGGGTGTTGACCACGATGCGGATCGGCTGGGGGCTGAGCTTCTTGACCGCCGCCTCGATCTTGGGGACCAGCGGCGCGTACTCGTCGTCGACCAGGAGCACTCCGTCCGGGCCCACCGAGACCCCGATGTTGCCGCCCGAGCCCTCCAGCATCGACACCGAGCCGGCCAGCGGGGTGGTCTTGATCTCGACCTTGGAGAAGTCTTGA
>DASPUU010000174.1:0-2913 GCA_035622755.1 Myxococcaceae bacterium
GGAAGGAGCGGAAGAGCTGCTCCTCGGGCGCGAGGAGCACGTCCCGGATGAGGTCCGGCCGGTTGACCAGGTAGTCGTGCCGCGACCCGAGCCGGAGGTGGACCAGGTCGCCGTAGCGGCGGGCGGCACGCTCGAGGAAGCCGAGCGGATCCCGCAGCATCGCGAGATGGGCGACGAGCGGAAGTGCCTGGCTCGGCCCGGGTGGATACCGCCGCGCAACGACCGCTGCCTCGATGGGCACACCCCCTCCAGTGCGTAGAGACGGGGGACCCCGGTCGATGTCCTCACGCGCTGGAGCGAGCTTCTGCCAGTCCCCCGCCACCCTCGACTCAACCACGCCGTCCCATCGTCCGGCCAGCGACGCGCAGCGAAGCACCTTGAACGGCGCTGCCGGCCGTAGTACCCCGGGTCGCGCAGTCGCGGGAGTAGCTCAGTGGTAGAGCATCGGCTTCCCAAGCCGAGGGTCGCGGGTTCAACCCCCGTCTCCCGCTCTGAGGGGACCTCCGGCCTCGGTGAGTGATGTTCGAGCAGGGCCTGTTTGCCCGGGCTCGTGCCCGGCGCTGGATCCTCCGTGGCCTTCTTCCAGGGTGGCTGCCGGCGGCGCCCTCGTCGTGCTCGCAGCCGACGCCACCGTCGCCCATCTCCACAAGGACAGGGCGCTCCTCTTCCTCCGCCGGAATGATGGGAACCCCGGGTCGCCCCTGGCGAGTCGATGTGTTAGGACGCGCGCGGATTGGCTGGACGGAGTGGACGGGGCGCGGGGCTGCTTCCCCGGGTCGGGTGTCACACTCTCGAACGACTCGCGACGAGGGGAACGACATGGGACTTCTGGATCAGATCCTCGGTGCTGCCGGCGGCGGGAAGAATGCGGCGGTCCTCCAGTCGGTGGTGGGCATGCTCACCGGCGGCCAGGGGGGCCAGGGCGGAGGGTTGCAGGGGATCGTCAACGCGCTGAGCAACAAGGGGCTGGGGGACATCGTCAACTCCTGGGTCGGGACGGGGGCCAACCTCCCCGTGACGGCGCAGCAGATCCAGCAAGCGCTGGGTCCCCAGATCCAGGCCATCGCCGCCCAGCACGGCATCGACGTGGGCACGGTGGCCCAGCAGGTGGCGCAGCACCTGCCCGGCCTCATCGACAAGCTCACGCCGGGAGGGAAGATCCCCGACGCCCAGGCGCTCCAGGGCCTCCTCAAGGGTCTGACCCGCTGACCGTCGTGGCCGTCCGCGGAGCCGCGCAACGGCTCCGGGCCGAGGTGTCTTAACAGCTCCCGGGGCCGGCCTGGCCCCGGGCAACGCGGGAGGGAACGGATGAGAACACCTCGCATTCTGGCTCTCGTGGGGTGGGCGGCGTGGCTGGGCTGTGCCACCGAGAAGCCGGCCGGCCCCCAGGCCAAGTCCTTCGACGTCGCTCTGACCAAGGACGCCGAGGTGGCGGTCTGCGCCGGAGCCGGCGCCGCCGCCAAGGGAATGGCCACGGTGACCGTCTCGGCCGACGGCTCGTCGGTGACCGCGATGGTCACCTACTCGGGGCTCTCGGGCGATCCGACCGCCTCGCACATCCACGCCGGCGCCGCCGGGGCCAACGGCCCGGTGGTCCTCCCCTTCGGCGCCCCGCTCACCTCGCCGTACTCCAAGACGTTCACCGCCGCCGACTACCAGGCCAACCCCGGCGCACCGCCGGACTTCGCCGCCTTCGTCACTGCGCTCCGGGCGGGCGGAGCGGCCTACATCAACATCCACACCGCGGCGTGCAAGCCCGGCGAGCTCCGGGGCGAGATCCAGTAGCGGCCGGCGCGCTCAGTCCCCTTCCTCGACGGTCAGCTGGTAGCTGTCCTGGAAGTTGGACTCGCGGTTCTTCGAGTCCTGCACCTTGAGGAAGTAGGTGCCCGGCTCGGCCGAGTAGCGGATGACCTCGGGCGCATCGCCCCGGGCCCGGTCCGCCGTCTGCACCAGCGTCAGTGCGCCACCCGGCTCCTGCCGGTAGAGGAAGAGCGCCACGTCGACCTTGAGGATGCCGGTCACCGTCGCCTTGATCGGCGTCCTCACCGGACGGTCGGCGAGGTCGAGCCGGTAGAAGTCCACGTCGCGCTTGGGAAGGATGGTCCCGCGCACCGGCTTCCCGGGCGAGATGGGCGTCGCCGTGTCCGGTGAGTCGTTCGGCTCCCGCTCCTCGGCCCCGGTGTCGGGAGCGGTGGTCACCGTGAGCCGGTACGGCTGGTCCGGGTTCTCCATGTCTCGCACCCACTTGCCATCCACCTTCCGCGCCGCGCCCTCCACCTTGACGTAGCACTCCGAGGCGCAGGCCACGCTGTTCAGCCGCTCCGGCTCCTTCACCGCTCCGTCGTTGGACCGGAGGAGCACCCGCTCCGTCCCCGGCTTGGGCCCGGGCTCGACCACCGAGAGCACCAGGTCGACCCGGTCGATGCCCGAGAGCTCGAAGCGAGCCAGCGAAGGCTGGGGGACGCGCAGGACGTAGTAGTCGACGTCGCTCGCCGGAGAGAGGAAGCCCTCCCGGTATCCGTTGAGGGGGAGGGGAGTGGCGTGGGCCAGGTCGTCGTTGGGCTCGATCTCCGAGTTCACCCCGGCCGCCTCCCGCGCCACGGTCAGCGTGTAGGGAACGTCCGGATTCGAGCCGCGCCGCGCATCCTTGCCCGTCCCGGACCAGGCGCTCCGCACCACCACGTAGACGATCCGGTCCTGGGCGCGCACCCCGACGTTGCGCTGATCGAAGGCCAGGCCCTCCTGGCCCCGGCCGAGGAAGAGCTGCGCCAGCGCCTCGGAGAGCACCTGGACCTCGAACCGGACCCCGGGCACGGCGCTGACGCTGATCCGCAGCGGAAGCCGGGCCGGCTCGAGCTCGGGCGCTCCCGCGTCGGCCGGCGCCTCGGGAGACGGGGCCGCCAGGGGGCCGGC
>DASPUU010000175.1:0-12735 GCA_035622755.1 Myxococcaceae bacterium
GAAGACGGTCCTGGTCGGCGCCGGGGCGGTGGCCGCTCCTCCGGAGAAGTGGAGAACTCGCGCCGAAACCTTTCCTCCCGAGACTGTGCCATCCAGGGTGTCCAGGTCCGAGGTGGTCGCGGCTCCATAATCGACGAAACCGCGCTTGGTCCAGGCCAGGGAGGCTGCGGTCGTACTGGTGGGGACGGGGATGGAGACGGTGACCGGCACGTAGAACACGGTCCCTTCGGGCTGGAAGCGGTGAAGCGGAGTCAGCGGGCTGACCCCAACCGGCGCCGGAGCGACGGCCTCGCTGATGGTAATTGTCGTCGCCTGGGTGAGCGCTCCGGCGGGGATGTCCACGCAGACACCGCCTGGCGTGCAGACCTGTCCTCCGGAGGAGTCGACAACCGTGGGAGGACTGACAACCTCGGCCACCGTCACGGCCGAGGATGCGCTCTTGGTCGGGTCGGCCGAACTGGTCGCAACGATCGTATAGCTTCCGACAGCGTAAGGAGCCGTGAACGCCCCGTTCGCGCTGATCGCCCCTGGAACGGGGCCTCCACTGATCGACCATGTCACGGCGGTATTCACCGTTCCCGTCACCGAGGCGGAGAAGGTATGGCTGGTACCGAATCCGAGCGAGATGGACGTGGGACTCTGCGTGATGGCGACCGCAGGAACGGTGACGGTCGCGCTCGCCGTCTTGCTGGAATCAGCGCTGCTGGTGGCGACGACATGGAAGGTGCCTGCCGCGTTCGGAGCGGTGTACCTCCCGGTGCTATCGATGGTGCCCCCCCCATTCTCTTGTACGGCCCAACTCACCGCCGTGTTCTGCGATCCAGAAACGTTTGCGGTGAAGGGTTGCGTGCCGCCCTGAAGAACGTTCGCTGTTGCCGGTGAGACCGAGACCGATGGTGTTGCTGGTGGCGGGTTGGTGGTGCTGCTGCAACCAGAGACGGCAGTGCCAACAATTCCGACCAGTGCGATCCATCGTGCTCGGTTCACGCTTGTGTCCTCCGTGCAGATCCCAGTGGATAGCTGCACTTCCGATGCCGTCTCGGAGCGGGCCGGGTGCCCACGCGGATTGGTCCGGGCCGATCCCCGTGGCTGTAGCGCTCTGCGCGACAGGTGTCGCAAACGCGCTACAGGGCTCGTGCTGGGCGACATGAAGTTCCGGGCCTCGCCTCGAACAAGCCTGGTGACCTGCCCCCCGTCTCTAGGCCACGTGCAGGGTGAGTCCTCGCTGGCTGTGACCTCCCCCCAAAAACTGGACGGTTCTCAGGTTGAGGAATTCGCCCGTTGCGACTTCCGGTTTGGCAGCTTAGCGAGGGGGACTTTGGCGGTGGTCCCCGGCTCCGGGGGCATGGCCCGTGAGGTCGCGGAGAACATCAATTGGGCTGATTGGTCGCCGGCGGACTGCTCGTCCGACGTTCCGTCTGGCAAGGAGTCGAAAGCACTCCCAAGGGAGGACGTCCGCGCGAGATTCCTCTTTCAGACCAGGCGCTGGAGGCGCTCGGTAGCCATCCGCACCGCGGCCGATACGTGTTCGCGCGCCTCGATGGCGAGCGACGCGACAGGCACGGCTGCACGCGCGCGCTCTACACCATCGCCGAGCGTGCCGGACAGGAAATCCCGTTCGGCCGGCACGTGCTCCGGCACACCTTCGCCTCGCACCTCGTGATGCGTGGGGTACCGCTCAAGGCCGTGCAGGAACTGATGGGCCACGCCACCATGGAGATGACGCTCCGCTATGCGCACCTCGCGCTCGACGTCCGGCGCGATGCTGTGCGGCTGCTAGACCTGCCAGCGCAACACAGGCGCAACATGACGCTTCCGGCGTCCACAAGTACTTGGAGTTACGGGGAAACCGAGCTGGGGAACTAGGATTCGAACCTAGATAGCCAGATCCAGAGTCTGGCGTCCTGCCGTTAGACGATTCCCCAAGACCGCTACTTCTTCTTCGGCGGCGGAGGCGCGGGCTTCTTCGCCGGCTTGACCGCCGTGTCCGGCGGAACGACGTACACCCGTACCTCGTCGTTCGCCTCGTAGATGTTCAGCCCCGTCCAGCCACCCTTCCCGTCCGGGTTGGCGAGGTGAATCGCCTTCACCCCCGGCTGGTTGACGATGACCCGGCGGGGATACTGCGCCGACGGGTACGCCGTCTTGAAGTACTTCAACGTCAGCTCCCAGTCCTGGGGCACACGGTACCGGCGCTCGCCCACCTTGGTCGTCCGGTCGGGGAACTGCACGCCGTCCAGCACATCCGCCCGCGCCATTCCCGGGGCCACGACCCCGAGCACGGCCACGCCCGCCCACCAGCGGGCGGGCTTATAGGAACGCCGATCCGAGGTGTCAAGGCAGCGCCCCATGGGCGGGAGTCTCTCACGCGGCGAGCGCCAGATCGATGCGCTCGAGCGTCTCCACCTTTCCCAGGAGCGCCAGCGTCTCGCCGATGGGCGGGCTCACCGGCATCCCCATCGCCGCCACCCGGACCGGCTGCGCCACCTTGCCCATGGCCAGGCCGGCGCTGGCCGCGACGCCCTGGATGGCGGAGTCGATGCCGCTCACCGTCCACGGGTCCACCGCGTGGAGCGCCTCCCGGGCCAGTCCGAGCGCTCGCTTCCCGGCGTGGTCGAGGTGCTTGGCCGCCGCCTTGGGATCCACCGGGACCCGGACGAAGAACGGCCTGGCCAGGTCGGCCATCTCCACCAGGGTCTTCGACCGCTCGCGGAGCGCCTCCACCACCCGGCCGAGCCGGGGGTCACCCGAGCCGTCCGCGCCGCGCTCGGCCAGGAAGGGGAGGAGCCGCGCGCCCACCTCCGAAGGGGGCAAGGTCTTGAGGTAATGCTGGTTGAGCCAGAGGAGCTTCTCCGGATTCCAGACCCCGGAGGTGGTCCCCACGTGGTCGAATCCGAACCACTCCACCATCTGGACCCGGGAGATGACCTCGTCGTTGCCGTGGCTCCAGCCGAGCCGGACGATGAAGTTGAGCAGTGCCTCGGGGAGAATGCCGTTCCTCCGGTGCAGCATGACGTCCGCCTCGGGGTGCCGGCGCTTGCTCAGCTTCTCCCGGTCCGGCCCGAGGATGAGGGGCAGGTGGGCGAACGCCGGTGGGGTCTTCCCCAGCGCGCGGTAGAGCATGAGCTGGGGGAAGGTGGAGTTGATGTGTTCCTGGCCCCGGAGCACCAGGGTGATGTTCATCGCCAGGTCGTCCACCACGCAGCCGAAGTTGTAGAGGGGGATGCCGTCGGCGCGGAGCATGACGAAGTCGTCGAGGTCCGAGGTCTGCTTGGAGATCTTGCCGATCACCTCGTCGGTGAAGGTCAGGGTCTCGTCGCCCTCGGGCATCCGGAAGCGGATGACCGCCGTCCGTCCGGGCGGGACGTCGGAGCGGTTCCGGCAGGTGCCCTCGTACTTGTACGGCCGCTTCTGCTTCTCGAAGACGGCGCGCCGCTCCTCGAGCTCCTCCTTGGTGCAGTAGCAGCGGTAGGCCTTGCCGGCGGCGATGAGCGCCTCCGCCTCCCGGCGGTAGAGGTCGAGCCGCTCGGTCTGGAAGTAGGGACCCACGGGTCCGCCCACTCCCGGACCCTCGTCCCACGCCAGACCCAGCCAGCGCAGCCCGTCGATGATGGCCTCCACCGACTCCAGGGTGGAGCGCTCCCGGTCGGTGTCCTCGAGGCGCAGGATGAAGGTGCCCCGGTGTCGGCGGGCGTGGAGCCAGTTGAAGAGCGCCGTCCGGGCCCCGCCGATGTGCAGGTACCCGGTCGGGGAAGGGGCGAAGCGCACGCGCGGAGGGGTGGGCATGGGGAGGCCCCGGATAACAAGGTGCCCCGGAAAGGGTCAACGCAAGGTGCAGCGACGCTGGAACGCCCCGGGGCCCGGCCCTGCCCGAGGGACGGCCGTTCCCTGGTGGACCGGCGCGGCGCCGGAGCCGGCGACCCGCTACCATCGCCAGCGCCCGTGTCCATCGCCTTCTTCGACTTCGACGAGACGCTGATCGTCGGCAACTCCGGCCGCCTCTGGGTGCGCCGCGAGCTGCGCAGCGGGCACATCACCCGGGCGCAGGCGCTCCGTGCCGCGGCCTGGATGGTGCGGTACCGGATGGGATTCGCCACCATGGAGGATGCCCTGCGCACCGCCATCCGCAGCCTGCGCGGAACGCCGGAGGAGACCATCCGCCGGCGGACGCGGGAGTTCTACGAGGAAGAGGTCAGGCCGCTCTACCGGGGCGGTGCCCGCCGCGCGGTGGCGCTGCACCGCGGCCGGGGCGAGGCGTGCGTGCTGCTCACCGCCAGCTCGCTCTACCTGTCCGAGCTGGTGCGCGCCGACCTGGGCCTGGACGACGTGCTCTGCACGCGCTTCCAGGTACAGCAAGGCGTCCACACCGGGGAGCCCGAGGGCTGGCTCTGCTTCGGCGCCGGCAAGCTCCGCTACGCCGAGGAGTACGCCGCCGGCCGCGGCGTGGAGCTGGACGCGTGCACCTTCTACACCGACAGCTACTCGGACCTGCCGGTGCTCGAGCGGGTGGGCTGCCCGGTGGTGGTCAATCCCGACCGACGGCTGCGCCGCGTGGCTCGCCGGCGGGGCTGGCAGGCGGTGGAGTGGGGTGGTCCGGCGGCACCCGGGGCGGCGGCCGGGCACGCGCTGGGCTAAGTTCGCCGCCCAGGTCCTTCGTGGTCGTCCCCGTCGCTCCCACCTTTCTCCTCCTCGCCGCCGTCGCCGCCGCTCCGGCGGCCCCCGACGCGCGGCTCGCTCTCCTCGATGCCATGGCCGGCGAGCTGGAGCGCAACCACGCGCGCCTCAAGCTCGGGGAGAACCCGGCGCCCTACTTCCTCAGCTACTCGGTGAAGGACCTGGAGCAACTCTCGGTGGCCGGCCGCTACGGCGCGCTCTTCGACGACCAGACCCAGCGCGACCGCCGGGTCTACGTCGACGTGCGGGTAGGGAGCCACGACTTCGACAGCAGCGTGAGCGAGGAGATGGACTTCAACTTCTCCCTCAAGGGCACGAGCTACACGGCGCGCAAGGAGGCGCCGCTCGACGACGACCCGGCCGCGCTCCGGGCGGCGCTGTGGATCATCACCGACGAGCGCTACAAGGCCGGCCTCTTCAACTATCTCAAGAAGAAGGGCGAGAGCGTCTACGTGGTGGACGACCCGAAGCGTCCGGGCGCATTCTCACGCGAGCGCCCGAGCATCTACGTCCAGCCCCCCCGGGAATTCCCCTTCGACCACGAACGCTGGGTGCGCACCGTGCGCGCGGTGTCGGCGCGCTTCAATGCCGACCCGCGCATCTTCGACGCCGACGTCCGGGTGACCGCCGACCGGCAGATCCGCTACTTCGTTTCCTCCGAGGGGAGCCGGATCATCACCGAGGAGACCCTCTACGGTGTCCACGTCTTCGCCCTCACCCGCGCCGATGATGGACAGCTCCTCGACGACAGCCGGGACTACTACGCCTTCCGCGAGGCGGACCTCCCCTCCGACGGGGCGCTGCTCCGGGATGCCTCCACGGTCATCGCCGAGCTGGCGCAGCTGCGGGCCGCGCCGGCCATCGACCCCTACACCGGTCCGGCCCTCCTCGAGCCCAACGCCGCCGGGGTGCTCTTCCACGAGGCGGTGGGACACCGGCTGGAGGGAGATCGACAGGACAACGACGCCGAGGGGAAGACCTTCCGCGGCCAGGTGGGCCACCCGGTGCTCCCCGGGTTCCTCACCGTGGTGGACGATCCGACCCGCGGCGAGCTGGGCGGCCAATCCCTCAACGGGTTCTACCGCTTCGACGACGAGGGGGTGCCCGCCCAGGCGGTGACTCTGGTCGACCGGGGCGTCCTCAAGGGGTTCCTCGTCTCCCGGCACCCGGTGGAGGGCTTCCCCCAGTCCAACGGCCATGGCCGGGCCCAGCTCAACCGCCGCCCGGTGGCGCGCATGTCCAACCTCATCGTCGCCTCCACCCGCCAGGTCAGCGACGCCGAGTTGAAGCGGATGCTCATCGCCGAGGCGAAGAGGCAGGGGAAGCCCTACGCGCTCATCATCCGGGACATCACCGGGGGGAACACCAACACCTCGAGCTTCGGCTACCAGGCCTTCAAGGGCGTGCCCCGCCGCGTCTTCCGGGTCGACGTCCGCGACGGCACGGAGACGCTCGTCCGCGGCGTGGAGATCGTCGGAACGCCGCTCAGCGCGATGAACAAGATCCTCGCCACCGGGCAGACGCCGGGGGTGTTCAACGGCTTCTGCGGCGCGGAGAGCGGCAGCGTCCCGGTGTCCACCGTCGCCCCGGCCACCTTGCTCCAGGAGATCGAGCTGCAGCGCGTCGTGGAGGGCAAGGACCGCCCCCCGCTCCTCGACAATCCGGCGGCGGTGGCGCCGCGAATCTCCCGCTGAGGGGACCGGACGTGGCATCCTCGCCGGCCAGGGTCGTGGGAGGGGGTCTCCATGCCTGAACGGGCGATGAACGAGAAGAGCGTGCTCGACGTGCTCAACCGCATCCTCGAGCTCGAGCTGGCCGGGGTGGTGCGGTACGCGCACTATGCGCTGATGGTCTTCGGCCATGCGCGCATCCCCATCGTGGCCTGGATGCGTCAGCAGGCGGACGAGGGTCTGACCCACGCGCTCCAGGCCGGGGAGCACATCACCGCCATGGGCGGGCACCCGTCGCTGAAGATCGGGCGGCTGCTCGAGACGCACCGGCACGACATCGACCAGATCCTCCGCGAAGCGATGGAGCACGAGCAGGAGGGCGTCGATGCCTACCGGAAGCTGCTCGACCTGGTGCGCGACCGGGACGTGATGCTCGAGGAATACGCGCGCAAGATGGTGCACGACGAGGAAGTTCACATCGCCAACATCGAGAAGATGCTCCGCCACCCGGGCAAGCTCGAGCCGGCGCGGTAACCCGGAGCCGGAGGGGAGGGACGATGGAGTCGCTGCCGACCGTCAAGCCGGTCCTTGCCCCCTTCCGGTGGCTCCTCGTCCTCGCCGCGCTCCTGGCCTTCATCGCCGGGGTCCAGCTCTTCATCCTCGGCCAGCACACCGACCGGTACTTCGCCTGGACCATCGCCGACCCGCTCATGGCGGCCGTCCTGGGAGCGGCCTACTGGGGCGGAGGGACGCTGCCTGCCCTGCTCTCCGCCCGGGAGCGGGCCTGGGCCAGGGTCCGGGTGTTCGCCACCGCGGCCACGGTGTTCAGCGCGGTGATGCTCGCCGCGACGCTCCTCCACCTGGATCGCTTTCATCTCCACGGGGTCGGCTCGGCGCGGGTCGCCGCCTGGGCGTGGATGGCCGTCTACGCCGCCGTTCCCCCGCTCCTCCTCGGGCTGGTGGCCCTCCAGATGCTTGCCGCGGGCGGGGATCCGCCCCGCCGCGCCCCGCTGTCGCCGCTGGCCCGGCGAGTGCTGTCGGTGCAGGTGCTGGCGCTCCTCGGGGGCGGGGCGCTGTGCTTCATCTCGCCCGGCCTGGTCGCCTCGCTCTGGCCCTGGAAGCTGACCCCGCTCACCGGCCAGGTGGTGGGCTCGGGCCTCCTGGCGCTCGGCGCAGGCGGATTGAACGCCCTGGGGGAGGCGGACTGGGAGCGCCTGCGCATCGCGAGCATCGGCTATGCCGCCCTGGGCATCCTCGTTTCGGTGGCCGTGGCGCGATTCCCGGGCTCCGTCGACTGGCACCGCTGGACGGCGTGGGCCTTCCTGGCCTTCCTCGCCGTGGTGGTGGGCAGCGGGGTCCGGGGCGCAGCCGGGAGCCGCGCCACCCGTGCCTCCTAGACGGTGAGGTCGACGGGCGTCATCGGGTCTCCGGCGGCCGGTTGTGCCCGGCGGCCTCGTCGAGGAGAAGCCTCCCCACCTCGGCCACCGTCTCCGGGCGCGCGCTCCCCGCCAGGGGCGGGAAGGCGAGGAGGGGCACGCGGGCCCGGGTGTGGTTCCGGCTCCGGAGGTCCTCCACGTTTCCGTGGTCGCTGGTGAGAAGCACCCGCACATCCGGCGGACGCCGGGCGAGGACGGCGCGGGCAAAGGCGTCGAAGGTGGCCAGAGCCTCGGTGGCCGCGGCCGCATCCCGCGCGTGCCCCGCCTCGTCGGCGGCGAAGTGCTCGAAGAGGGTGAAGTCCATTCGGTGGGCGATGCGCCAGAAGACCGCCGCCGCCTCGGCGGGGCTCCGATGGGGGAGGCCGAGGCCACGGTCCCGTCCCCGCCGCCCGGTGACGTCGTGGGCCAGCCCTTCCCCGGCGCGCAGGTCCTCGAGCGTCCGCAGGGGCACGCCCGCGGCAGCGAAGGCGGCCGTGGTGGCCGAGGGGCGAAGCCGCCGCCGCGCGCGGGGTGGGATGTCGAATTCGGCACCCGCCGCGGGCCGGTGGGGAAGGCTGAGCGCCTCGAGGTAGGCCACCGGGTAGGCGTTGGCAAAGGCCGCCCGCCCTCCGCCGACGACCAGGCGCTTCACCACGGAGTGCTCACTGAGCAACGCGCGCAAGGGGGCGTCGGGGTAGCCGAGCACGTGGCGGCCGACGAGCCTCGGCGCGGGCAGGCCGGTGAGCAGCGCGGTCTGGTTGGAAGCGGACTGCGGCCGGCCGGCCATCCCGAAGGTGGCGTCGACCGAGGTCAGCTCCCCGCCGGGGAGCGCCGTCCCGGGTCCGTCCTCGAACTGGGAGAGGAGAAAATCCCCCCGGGCGAGCGGGTTGTAGTCCGGGTCACGTGCTCCGACGCCCACTCCATCGATGAACAGCAGCGCGACGCGCACGAGGAGCGGGGGCCGCCCGGCTACGCCGCCTTGACCACCTTGCCGGCCTTGATGCACCGGGTGCAGGCGAGCACCCGCTGGGTCCGACCGTTGACGGTGGCGCGGAGCTTCTGGAGGTTGGGCAGGGAGCGGGTCTTGGTCTTGTTGTTGGCGTGGCTCACGTTGTGCCCGACGAGCGGGCGCTTGCCACAGATGTCGCACTTCCAGGCCATGACTTCCTCGGGAGAGGCAGAAGAAGGGGGCCTGCGCATAGCCGAAATCCGGCGAGGGCGCCAGGGCCCTACCGGCCGACCACCTTCCGGCTCTGGGAGGCCCGCTGGACCCGGGCCACCGCGCCGAGCGCCGCGAGGAGCTCGCCCTCCAGCCCGAGCCCGGGGCAGACCTCGCGCCCGGCGCGGAGCAGCGTGGGCCAGGGGGTGTCCTGGGGCATGCCCAGCGCATCCCAGCCGGCGCGGGCGGGGCGCGGAAGAAGGGGATGGAGCAGGTGGCCGGGCCGCGGGGTCGGGGCGTCGAGCTGGGGAAGCGAGCGGGCCACCACCTTCGCCCGGGCGAAGGGGAGAAGCCGCTCCATCGCCCGCTCCAGCTCCTCCGCCGGGCCCCGAATGCGTCCCGGCTCGACGTCCGGCGGGGCGACGGCGGCCGCGGTGACCAGCCGCAGGGATGGCTCGTCGGCGCGCGCCTCCGCACGCCGGGCGGGGCCGACCTGGAGGAGGATGGGCGCCGGCCCCTCTCCGTCATCGGCCAGCACCAGCTCCCCGAGGCCCCGCGGGAGCACCGGCTCCGGCAGCACCCAGTGGACGGCCAGGATCGCCCGCGCCGGCGGGGGCGTGGCCAGCCCTTCGCCCTTGCCCGTCCGAAGCGAGGGGGGCAGGAGTGCGAGCAGCTCGGCGCCGTCCAGGGCGGAGAGGAGAAAGGGGGCGCGGTGGGAGGCCTCGGAGCCGCGGATGTCGAGGCCGACCGGCCGGCCGTGCTCGATGGCGAGCACGGTGGGGGACTGGCGGGGGCTCGCCTCCGGGGTGAGCAGCGTCCCGCCGAGCTCGGCGAAGCGATGGGCGAGGACGTCGCGCAGCCCTCCGAGTCCGCCGGGGAAGCGCTGCGGCCCGGCGAGGAGCTGCCCGAGCGTCCGGCGTACCGCCAGCGGCCCAGCCCCGTCCTGGTAGACGAGGAAGGGGACGGCCCGGGCGAGGAGGTGCTCGGCGGGCTCGGTGTCGGAGAGGGGCGAGGGGCTGCCCAGCGCCGGGTTGGAGCGCACCGCCCGTCGCGTCCGCCAGCGAGCCAGGACGCCGGCGGCCGGGAGTGCCTCGGGCGACCGGAGGAATGCATCGGTGGGCGCGTGGGCGGAGATGAGCTCCTTGACCGTCCGGGCGACACGCGCGCCGTGCCGTCCGAACTCGCGGGTGCACTCCGCCAGGCGGCGGGCGTCGTCGAGCGGCAGGTCGAGCCGGTGACGGGGAAGGACGAGCTGGAGCGCCGGCACGAGCGGACGGAGCGCCCGAGACACCTGGGTGGTGAGCCCGAGCTCGGTGAGGCAGTCCTCGAGCAGGGGCAGGGCGCGGAGCGGAGGGAGGGGCAGGACGTCGCGCGGCCAGAGAAAGCCCTGGCTGGTGTAGCCGCCCCGGGGGCCATCGAGCTCCGCCCAGAGCGTACGGAAGCCCCGCCGGGCGAGGAGCGCGGCCGCAACGGCGGCGCCGAGCGAGCCCCCGAGCACGATGGCGTCGTAGACCCGGGCGCTGGGCGCGGCGACGAGGCGGGGCTTCTCGGTCCTCTCGGCCATCGCGCCAGGCAGGGGCGTCAGCCCGCCCCGGGATTGCGGAGCGCGTCGTCCGCCTCGCGGGGCGGAGCGCCCCCGAGGATGCGCCGGCCCTCGCGGCGCAGGCGGCCCTCGGCCAGGAGGCGGACGGCGAGCGGGTAGAGCCGGTGCTCCTCGTGCTGGATGCGGGCAGCCAGGCTCTCCTCGGTGTCGGCATCGAGGACCGGGACCGCTGACTGGGCCACGATCGGCCCGGTGTCGGTGCCCTCGTCCACCAGGTGCACCGTGCAGCCGGTGAGCTTCACGCCATGGGCGAGGGCCTGCCGGACGCCGTGCAGCCCGGGGAAGCTGGGCAGGAGCGCGGGGTGGATGTTGAGCACTCCGGCGGGGAAGGCGCGGAGGAAGTCCGGGCCCACGAGTCGCATGAAGCCCGCCAGGCAGACGATGTCCGGCCGGTGGGGGGCGAGCGCCCGGAGGAGGGCGGCGTCATAGGCGGCCCGGCCCGGAACGTCCTGGTGCGGGACGACCACGGTGGGCACCCCCGCGGCGCGCGCCCGCTCCAGGGCCCGGACGCCGGGTACGTTGGAGAGCACCACGCCCACCCGGGCCGGGAAGTCCCTTTCGGCGCTGGCGTCGAGGAGCGCCTGGAGATTGGTCCCGCTGCCGGAGACGAGCACCGCCAGGGTGCGGCGCGCGGTGGTCACCGGACGAGCGCGGTCGGCTCTGCCGATCCGGCCTCCACCCGTCCCACCTCCCAGGCCGGGACGCCGCGCCCGCGGAGGAGCGCCAGCGCCGGCGGGACGGATCCCTCGGGGATGACGCAGACCATCCCCAGCCCCATGTTGAAGGTGCGGAACATCTCCCCCCGGTCGACGCCGCCGAGCCGGGCGATGAGGTCGAAGATGGGCGGACAGGGCCAGCGCGCGGCCTCGAGCACGCCGCGGGTGCCGGGGGGGAGGACGCGGGGGAGATTTCCCGGGATGCCCGACCCGGTGACGTGGGCCAGCCCGTGCAGGTCCACCGCCCCGGCCAGGGCGAGGACGTCCCGCACGTAGATGCGGGTCGGCTCGAGAAGCTCGTCGACCAGGGGCCGGGCGAGGCCGTCCGGGCGCGCGTCGAGGTCGAGTCGGCAGTCCTCGAGGAGAACCCGGCGCGCCAGCGAGTAGCCGTTGGAATGCAGGCCCGAGGAGCCGAGGCCGATCAGGGCATCGCCGGGCCGGACGCGCTCGGGGGTGAGCATGTGCTCGCGCTCCACCACACCGACGCAGAAGCCGGCCAGGTCGTACTCCCGGTGGCGGTAGAGCCCCGGGAGCTCGGCGGTCTCGCCACCGAGCAACGTGCAGCCCGCCTGGAGGCACCCCTCGGCGACACCGGCCACCACCTCGGCCGCCTGGTCCACCTCCAGGTGGGAGGTGGCGTAGTAGTCGAGGAAGAAGAGCGGCTCGGCGCCCGAGGTGAGCACGTCGTTGACGCTCATCGCCACCAGGTCGATGCCGATGGTCCGGTGCCGCCCGGCGGCGAAGGCCACCTTGAGCTTGGTGCCCACGCCGTCCGTGCCGGCGACGAGCACCGGCTCGCGCCACCGCCCCGGGGGAAGGGCAAACAGCCCGCCGAATCCGCCCACCCCGGAGAGCACCTCCGGCCGCATCGTCCGCGCGGCCAGGGGCCGGATGCGGTCGACGAGCGCATCGCCGGCGTCGATGTCCACACCTGCGTCCTTGTAGGTGGTACCCACGCCCGGCGCTCCTTGTACGCCATTCGGAGTCCGTCCGGGGGGCGGATTTGGGTTCACGCCGGGTCCCGGGTGGGGGGAGACTCGTGCTCCCGTGGGCATGGAGTGGCTTTCCCGATTCGTGGTCCGCCGGCGCTACGAGCTGGCCGCGCTGGCGGTGGCCGCCGCGGTGGCGCTCCTCCAACTCTGGTCGGATGGGGCCCCGGTGGTGGCCGCCTCCACCGGGAGGCTGCGGGCGCGCGAGCTCGTCCTCCGCGGCCTGGGCTCTCTCGAGGGAAAGGCCGGGGACCTCCAGTTCCTGATGCGGGGGCCGGCTCCCACCGTTCCCGATCTGCGCGTGGTGGCCATCGACGAGGCGAGCGTGCAGCGCTTCGGGCGCTGGCCCTGGCCGAGGGACCTCCAGGCCCGTGCCCTCGAGCGTCTCGACCGTCTCCGCCCCGCCGCGGTGGGGCTGGACATCACCTTCACCGACCAGGCCGAGCCGGGACCCTGGGCCAGCGTGCTCGACGAGCTGGACCGGGCGAGCGCCGGGCTGGCCGGCGAGC
>DASPUU010000176.1:0-15277 GCA_035622755.1 Myxococcaceae bacterium
GCAAGGGCGCCCCCTGACGGTCTCGAGAGCACCGCCCTCCCGCGGGCGCGCGATGCGCTCGGGGGCCTTCGAGCGTCGCAGCATGTGATTCCGCAGGGTTGGCGCGCCAAGAGTGCCAGCATGCCGAGTGTGGCCGGAAGGCCCGACCCGGCCCCGCGGAACGCTCCGTTGCTCCCGGCACACCCTGGCCAGCGCGCGGCGGCCGGTTAGTTTTCCCCGCCATGAGCGCCCCTCGAAAGCTTGTCCAGACCCTCGCCGCCCACCGCCAGACGGAGGGCGGCGGGTTCGTCGTCCGCCGGCCCTTCCCGACCCTGGGGCTCGAGCAAGTCGACCCCTTCCTCCTCCTCGACGAGATGGGACCGGTGGACTACCGGCCCGGCGAGGCGGTGGGAGCGCCGGACCATCCACATCGCGGTTTCGAGACGGTGACCTACGTCCTGGAGGGGGAGTTCGAGCACGAGGACTCCGCCGGCCACGCCGGCTCCCTCGCCCCCGGCGACGTCCAGTGGATGACAGCCGGCTCGGGCGTGGTGCACTCGGAGATGCCCTCGCGCCGCGTCCAGGAGGGCGGAGGCCGCGTGCACGGCTTCCAGATCTGGGTCAACCTCCCCCGGAAGGACAAGCTGATTCCCCCCCGCTACCAGGAGATCCCCTCGGCGAGGATCCCGACCGGGCGCTCGGAGGATGGCCTGGCCGAGGTGAAGGTGGTGGCCGGCGAGGCGCTCGGCGCCCGGGCGGTCATCGAGACCCGCACGCCCATCTTCTTCCAGGACTGGACCCTCCGGCCCGGAGCTTCGGTGGTGGTCCCGGTCCCTGCCGAGCACCAGGCGATGACCTACGTCTTCCAGGGCGACGCCCAGGTCGCCGGGGGCCGGGTGCGCGACGGCCAGCTCGGGCTCCTCGGCCCGGGAGATACGCTCGAGCTCGGAGCGCCCCCGGACACGGGAGCGCCGGCCCGGCTCCTGCTCCTCTCGGGAGTTCCCCTGCGCGAGCCGCTGGCCCGCTATGGCCCGTTCGTCATGAACACCCGCGAGGAGATCCACCAGGCCATCCTCGACTTCCAGGCCGGCCGGATGGGGGAGATCCGCCGCTGAGCGGCATGGCTGCTCAGCGCACTCGCCCGGCGGCGGCCTCGGCCGCGGTGCGAAGCTGCTCCAGCTTCGGCAGCAGGCGTTCGCTCGGTGCGAGGACCTCGAGCGAGACGTAACGGCCGCCCTTCGAGTGCAGGGCACAGAGGCACTTGTAGCGCGCGAACTTGCCTCCGCCCGAGGGGAGGAGCGTGGCGCAGCGGGTCTCCTTGAACTCCCGGACCTCGACGCGACCCGAGGCCCGGGCCGCCTCCACGGTCTTGTTGAACTCCCCCGCCGAGCCGAGCACGGGGTCCGGCTCGGCGGTGTGGCTCAGCGTGACCTGGACGCCGCCGCCCTCGGCGGTGCAGCTGAGCATCGAGGCACCCGCCGCTCCGTGCGGCTGGCCGACCGGAATGCGGAGGACCTTGCGGACCTCGCTGGCGTCGAACGGCTGGCAGGCCTGCTTCGCCGGCGAGGGTGCCCCGGCCGTGCGGCCGGCGCCGAGCGCGAGCAGCAGCGCGGGCAAGGCTCGTCTCATGGGGCCCGGGGCGACTCTACCCCGGGCGCCGGTGCGGGAGTCTCAGCCCAAGGCCGCGGTCCGGGCCCGGCCCTGGCGGAGGAAGGCCACCGTCTCGCGGATGACCGCCTCGTCGCCGAGCAGCCGCTTGTGGCCGAGGCCGTGGAGCGGGACCAGCCGGGCGCCGGGCCAGGCGTCGGCGATGGCGCGCCCGTGCTCGAAGGGGACCTCTCGATCGCCCGGGTCGTGGAAGACGAGCGCCGGCTGGCGGATCCACTCGGCGAATCGCCGGACGTCGATCGACCCGAGGTGCACGCCGACGACCCGCTCGACCTGGGCAATCATCCCGGCAGTGCGCTCCTCGGACAGCCCCAGCTGGGCGGCCATGGCGCGGGCGAAGTAGGGGGCCTCCGCCGGAGGCGCGAGGAGCACGGCCCGTCCGGCGGGAAGGTGGTCGTGAAGGGCGAGCGCCGTGGCCGTGGCCCCGAGCGAGTGGGCCACCACCGCGTGCAGCGGTCCGGCGGCCCGCGCCACCGCCTGGATGGCCTCGGCCATCTCGAGCACCGTGGTGCGACGTCCGGCGGAGCGCGCGTGCGCCGGCTGGTCGAAGGCCACCGCCCGGAAGCCCGAGCGGACGAGCGGCTCGACGAAGCCGGAGAGCTGGCCGCCGTGGCCGTTCCAGCCGTGGACGAGGAGGACCGCCTCACCTTCCCCCCAGCTCCAGGCGGCCAGCCGCCGGCCGCCGCTGGTCACGGCGAAGCGCTCGGCCCTGAGCCCCGGCACCGCAGGCTCGGCGACCCGTCCTGTGGGACGGGGCGTGAAGAAGAGCGCTGCGGCGCGCCGGTCGGCGAGCGCAGGGGAGAGCCAGGCGAGCGCGCGGAGCTGGGCGCGGGCGAGGCCCACAATCAAACGACCGTTCGTGCTTTTATTGGTCAACGGGACGACGACGTGCGATGCGGACATGCGGTGGGTCCTCCTTCAGGAAGGGGCTGCGGCGTCGGCCAGCATCCGCGCGAACCCGGTCCGGGCGGCGGCCTCGGCCCCCGGGTCACGGAGCAGACGCTTGGCGTGGTGATAGCCGAGGAGAAGCCCGTAGAGCTCGAACGCGAATTGCCGGCAGTCGAGGTTCGCCCGGAAATGGCCGGTCTCGATGGCCATCCGCGCCGAGCGGGCGAGCGCGTCGAGGAGCTGTTTCTGGGTCTCGACGACGAAGTCGCGGGCCGGCCCCGGGCGGTCGTCGAGCTCGACCGCCGCCGTGACGAAGAGGCAGCCGAAGGCGGTGTCCGGGGAGCTCGCCCAGCCGAGCCAGTTGTCGAAGAGCTGCCGGAGCCGGGGTGTCCCGCGAGGCGCCCGGAAGGCCGGGCGAACGACCACGTCCTCGAAGCGGCGTGCCGCGGCCCGGAGGACCTCGAGCTGGAGGTCCTCCTTGGAGCCGAAGTGGGCGAACAGCCCGCTCTTGGACATCCCCAGCGATTCGGCCAGTCCGCCGATGCTCAGACCCTGGAGACCGTCCCGGCTCGCCAGCCGGAAGGCCTGGCCGAGGATCCGATCCCGGGTGACGTCGCCCTTGGACATGCCCGCCTTATACGAACGGTCGTGCTTTTTGTCAAGCCCCGGGTGGGCTAGAGAGCGGCCATGCGCGTCTTCGTCACCGGCGGCACCGGGTACATCGGGAGCGCCGTCGTCCTCCACCTGGTCCGCTCCGGGCACTCGGTGACCGGGCTGGTCCGCTCCCCGGAGCGCGCCCCCGTCCTCGAGCGCCTGGGCGCCCGGCCCGTGGTCGGGGACATCAAGGTCCCCGAAACGTACGCCGCCAGCGCCGGTGAGCACGAGGCGCTGGTGCACATCGGATTCGAGCCCGGCGACCACGCGGCGACGGCCGACCGGAAGGCGGTGGACACCCTGCTCGGCGCTGCCCGGGCCCGGCGGGCGGCGTGCAGCATCGTCTACACGTCCGGGGTGCTCGTCCTGGGAAAGGCCGGGAGCAGCCCCGCCTACGAGGACGCCTCCACCGACCGCGCCCTCTTCAACACCTGGCGGCCGGCCCACGAGCGCCTGGTCCTGGCCGCCGCCTCACCCGACCTGGCGACGGCCGTCATCCGCCTCGGTTGGGTGTACGGGGGCGGCGCAGGCCTGGTCGCGGACTACTTCACGAGCGCGGTGAAGGATGGGGCCGCCGCGTACATCGGCGACGGACAGAACCGCATGCCGCTCGTCCAGCGGGACGACGTGGCCGAGCTGTACCGCCTGCTGCTCGAGCAGCGCGCCCGGGGCGTCTTTCACGGCGTGGACGGTGGCCAGAGCCGCATCGTCGAGGTGGCCACAGCGGCCAGCCGTGCGGCAGGCAAGGGAGGAGCGACGCGGAGCATCCCCCTCACCGAGGCGAGGAAGACGCTCGGCCCCTTTGCCGAGGCGTACTGCCTCGACCAGTGGGTCGGCTCCCGCCGGGCCGAGACCCTGGGCTGGCGGCCCGGCCCTCCCTTCGTGGACGTGGCCGGGCGGGCCTTCGCCGAGTGGCAGTCGGCGCGCGCGGCCTCTTGAGGGGCGCCCTTCCCGGAAGGAGCGTTCACCACCGGCCGGGGGCGTGCTAACTCGCCCTCCCTCGTTTCCCCCGGGCCCCCCGGGGAGGGAGAGCCGCCATGCTCAGGAAGATCCTCATCGCCGTCGCGGTCTTGATCATCGTGCTGGTGATCGTCATCGCCACCCGGCCCGGGACGTACCGGGTCACCCGGTCGGCGACCATGGCCGCGCCCCCGACGGTGGTGTACGCGCAGATCGCCGATTTCCATCGCTGGGACGCCTGGTCTCCGTGGGCCAAGCTGGATCCGGCGATGAAGGCGACCTTCGGCGGATCGCCCTCGGGTCCGGGCGCGGCCTATGCCTGGACGGGCAACGACAAGGTGGGCGAGGGAAAGATGCTCATCACCGCCGCCCGGCCCGGCCAGGAGGTGGACATCAAGCTGGACTTCCTCAAGCCCTTCGAGGCCACCAGCGCCACCAGCTTCGTCCTCGAGCCGGCCGGGGCGGGGACCAAGGTCACCTGGTCGATGAGCGGCGAATCCAACTTCTTCATGAAGGCCATGTCGCTGGTGAGCGACATGGACGCCGAGGTGGGCAAGGACTTCGACAGGGGCCTGGCCTCGATGAAGACCGTCTCCGAGGCCGAGGCCAAGCGCCAGGCGGAGGAGGCGGCGAAGAAGGCCGCCGAGGCGGCCGCGGCGCAGGCGGCGGCGGACGCGGCGGCGGCCCAGGCGGCCGCGGCGGCCAAGCCGGCCAAGGGAGCCAAGAAGAGGTAGAGGTGTGACGCGCGGTGACACGAGGCGGCCTCATCGCCCCGGAGAGCCCGGCTTGCCGCGCCGCTTTGCGCCGGGGCATGGCCCCGGGCTAAGCGTCGGTGGAGTGTCCCTGGTCCCTCTGAAGACGGGCGCGCCCGCCGCCCCGCGCCCGGACGACATCGTCGACCTTCTGCTCGACTGCCACCAGCGGCTCCGGCTCTTCACCACCCTGGCCGTCCAGCTCGCCGAGCAGCCGTCGGCGCTGCCCGGCGAGGTGCGCGAGGTCACCGGCAAGGTCCATCGCTACTTCACCGTCGCTCTTCCCCTTCACGAGGAGGACGAGGAGCGCTCGCTCTTCCCGCGCCTCCTGGTGCGGGCTCCGGAGCTGGCCGCCACCGTCGCCCGCCTGCGCGAGGACCACGAGGCCCATGCCGTCCGGGTCGGGGCCCTGGTGGCTCTCTGCCAGGAGCTCCAGACCTGGCCGGAGCGCTTCGTCTCCCTCCGCGGAGACCTGAACGCGGCCGCCTGGGCGCTGGAGGAAACCTGGCGGGTCCACCTGACACTCGAGGAGACGGAGCTCTTCCCGGCGCTCCGGACGGCGCTCTCCGCCGCCGACCAGGCCGCCATCCGCGAGGAGATGAAGGCGCGGCGGGCCCGGCTTCCGCCGAAATGAGCCCGCGGCGGATCCCGGTCGCGTTCCTCTGCCTGGTCTGGGTGGGAATCATCGTCGGCATCTCCTTCATCGAGGCGCCGGTGAAGTTCCGCACCCCCACCCTCACCCGGCCGGTGGCCCTCGACGTCGGACGCACCGTCTTCCACGCCTCGCAGCTGGTCCAGGCGGCGCTGCTCGCGCTGGCCCTGGCCGCGGGAGCCCTCGGTCGAGCGCCCCGGTGGGTCTGGCTCCTGCTCGGGGGAGTGGCCGCCGCGCTCGCGCTCCAGATGGCGTGGCTCTTCCCCGTCCTCGACGCCCGGGCGGAGGCGATCATCGCCGGGAGGACGCCGGGCGGCTCCCCGGCCCACGCCCTCTACGGCGCGCTGGAGGTGCTCAAGGTGCTCGGCCTGGCGGCGGCGGCGGTCCTGTCGCTGCTGCAGTACGATGCCGAGCATGACCGCGGAGCCCATCCGCACCGAGCGCCTGACCCTGCGCGAGACCCAGGAAGGTGACCTGCCGGCGCTGATCGCCGCCCTCCGCGAGCCGGACGTGGCGCGCTGGTGGCCGGGCTTCGACGAGGAAGAGGCACGGATGGCCTTCCTCGGGCGCGACGACATCACCGTGCTCACCATCGAGCATCGGGGGCAGGTCATCGGCGCCATCCAGTTCTACGAGCACGCCGACCCCGGCTACCGCCATGCCGGGGCGGACCTCTTCGTCGCCTCCGCCTGGCAGGGCAAGGGCCTGGGGAGCGAGGCGGTGCGCGGCGTGGCCGGCCACCTGTTCGACGCTCGCGGGCACCACCGGATGGTCATCGATCCGGCGGCCACCAACCTCCGCGCCATCCGCGCCTACGAGAAGGTCGGCTTTCGCCAGGTGGGCGTCATGCGCCAGTACGAGCGCGGGGCGGACGGGACCTGGCACGACTGCGTGATGATGGAGCTCCTCAAGGGCGACCTGCGCTGACGCCGGGGGAGCTCAGCGCGCCGGCTCGCCCTGGAGCGCCGGGGCGGGAGCCGGGCCCGGCTCGGCGCGGCGCTGGCCGGAGCGGCGATGGGCCAGCACGAGCAGGGCGGGCTGGAGCAGCCGCGGGACGACCGCCAGGATGAGGGCCCCGCCGATGACCACGATGGCCAGCGGCCGCTGCGTCTCCGAGCCGATGCCGTGCGAGAGCGCGGCGGGGAGCAGGCCGAGCATGGCCACCGAGGTGGTCATCAGCACCGGGCGGAGCCGGCGCCGCGCGGCCAGGTCGGCGCCCTCCTCGAGCCCGTGCCCCTGCGCCCACAGCCGCTGGGCGTAGGTGACCACGATGAGCGCATCCTGGACGGCGATGCCGAAGATGGAGATGAACCCCATGGCCGCGGAGATGGAGAAATCGGTGCCGGTGGCGACCAGCGCGAGGATCCCGCCGCTGATGGCCACCGGGATCCCGCCCAGGACGATGAGCGTGTCCACCCAGGTCTTCACCGAGGTGTAGACCAGGAAGGCGATGAGCAGGACGGTGAGCGGGACGATGAGCAGGAGCCGCTCGTTGGTCTCCTTCAGCTCGTTGATCTCCCCCGCCCACTCGAGGTGGGTGTCGTAGGGCAGGGGAACCCGGGCCTCGATGGCCGAGCGGGCGTCCTCGATGGTGGAGGCCAGGTCGCGACCACGCACCGAGAACTTGATCGGCACGTAGCGCTGCTGGTCCTCGCGATAGATGAGGCTCGGGCCGACCTCCTCGGTGACCTGGGCCACCTGCCCCAGGGGAACGGTGGTCCCGTCCGGCGTCGGGACCGGGATCTGCCGGATGGCGGCCAGGTCCTTGCGGTAGTCCTCCGCCCAGCGCACGGTGAGGTCGAAGTGGCGCTCGCCCTCGTAGACCTGGGTCACCGCCTGCCCTCCGATGGCCGCCTGGACGATGGCGTCCACGTCGCCGGAGTTGAGGCCGTACCGCCCGCAGGCCACCCGGTCCGGCGTGATGCGGACCGAGGGCTGGCCGAGCGAGCGAAAGATGCCCAGGTCGTGCACGCCGCGGATGCCGCGCATCAGCTCCTCGATCTCCTGGGCCTTCTGCTCGTTGACCCGGATGTCCGGGCCGACCACCTTGATGGTGTTCTCTCCCTTCACTCCGCTCATCGCCTCCTCCACGTTGTCGGCGATGACCTGGCTGAAGTTGAAGACCACGCCCGGGTAGGCGGTGCGCAGCGCGGCGGCCAGCTCCTCGGTGAGCTTCTCCTTGGTCATCCCCGGACGCCACCGGCCGGAGGGCGTGAGCGGGGCGAAGAGCTCGATGTTGTAGAAGCCCACCGGGTCGGTTCCGTCGTCCGGCCTCCCCAGCTGCGAGACGACGGTCTCGATCTCCGGCCGGCGCCGCTGCTCGGCGGTGCATGGCCCCTCGGCGTTGCAGCCGAGCACGATGCGGCGCATGGCTCCCACGTAGCGTGAGGACTCCTCGCGCGAGATGGAGACCGGGAGCGAGGCCCGGATCCAGAAGTTGCCCTCCTCCAGCTTGGGCATGAACTCGCGGCCCAGCGTGGGGGTGAGCACGCCGGCGACCAGGACGGGGACGCCGGCCAGCGCCACCGCCCAGCCCTTGCGGCGCAGGGCAAAGGCGAAGAGCGGCCGGTAGACCCGGTCGAAGAAGCGCATCAGCCAGTTGGAGTGCCCCTCCTCGTCATCCGCCGCCGATCGCGGCGAGATGCGGAGAAAGAGCGCGGCCAGCACCGGCGTCAACGTCAGGGCACAGCACAGCGCCCCGCCGATGGCGAAGGCGTAGGTGTGGGCCATGGGGGCGAAGATGACGCCGGCCACGCCGTTGAGGGTGAAGAGCGGGACGAAGGCCACGGCGATGATCAGCGTGGAGAAGAAGAGCGGGGTGCTGATCTCCCCGGCGGCGGCGGCGATGTTCGCCCGGAGGTCGCCGCCCACCGGCCGGGAGAGACGGCGGAAGACGTTCTCCACCATGATCACCGTGGAGTCGACGACGATACCGAAGTCCACCGCCCCGAGCGAGATGAGGTTGGCCGGCGTGCCGGTGGCCACCATCCCGATGAAGGCCACCAGGAGGGCGAGCGGGATGTTGACCGCGGTGATCAGCGCCGCCCGGGCGTGGCCGAGGAAGGCCCACAGCACCAGGCTCACCAGCACCATCCCCAGGAGCAGGTTCTCGAGCACGGTGTGGGTGGTGACCTCGACCAGCCGTGTCCGGTCGTAGTAGGGGACCAGCTCCATCCCCGGCGGGAGGAGGTGCAGCTCGCGGATCTTCTTCACCCGGTCGTGGATCCCCTGGAGCGTGCTCAGCGACTCGGCGCCGTAGCGCATGAGCACCGTGCCCTGGACGATGTCCGGCTGATCGTCGCGGCCGACGATCCCCAGACGCGGGGCGGCACCGATGCCCACCTGACCCACGTCGGCCACCCGGACCGGCGTCCCGCTCTTCTCGGTGACGACGATGTCCTGGATGTCGCGCAGATCCCGGATGAGCCCGGTGCCGCGCACGTTGAAGGCCTGCGAGCCGACGGTGAGCGTCCCGCCCCCCACGTTCTGGTTGGCGTTGGAGATGGAGGACATGACCTGCGGCAGGGTCACCCCCAGCCCCTTGAGCCGGAAGGGATCGAGCTCCACCTGGTACTGCTTGGTCAGCCCCCCGAAGCCGACCACGTCGATGACGCCCGGGACGAGGCGCCACTGCTTCTCCATGATCCAGTCCTGGGCGGTCTTCAGCTCCTCGAGCGAATAGCCCGGTCCGACCAGCTGGTAGCGGTAGAGCTCGCCGATGGCGCTCCAGGGCGAGAGCTGCGGCGTCAGGCCGTTGGGGAGGTTGATGAACCCGAGCCGGTTGAGCACCCGCTGCTGGGCGGTGTAGTAGTCCGGCGTCCAGTTGAAGTAGACCTTGACGTCGGAGAGGCCGAAGAGCGACTGGGACCGGAGGTGGTCCAGGTCGACGATGCCGCTCAGCCCCACCTCGAGCGGGATGGTGACGTAGCGCTCCACCTCCTCCGCGCTCAGCCCGCCGGGCTGGGTGATGATCTCGATCATCGGGGCGACCGGGTTGGGGTAGGCCTCGACGTCCAGCCGGCGGTAGGCGACCAGCCCGAGGACGACCAGGGCCAGCGCCAGGACGAGCACGATGCTCGACAGGCGCAGGGCGGCGGCGACGAGTCTCTGGATCATCCTCCGGCCCTAGCTGACGCCGGAGAGCAGGAGCGCTCCGTCGACCACCACCGTCTCCCCGTCGCGGAGCCCGTTCAGGACCGGGTAGAGGTCACCGGAGACGTCCTCCCGCACCTGCACGCGGCGCCGCTCGAAGCGCAGCCTCCCATCGGGCAGCTCGCCCAGCGCCACGAAGACCACCGTCTGGTCGCCGAGGTGGAGCAGCGCGCCGCGCGGGAGGGCCAGCGTGGGCGGCGTGACCAGCGGGATGGCCACGGTGGCGTACATCTCCGGCTTGAGCAGTCGCTCCGGATTGTCGACGCGGATGCGAACCTTGGCCGTGTGGGTGGTCGGGTCGAGCGCGGCCGAGACCCAGTCGACTCGCCCGGTGAAGGTCCGATCCGGGAAGCTGATCACCCGAATGCCCACGTCCATCCCCCGCTTGACCAGGGCCAGCTCCTGCTCGTGCAGGTCGGCCAGGACGAGCACCTGGTCCAGCTCGCCGACGGTGAACAGCTCCACCGCCGTGCCTCCCCCGTACTGCCCCTGGACCTCGATGCCGGGGTTGGCGTTGCGCGCCACCACCTCACCCTCGATGGGAGCGCGCAGCACGTACTCCTGCCGGCCGCCCTCCCCGTCGGTGTGAAGCAGCCGCGCCTTGGATTCGGCCCGCTCCATCTCCGCCTTCGCCTTGCGGAAGGCGCTCTCGGCGGCCTCCAGATCCTTCTGGGGACCGGCATGGGCCTCGTAGAGCTCCCTCTGCCGCTGGTACTCGCGCGCGCTGGCGTCGAGGTCGGCGCGGGCCTTGACCAGGTCCGACCAGGTCGAGCCCACGTCGGGCGAGGCGAGCAGCGCCAGGGCCGCTCCCTTCTCCACCCGATCTCCGGGGGCGGCGAGGAGCTTGAGGATCCGCCCGGTCACCGGCGAGAAGACGTGGCTGATGCGCAGGTCATCGAAGGTCACCCGGCCGCCGAGCCGAAGCGTGTCGTTCACTGCCTGGGTGCGGAGGACCTCGACCCGCAGGGCGCCCGACTGGTCCGGCGCGAGCCAGACCTGGTTCTCCGGCGGCCGGGCGGGCGGCGCGCCGGTCGGCGACGGG
The DNA here is from genome assembly GCA_035622755.1 of Myxococcaceae bacterium. Lineage (GTDB taxonomy): Bacteria > Myxococcota > Myxococcia > Myxococcales > Myxococcaceae > JADGRA01. The sequence goes on from DASPUU010000176.1 coordinate 10,748, forward strand.
CGACATCCCCCCATGGCCAGACCGAGCACCCCGAGAACTGTCCACGCACGCCTCATAGCAACGTCCTTCCCACGGCCTGCTCCAGCCGGAACACCGAGCTCCAGTAGTCGGCGAGATTCGAGCGCGCCTCGAAGGCGACGGTCCGGAAGGTCCGCTGGGCATCGAGCAGCTCGAGCAACGAGGCCGCACCCTTCTGGTACTGCACGCCGACCAGGTCGCGGGCTCGCCGCGCCCGGGCGAGCAGGCCCGCCTCGCCCTCCATCCGTCGCTCGCGCTCCAGGGCCACCTGGAACCCGGCGTAGGCGCCCTCCACGTCCGAGACCACCTGCGCCCGGGCCTTGGCGGCGCCCAGCTCCTGGGTGCGGGCGTCGGCCTGGGCCCGGCGGATCTCGCCCTGCTGCTGGTAGAGGAGCGGAAGGGTGAAGGTCAGCCCCAGGGTGACCGTGGGGGGCGTCACCGCCGCGGGGCTGGTCCCCTGCTGGGCGTAGTTGACGTTGAGGGCGATGTCCGGGAACACCAGGCGCTGCGCGAGGCGCACCGAGGCGTCGGCCCTGGCCATCTGCGCGCGGGCCGCCCCGAGGTCCGGCCGGGTCTCGAAGGCCTGGGCGAGGAGCGAGGCCGGGCTGGCCTCGGTCAGCGTGGGGGGAACGCTGGCCACCAACAGCTCGCTGGCCTCGACGCGGAACTCGGGCACCTGCGAGCGGATGCCGAGCAGGAAGGCGAGCCCGAGCTGCGCGGCGCGGAGCTGGAGGCGCGCGGTGGAGACGGCCTGCTCCGCCTCGAGCGCATCGGTCTCCACCCGGGCCAGGTCGGCCTCGGAGACGGCGCCGCTCCGGTAGCGCACGGCGGTCAGCTCGCGGAGGCGCGCCAGGTCCCGGGCCGTGTCCTGGGCGGTGACCAGCCCTTCCTGACCGATGAGGACCTGGATGAACTGGAGCTTGACCAGAGCCGTGCCGGTGCGCTCGGCGTCGACGCGCTGGAGACGGGCCACCTGAAGCGCGGCACGCGCCACCTCGAGCCTGAGCCCGCGCTTGCCGGAGAGCGAGTCCTCGATGGCATTCTGGTCGCCCAGGCCGACGGTGAAGGCCGGCGGCGGGATGAAGCTGCACCCGTCGGTGCAGACGAAAGACTTTCCGAGGGTGGCGGTGAGCGAGGGATTGGGAACGGCGCCAGCCGAGGCCAGGTCACCCTGCGCCGCCTCGAGAGCGGCGTCGGCGATGAGCAGGTCCAGGCCCTGGGTACGGAAGAGCGACAGCGCCTGGTCGAGGCCGAGCACGGCAGGAAGGGGAGCGGGCTCGGCGGTCGCACCCGCGCGCGGGGCAAGAGCGACTGCCAGCGCCACGGCCAGGCGCCAGGCTGAGTTCCGGAAGCGACATCTCATGGACTGCAGAGAGACAGGCCGGAGCAATTCCAGCGCCACCGCCGCCGTGCCCGGGAAAGGCCAGGCGTTCCAGGCGATTGACCGGCGGACTCGCCCCGGGCGTGAAAGAAGCTTGAGCCCCGGCCGCAAGCTCCTTGCTCCGGCTCCGGCGGGTGTGCGGCGGCTGTCCACAAAGGGGGAGAGGGTTCCGCTTGACGCTCACCGGACCGGCGGGCGAGCGTCCGCCGCCCGGGCGCCGGGAGGAGGGGGTCGACTTCCATGTCCATCGGGAAGCGTGCTGTCGCGGAGCTGATCGGGACGTTCTGGCTGGTCCTCGGTGGGTGCGGGAGCGCGGTGCTGGCACTCACCTTCCTCGGCGGGGGCGTCCAGCTGGGCATCGGCCTGGTCGGGGTGTCGCTCGCCTTCGGGCTCACCGTGCTCACCGGCGTCTATGCGCTCGGCCACGTCTCGGGAGGCCACTTCAATCCCGCGGTGACCGCCGGCCTGGTCGCCGCCCGGCGCTTCCCGGCGGGCGAGCTGATTCCCTACTGGGTGGCGCAGGTCCTCGGCGCCGTCGCCGCCGCGGCGGTGCTGTGGCTCGTCGCCAGCGGCAAGCCGGACTGGGCGCCGGGGCGCTTCGCCGCCAACGGCTACGGGGACTTCAGCCCGGGCAAGTACTCGCTCGGCGCCTGCCTGGTCACCGAGGTGGTGATGACCTTCATGTTCCTCATCGTCATTCTCGGCGCGACCGATGCGCGGGCACCGAAGGGATTCGCCGGGCTGGCCATCGGCCTGGCGCTCACGCTCATCCACCTCATCAGCATCCCGGTCACCGCCACCTCGGTGAATCCGGCGCGCAGCACCGGTCCGGCGCTCTTTGCCGTCGGTCCGGCGCTGTCCCAGCTGTGGTTGTTCTGGGTGGCGCCCCTGGTCGGCGCGGCGCTGGCCGGTGTCGTCTATCCGGCGGTGGCCGGCGAGAGTCCGAAGGGCTGAGGTGCCGGGCCCGGCGGCCACGGTCCTCCGGGGCCTGTGCTAGGTTCGCCCCGGAATCGCTCCAGCTGGCCGCGCCGTCCCCGGCCGAGGCATCGCCGCCCGATGTGCCGTGAACTCCGGTCCGTCTCCTGCGCGCTGCTGCTCGGCGCGTGCGCCACCGCGCCCGCGCCGCCGGCCGATCCCCCTCCTGGCGAGACCCGGGCGCCGTCTCCGCCGGCGGCCGCGCCGGCCGCTGCCGGGCCGTCCCTCTACCAGCGGCTCGGGGGCAGGGACGTCATCGACGCCTTCGTGGCCACCTTCGTGACCAACGTGGGACGGGACCCGCGCATCCAGCTCCGCTTCCTCTTCACCGACCTGGATGGGCTCCGGTCCCACCTCAGCGCGCAGATCTGCCAGGCCTCGGGCGGGCCCTGCAAGTACACCGGCCGGCCGATGAAGGCCACCCACGCCGGGATGCACATCCGCGACGCCGAGTTCGACGCCATGGCCGAGGACCTGGCCGCGGCGCTCAAGGCGCACGGCATCGGCGCTCGCGAGCAGCAGGAGCTCCTGGCGGTCATCGGCTCGATGAGGCCGGACGTGGTGGAGGTCGGCCCACCGTGAGCGCCACCATCCCGCCCACGGTGGCCACCCCGGTGGCGCTCACCGAGCCCCTCGACCAGGCGCTCCCCCCCGGGTCGATGCTCAAGCACTTCCGGGTGGACCGCCGGCTGGCGGCCGGAGGCATGGGCGAGGTCTACGCCGGGTTCGACACGTCGCTGAATCGACCGGTGGCGCTGAAGACCATCCGACCGGCGCTGGCGCGCGACCGGGCCTTCCTGGTCCGCTTCGTGCGCGAGGCCCAGGCCCAGGCCAACGTCGTCCATCCACACGTCGTCCAGATCTACTTCGTGGGGGAGGACCAGGGCCTGTGGTTCATGGCCATGCAGCTCGTCGACGGAGGCTCGCTCCAGGACGAGCTCGGCGGCGGGCGGCCGCTCGACTGGCAACGGGTGGCCAGCCACTTCGTCGGGCTGGCCGAGGGGATGGCGGAGGCGGCGCGGCTGAACATCATCCACCGGGACATCAAGCCGGCGAACATCCTGGTCGACCGGTACGGCATCGCCCACCTGGCGGACTTCGGCCTGGCCACCGCCGCCGGGGAGAAGGATCCCTCGGGCACCCACGTCCGCGGTGCGCTGGCCGGCACGGAGACGGTGACCCACGTGGGCACGGTGGTGGGAACGCTGGCCTACATGGCGCCGGAGCAGCTCCGCGGCGAGACGCTCGACCAGCGCGCCGACGTCTACGGGCTGGGCGCGACCATGTACCACCTGCTCACCGGCCAGCCTCCGGTGCAGGCACGGACGCCGGCCGAGGCGCTGCAGCTGCTCGGGGGCGGCGCGGCACCGGTCCGCTCGCGCGCTCCGGCCACGCCGCGGGCGCTGGCACGCATCGTGGACCGCTGCCTCCTCCCCGAGGCGGGGGCGCGCTTCCAGACCCATGCCGAGCTGTCGCGGGCGCTGCGAGCCGCCGCGCCCCAGCCGGAGGTCCGGCCGGTGTTCCTGGTCCGGCTCCTGGCCGCGCTGCTCGACCTGACTCCCTTCGCCGTGCTCCTGCGCTTCACCTACGGCTGGGCTCCGTGGATGGCGCCCTGTGCCCTCTTCCTCTCGCTCGCCCTCGGCCACCTGCTCCTCGGCGCCTCGCCCGGCCAGTGGCTGATGCGACTCCGGGTCAGGACCTCCGGGGACGGCGACGTCTCGGCGGGGCGCGCCGCGGCGCGGGCTCTCCTCCAGTACGGGGCCTTCTTCCCCCTGGCCTTCACCCTCTCGGCGCTCTACACGCGCGGCGCGGCGCTGGTGAACGCGCTCGGACTCGTGACCATCGTCTGGGCGGCCGCGGTGCTGCTCGGCGCCCTCCCCGCGCTCGGCCGGCGCGCGACTCTGGTGGACCGGCTCACCGGAACGCGGGTCCTGGTGGACGTCCGATGAACGCTCAGCTGGCAATTTCCGTGGCTCTCATCTCGGCGACCGGGCTCGCAGAGCCGCGCACCTGGGCCCTGCAGAAGCCGTCGGCGCGGGCGCGCTTCACCGTCGAGGCGCCCCTGGACGCCATCCACGGCGCCTCGAGTGGACTGTCCGGGTCGCTCTCCTTCTCCGAGGAGGCCTGGGCGAGCGGGACGGGGCGCATCCGCATCG
>DASPUU010000177.1:0-5209 GCA_035622755.1 Myxococcaceae bacterium
GCCTCCGCGGAGGAAGCGCGTCTCCCGGGGGAAGGCTGCGCCGCGCCGCCCCTCGTCGTCCCGGCCCCGCCCGGCGCGGGCGCCCCCGCCCGAGGTCGAGGCGGAGCTCGTCGAGCCGGCCGAGCCGGCGGCCGTCCCGGAGGTCGACTCCGCCGGGCGCGCGCCGAGGGCGGCCGAGCCCCGGGACATCCAGCACGCCGACCCGTTGCGGGCCTACATGGCCGAGGTGCAGCGGCACGCCTTGCTCAGCCGCGAGGAGGAGGCCGCCCTGGCGCGCAGCTACCGGGCGACGGGAGACCTCGAGGCGGCCGCCCGGCTGGTTTCCGCCAACCTGCGGCTGGTGGTGAAGCTGGCCCACGAGTACCACCGCAACCCGCTCTCGCTCCTGGACCTCATCCAGGAGGGCAACATCGGCCTGATGCAGGCGGTGAAGAAGTTCGACCCCGAACGGGGGGTCAAGCTGTCCACCTACGCCGCCTGGTGGATCCGCGCCTACATCCTTCGCTACATCATGGACAACTGGAAGATGGTGAAGCTGGGCACCACCGAGGCCCAGCGCAAGCTGTTCTTCAAGCTGCGCCAGGAGCAGCAGCGGCTCACCGCCCAGGGTCTGGAGGCCAGCCCCAAGCTCCTCGCCGAGCGGCTCCAGGTCACCGAGCAGGACGTGGAGGAGATGGACCGGCGGCTCGGCCAGGACGAGCTCTCCCTGGACGCTCCGCTGGGGGAGGACGGGAAGACGACGCGGGCCGAGCGCCTCCTCCCCTCGAGCGCCGCCCCCGCGGCCGACGAGCAGCTGGCCAACGCCGAGCTGAAGCGGCTCTTCGGCGAGAAGCTGACCGACTTCGCCCGGGGGCTGGACGGAAAGGAGAAGTACATCTTCGAGAAGCGCCTGGTGGCCGACGATCCGATGACGCTCCAGGAGATCGGAACCCACTTCGGCGTGTCCCGGGAGCGGGCGCGGCAGATCGAGGCCCAGCTGGTGGCCCGTATTCGCGAGCACCTCCGCCGGGAGATCCCCGACTTCGACATCGTCGCCCGCCCGGAGAGCTAGGTCGCCGGCCGGATGCGCAGGTTGTCGAAGTGGACGCGCGTCTCCCACCCGGAGAAGCCGAAGTAGGCGTGCGACGGGCCGCGGAGCGGGGCCGGGTCGTCCAGGGTGAGGAAGGGCTGCCCGTCGATGCTCCAGCTGATGCGACCGGCCTGGCGGCGCACCTGCCAGTGGTAGCGGCGCCCGGGCTGGACCGCCGGACCCTCGCGCGCCGCGCCCCCCGGGCCGTGCTCCTGCATCCGGGCGATGACGCTCCGTGAGTTCTGCCAGCCGCCCTGGATGAGGACGTAGCCGCTGGCGTCGTAGGCGCTCTCCAGCGAACCGGTGTGCGCGCTCCGCCCGTCGCCCCAGACCTCCACCTTGATGTCGCCCTCCGGGCTGTCCGACCAGGCGTCGAAGTCGATGACCGCGTCGTCGGGGATCGGCCGCCGGAGCCAGACGGGATGGTTGTGGGCACGCTCCACGGTGAGCACGCCGTTCTCCAGCCGCGCCACAGTGGGGTCGGTGGCCAGCCACTCGCCGCCCAGCCCGGTGCGCTCGAAATCGTCGCTGAACGGACCGGGGGCCGGCGGAGGCGGCGCCGGTGCCTCGGGCGGAAAGGGTGCCGCATCGAGCGGGGTGACGCGGAAATTGTCGTAGTAGACGTCGCCCTCGACGCTGGAGAGGCCCACCCGGTCGTGCCCCGGGCCCTTGAGCGGGTAGGGATCGCGGAACTCGACGATGCGCTGGCCGTCCACGGACCAGCGCAGGGTGTCGCCCCGGCGCTCGACGCGCATCCGGTAGGTCCGACCCGGCTCGATGGACACGGCCGGTCCCTCGACGCGCACCCCGGACGAGGGGCCGAAGCCCCCGGCGGCGAGCTCCGTTCCCCCGTCGGCCCGCGCCCGCTCCTGCCAGCGCTGGAGGGTGGGGGCATTCTCGTCGAGCCGGACCAGCGTCGCCGGGAGGCGCCCGGTCACGCCCACCGCGTTCCAGGGCGCGTAGATGAGCTCGTAACCGGACAGGTGGTCGACGCCGTTGCCGAACAGCTCCACCCGGATTTCCCCTTCCGTGCTCGACGCACGGGCGTCGAACTCCACCGCCACGTTGTCCGGGAGCCTGGCCTTGAGCCAGAGGGGATTGTTCTTCGTCCCCGGGGAGAGGAGCTCGCCGTTCACCACCCGGGGGAACCCGCCCAGGCTCCGGTAGTGGGCAGCCACCGTCCCCGGACTGGAGAAGTCATCGAAGAAGGGCAGAGCAACGTCCGCCGGCGGAAGGGGCCGGAAGGGCCGGATGAGGAGCGGGAGGTTGACGGCGACGATGATCGCCGCCAGCACCAGCCATCCACGGCGACCGAGCCGCTCCCCGGCGGCGAGGGGAGCCGGGCGCGACGGACGGGCTGCGGGTGGCATCACCCGGCTCCCCGGTGCAGCGCCCCCGGGGGGGGAGCGCCGACCCCGGCCGCGCCCCCGTCCGGGTGTATCCAGGCCGCGAGCTGCAGCACCGCCCCGGCGAAGCCGACCACGCCTGCTCCGGCGAGAAGCCAGAGCGCGTGGGCTCGCTGGAACTCGGCCATGCCCGGGACCCGGGAGAGCAGGCCGACCAGACCGAGGAGGAGGAGCGCCGCCCCGGCGGCAGCCGCCACCAGGACGCGGAGCGGGCGGTGGAGAACCGCCGCCACCGCCCCGGCCAGCAGAGCGGCCGGGACGAACCCGAGCAGGAAGCCGGTCTTGCCCACCAGCCCTCCGAAGGCGAGTCCCACCGGGGCGCCGAAGGCGATGGCCACCACCACCGAGGGCGCGAGAGCTCCCAGGGCGAAGAGCAGGGCGGCGGAGCCGAGGGCCACGGCCGTCTCGCTCCCCTGCAGTCCCAGGGGACCGGCCAGCGCTTCGCCCCAGAGCAGCCCGAGCAGGGCCCCCAGTGGAGCGGCGATGATGCGGAAGGCCTTGCCTCCTCCGGCGACGACGAGGAAGGCCCCGAGGAGGAGGGCCACCACGGACAGGGGCCAGGGCAGACCGGCGGCGGCGCCGAGCCAGCCGGCCGGGTCCAGCGTCCGGAACACGCCCAGCGCATCCGCCAGTCGGCCCAGGCTCACCGCGGTCACCGGAGCACCGCCAGGAGGACCAGGGTCAGGAGGAGGGCGGCGGCGAACACGCCATAGCCGAGCACCGGCCACGCCACGTCGGTGCGCTCGACCAGGTCGCGGGCATCGGCGGCCACCTCGACCGGGGGGCGCGAGGCGAGCACGGCGTTCCCCAGGCGGCGCGCGGCGACCACGTCGCCCGCGTCGAGCGCTTGCCAGCCTGCCCGGAGGGTCTCGTCCCGTTCTCCCCGTCGTTCGGCCTTGGCCATCTTGCGCCCGGCTCTATACACAGGAATGTTCGCCAAGCCCATGGCTGGTCGACCCATCGCGCGCCGCACCTTGCTCGGCCTGCTCCCCGCCCTGCTCGCCCCCCGTGGCGCGAGCGCCTTCGGGGACGGGTCCCGGTTCATCCCCGCCGTGGCCCAGCACGGGGGCCGCTGGGACAGCCGGCTGTCCGGTCTCCGCCGCATCGCCTGGGAGCTCCAGCGACGCACCTCGGTGGAGGTGGTGGCCGAGGCACGGCCGCTGGGCCTCGGCGTCCGCCTCTTCGACTACCCCTTCCTGTACTTCGGGGGCGAGGGCGACTTTCCTCCGCTCGGGGCGTCCGAGCTGGAGACCCTCCGCCGCTACCTGACCTACGGCGGGTTCCTCCTCGCCGACGCCAACGACGGCTCCTCGGGCACGGGCTTCGACGCCGCCTTTCGCCGGGAGATGGCGCGCGTCCTGCCCGCCTCCCCGCTCCAGCCGCTTCCCTCGACGCACGTGGTGTTCAAGACCTTCTACCTGCTCGACGCCGCACCCGGGCGGCTCTTCACCCATCCGCAGCTGAGCGCGGCGCTCCTCGGGGGGCGAGCCGCCGTCCTCTATTCTCAGAACGACCTGGCCGGAGCCTGGGCGCGCGACGAGGGGGGCGACTACACGTTCGAGGTCGTGCCCGGCGGCGAGGCGCAGCGCGAGCTGGCCGTGCGGGCCGGCATCAACATCTGCATGTACGCGCTCTGCCTCGACTACAAGGACGACGCGGTGCACCTGCCGCTCATCCTCAAGAAGCGCCGATGACCGGGGCGGAGTCCACCGCCTGGAAGCTGGTCAGCCTCTCGCCCCTGCCCGTCTGGGCGCTGATGCTGCTCGGCGCGGCGCTGCTGCTCGGCGTGGCGCTCGCCTCCCTGGGGCTTCGCCGCGAGCCCTCCCGTGCCCGGCGCCTCACCCTGGGCGCGCTCCGGCTCCTGGCCGGCGTGGCGGCGCTCCTGCTGCTCCTCGAGCCGGCGCTCCGCCAGGTCCAGACCTCGCGGGCGAAGAACCGGGTGACGGTGCTCGTCGATCGCAGCGCGTCGATGGGGTTCCCCGCCGGACCGGGCGAAGGCACCCGGAGCGGCGCGGTGGCCGACGCGCTGGTGCACATCGCGCCGGGGCTGAAGTCGCTCGGGGATCGCTTCACCGTGGACCTGGTCGGCTTCGAGCCCGGGCTGGCTCCGGTGACGGAGGAGGTGGTGCGCACCGTTCCCCCCCGGGGGCCGCGCACCGACCTGCTCGGCACCCTCCGGGCGCTCCGGGCCACGGACGGCGCCGGCGCCCAGAAGCTCTCCGGCGTTCTCCTCTTCTCCGACGGGGCGGACAACGCCGAGCTCCAGGCGGGGCTCACGGCGAGGACCCGGGCCGAGCTGGCCGGATTCGGGTTCCCGGTGTCCACCGTGCAGGTGGGGGAAGCCTCGCTCCCCGACGTGGGCCTGGAGAACCTCCGGGTGGACGACTTCGCCTTCGTCCGGAACGCGGTGACGGTGGAGGTGGAGCTCCGGGTTCGGGGCTTCCCCGGGCGGGAGATTCCGGTCGTCCTCGAGCGCGAGGGTCAGGTGCTCGGCACGCGGACCGTCCACGTCCATGGCGCGGAGGAGACCCAGCCGCTCTCCTTCACCTTCACGCCCGACCAGACCGGCCGGTTCGTCTACACGCTCAGCGCACCGGTCTTCCCGGGTGAGGCCATCACCGAGAACAATTCACGGAGCTTCGTGCTCAAGGTCATCCGGGACCGGGTCCGCGTCCTCCTGGTCGTGGGTCGACCCTCCTGGGACGAGCGCTTTCTCCGCGGGCTGCTGCGCCAG
>DASPUU010000178.1:0-7966 GCA_035622755.1 Myxococcaceae bacterium
GGCCATCGAGCTCAAGGCCCGCTTCGACGAGCAGAACAACATCGAGTGGGCGCGCGCCCTGGAACGCGCCGGAGTCCACGTCTTCTACGGGAGCGCCGGGCTGAAGATCCACGCCAAGGTGACGCTCGTCGTCCGGCAGGAGGAGGGCCAGATCCGCCGCTACGTGCACCTGGCCACGGGCAACTACAACGCCGCCACCTCCCGCATCTACACCGACCTCGGGCTGTTCACCTGCGATCCGGACATCGGCGAGGACGTCACCGAGGTCTTCAACTCCCTCTCCGGGTTCTCCAAGGTGACCCGCTACCGCAAGCTGGCCGTCGCCCCGGTGACCCTGGCGGAGCTGATCCTGGAAAAGATCCAGGCCCAGACGGCGCGGGCCCAGGGCGGGAAGCCGGCGCGCATCTTCGCCAAGATGAACGCGCTGGTGGACACCCAGGTCATCCAGGCCCTCTACCGCGCCTCGCAGGCGGGGGTGGAGATCGACCTGGACGTGCGCGGCATCTGCTGCCTCCAGCCGGGCGTGCCCGGGCTGTCCGAGACGATCCGGGTCTTCTCCATCGTCGGCCGGTTCCTCGAGCACAGCCGGGTGTTCGTCTTCGGTCCGCCCGGCGAGGAGGAGTTCTGGCTCTCCTCGGCGGACTGGATGCCGCGCAACCTCTACCGGCGGGTGGAGCTGCTCTTCCCGGTGACCCGCGAGGCTCACCGCGAGCGGATCCGCAAGGAAGTCATCGAGCCGGCGCTCCAGGACAACACCCGCGCCCGCGACCTCGACGCCAGCGGTGTCTACCACCGCCGCCGGCCCCGGCCGGGGGAGGCGGTGTGCGACGCGCAGCTCTCGGTGCTGACCCACGTCATGCGGCACGGGCTGCGCGCCGTCCAGCCGGCCTGAGCCGATTTCCCCGCCCCGGCCGTGGTATCCACCGGGTCGGATTGCGATCTCTCCCGGCGACGGTCCTTCTCTGCGCTCTCCTCGCACCGCTCGGCCGCGCGCATGCCCAGGAAGAGCAGCGCACCGCGTTCGAGGCCGGTCTCCGCGTCGGGGTGGCCTTCCCGTTCGGCGACTCGAGCGCGGGAAAGGCGCTCTCCGACCTGGTCGGTCCCTCCTTCCCCTTCACCTTCGAGCTCGGGGTCCGGCTCTTCGGCCGCTACGAGCTGGCCGTCGTGGGGCAGTACGCGCTGGGCTCGGTGAACACCACCACCAGCGCCGGCTGCTACACCGGGAGCAACGCCTGCTCCGCCTCCTCCGGGCAGCTCGGCCTGGAGTTCGTCTATCACCCGCTCGGTCTGGAGGCGATCGACCCCTTCGTCGGCGTCGGCGCCGGCTACGAGTGGCTTCCCATCCGGGCCACCGTCCAGGGGCGCAACTATGATCTCTCGCTCGGGGGCTGGAACTGGGTCCAGGTCCAGGCGGGGGTGGAGTTCGCGCTCGGTCGCCTGATCCGGGTCGGCCCGTTCACCGCGCTGTCGGTGGGGCAGTACGACACGGTCAGCTACACCGTGCCCACCGCCAGCGGCCCGCTCTCCGGCTCCGGCCCGGTGGCCAACCCGGCGGTCCACCTCTGGCTCTCCATCGGCCTCCGCGCGGTGGTGCTGCCGTGAGCTCCGCCGAGGTGAAACGGCTGCACCTGGTCGACGGGACCTACGAGCTCTTTCGCGCCCACTACAGCCCCCGGCCCGGCCACCTCGATCCGGGCGGGCGTGACCGCAAGGCGACGCTCGGGCTGGCCAGCTCGCTGCTCGCCCTGCTCGGGGACGGTCGCGAGCGCGTGACTCACCTGGCGGCCGCCTTCGACAATCCCATCCGCTCTTTTCGCAACGACCTCTTCGCCGGCTACAAGACCGAGGCCGGCGTGCCGGAGGAGCTCCTCGCCCAGTTCGACGTGGCCGAGGAGGCCACCCGGGCCTGCGGCATCGCGGTCTGGTCGATGCGCGACTTCGAGGCGGACGACGCCCTCGCCAGCGGAGCGGCCCGCTTCGCCCCGGAGGTGGAGCAGGTCCGGATCCTCACGCCGGACAAGGACCTCGGCCAATGCGTGCGGGGCAGCGCCGTGGTGCAGGTGGACCGCATGCGAGGCAAGGAGCTGGACGAGGCCGGCGTCCTGGCGGTGCGGGGGGTTCCTCCGACCCTCATCCCGGACTGGCTGGCGCTGGTCGGAGACGACGCCGACGGCATCCCCGGGCTGGCCGGCTTCGGCGAGAAGGGGGCGGCGGCGGTGCTCCGCGCCTTCGGGTCGCTGGAGGCCATCCCCGTCGATCCCCGCGCCTGGCCGCGGGACCTCCGCGGCCGCGATCGCCTGGCCAGGACGTGGAGCGAGCACCGGGACGAGGCGATGCTCTACCGGACGCTGGCCACCCTCCGCACCGACGCGCCCATCGACACCTCGCTGAAGGGGCTCGAGCACCGCGGGGTGCCGCGCGACCGCTTCCTCGCCTTCTGTGACAGCATCGGCGCCACGACGCTCAAGGGCCGAGCGCCCTCCTGGGCCCGCTAGAGGAGGTCATGGCTCGAGGCTCTCCCACCCGAATCAGCGTCCGCGAGGCGCGTTTCCGCGCCCGGCGCATCCGGCTCGTCCTCGCCGACTGCGACGGCGTGCTCACCGACACCGGGGTCTACTACGCGGAGAGCGGCGAGCTCATGAAGCGCTTCAGCATCCGCGACGGGATGGGGGTGGAGCGCCTGCGGCAGGCCGGCATCGAGAGCGGCATCGTCTCCGGCGAGCTCAGTCCCTCCATCAGCCGGCGCGCGGAGAAGCTGTCCATCCCCCACGTCCTCATCGGAGCGAAGGACAAGCGCGCCGCCGTGGAGGCGCTCTGCGCGCGGCATGGCTTCCGGCTCGCCGAGCTGGCCTACATCGGCGACGACGTCAATGACCTGGAGGTGCTCGAGGCGGTCGGGGCGCACGGCCTGACCGGGGCGCCGCTCGACGCCGTGCCCGAGGTCGCTGCCCGGGTGCACCACCGGGGGCGGGTGCGCGCCGGGCAGGGCGCGCTGCGCGACTTCGCCGAGTGGATCCTGGCGCTGCGCGAGGACGGCCGTCCGCGATCGGTCACGGCCGGCGCGCGCCCTGGGGGCCGGCGCCGATGAGGGCGTTGATCTCGGCGTAGGGCATGGCGCCCTCGCCGAGCGGGTCGGAGGCGCCGGTCTTCATGAAACCGCTGGCCAGGGCGGCGATCCGGCCGAACACCGCCTGGGCGATGCCCGAGCCCGCGCTCAGACGACGGACGCCGAGCGCCTCGAGCCGGGCGGCGTCGGGGAGACCGGCGCGGGCCAGGACGTTGAGCGGCAGCCGGACGCCCTGGGCGACGGCGCGGATCTGCTCTGATTCGACCACACCCGGGACGAAGATCCCGTCCGCGCCGGCGGAGCGGTACTGCTCGGCGCGGGCCAGCGTCTCGGCGATGCGGCGCTCGGGAGGGGCGAGGTTGCGCAGGTAGACGTCGGTGCGCGCGTTGACGAACAGCTCGACGCCCAGGCGGCGGGCGGACTGCCTGGCCGCCTCGATCTTCGCGCAGAGGAGGTGGGGCTCGGAGGTGCCGTCCTCGAGGTTGATCCCCACGCCTCCGGCGTCGACGACGCGGGCCACCGTCTCCGCCACGCCGGCCGGATCGGTCGAGTAGCCCCCCTCGACGTCCACGGAGAGGGGAAGGGTGGCCACGCGCCGGATCTCGGCCACCGTCGCCGCCAGGAGCGGCACCGGGAGCAGGTCCCCGTCCGGGTATCCGTGGGCCCAGGCCACCGCCGCGCTGCTGGTGGCCAGCGCCCGGGCGCCCAGGCTCTCGACGAGCCGGGCGCTCCCCGCATCCCAGACGTTGGGGAGGATGAGGAGCCCGGAGGCGTGCAGCTGCCGGAACGTCCGGGCGCCGGCAGGATCGGGGGAGGTCATGGTGCGTCCTTTCCCGGCCGCGCCGTCCGGGCGTCGGCCGTCCACAGATGTTGAGCGGCGTAGGCACGCCACGGCCGCCAGGGCTCCGCCCGTCGGAGCAGGTCCCGGGGCGTGGCCCGGGCGCCTGGCCGCCTCGCCGCGCCCCGGAGCAAGCCGAGGTCGGTGACCGGGAAGGCATCCGTCTCGCGGAGCGCCCGGAGTGCGATGTACTGGGCGGTCCAGTCTCCCACGCCGCGGATGGCACGGAGCCGGTCGATGGTCTCCTCCACCGGTCCCAGCGGGTGGAAGAGCCGGCCGTCGGCCAGCGCCGCCTCGGCCAGCGCCTTGAGCGCAGCGCGCCTGGAGCCCGGCATGCCCAGCCCTCCCAGGTCGGCGGCGGCGACCTGCCCGGCGGTGGGGAAGGCGCGGCTCAATCCGGGCCGCGCCGCCTCGGGTGGGAGGGGGTCGCCGCACAGCTCCACCAGCTCGCCTGCGAGCCGCCGGGCGGCGGCGAGGGAGATCTGCTGACCGAGCACGGCCCGCACGGCCAGCTCGAAGCCGTCCCACCCGCCCGGCGCGCGAAGCCCCGGCCGCCGGGCGATGAGACGGGCCAGGAAGGGATCCTGCGAGAGGTGTGCGCCGATGGTCTGGATGTCCGCCGCCACGTCGAAGACCCGCCGCACGCGCTCCAGGATGGCCGGGAGCGCGCGCACGGCCGGAAACCGCAGGGTCGCCGCCAGCCCACGCCGGGCCGGCTCGTGCCGCACCTCGATGGTCCCGAAGAGGCCGGCGTGAGCCACGGCGCGCCGGTACGCATCGCCGTCGACGACCTCCACGCCGGGCACGGCCCGCGCCTCGAGGTGCTCGAGCATCGCCGGCCAGTCGTAGGGCGGCCGGTAGCAGAGCCGGAGCGTCACCCCGGCCTCGGCCCGGCGAGGCTCGCCGCCGGAAGCGGCCCGGCGGCGCAGGGCGCTCGGCGGGCGCGCGAACAGCCGGTGGAAGGTGTCGTTGAACCGGCGGACGCTCCCGAAGCCGGCGGCCAGCGCCACCGTGGCCATCGGCAGGCGCGTCTCCTGGATGAGCTGCTTGGCGAAGAGCACTCGCCGCGTCTGGGCGACGGCGATGGGGGACGCGCCCAGGTGCTGCTCGAAGAGGCGCCGGAGCTGCCGCCCGCCCAGGCCCACCCGCTCGGCGAGCGCGTCCACCCCGGCGCCGGCATCGTCCAGCGCGCCGTCGGCGATGAGCGCCAGGGCGCGGGAGACGCTGTTCGACGAGCCGCGCCAGGCGGCGAGCTCCGGGGCGCGCTCGGGACGGCACCTGAGGCAGGGCCGGAAGCCGGCCTCCTGGGCGGCGGCGGCCGAGGGGAAGAATCGACAGTGCTCCCGCTTCGCCGTGCGGGCCGGGCAGATGGGCCGGCAGTAGATGCCGGTCGACGTCACGCCGACGAAGAAGCGACCGTCGAAGCGCGGGTCCCGGGTCTGGAGGGCCCGGTAGCAGGCGGCGGTGTCGAGCGGTTCCATCGCCCGGGGGAGATTCTCACGACGGCCCGGGGCTGCGCTCGCCGTTTTCGGACATCGATGGCCGAAGGGGGGCGGCGCCTCAGCGCCGGAGAAAGGCGAGGACCACCTCGACGACGATGAGCAGGACGATCATCATCTCCAGGGTGAGAGATCGCGCCGTATCGATCTCGCCCTTGAGCCACTGGTAGACATCTCCCAGGGTCTGCTGCTTGCGCTGCACCGAGGCCTTCCAGTCGTCCACCCGGAGCTGCTCCAGGGCCGCCTCGTAGACCTTGGCCAGGTAGAAGTCGCCGATGATCTTGAGCGAGTTCTCGACGCGCTCGAGCGCCTCGGACATCTCGATCAGGGTGAGCTGGACGCTGCGGGCCAGGCTGGCGTCGGTGCCGCCGAGGAGCGGGATGCCGCGCCGCCGGCTCCGCCTCAGCGTCTCGCCCACCCGGGCCAGCTGCCGGTCCAGCTGGTCGTCGTAGTAGCGGAACTCGAGGAGCTGGGCGTTGCAGATCTCCAGGATGTCCGGGATGTCGGTGGAGCCGCTGGGCTCGTAGACGAAGGCCGCGTTCCAGTCCACCACCACCAGGTCGTGGTCTCCGTAGCTGAGATGCTGGGCGGTGACGTCGGCCCGCTCGTGAGGGCTGAGGCGCCGCTCACGCGTCTCGCCGAGGAGGAGCGGGGCGAGCTCCGCCGCCGCCAGCACCTCCTCGGCGGAGGGGGCGTCCCGGAAGCGCTCCACGAAGTGAACGGCGTAGCTCTCGGTCTGGTCCCAGAGCTTGGCGCTCCGCAGGGCGGGGGCCACCGGGGCGCGGAGGGAGGAGAGGAGCTCGTGCGACAGTGCATCGACCGCCGGGCTGTCGTAGAGCTCGTCGGCCAGGGGGACCAGGTCCCCGAGGCTCGTCCCGGGGGTGACCGGGACGCACAGCCGGACGCTCACGCTCCCGTGGTCGAAGAGCCGGGCCACCGCCTCGACGACCACCGAGCCGGCGTGCAGGGCCAGCGTCCGGCGGCCGAGCTCCACGGCCAGGGGCGGGTTGGGAATGAGGAGGTACTCGGCGCCGGCGCGGGAGAGCCGCACCCGGCGGGTGTCGCGGGCGAGGAGCCTCTGGGCGGCGTCGAGGTCGATCTCCTCGGCGACGTCGAAGAGCCGGTAGCAGAAGACGTGCGCCTTCTCGAGCAAAGGTCCCCCTGCGCCGCCTGCGGTCATGGTGTCCGGGGAGGCTACTTCGAGATCGGCGCGGCGTCGGCGTGGGAAGCGCCGCCCACCAGCGTGGCCGGGGCGACACGCGCCAGGACCAGCGCTCCGACCACCGGAACCAGCGCCAGCAGGGTGGCCTGGACCGGGAGGCGGCCCTGGGCCAGGTTGAGGAGGGCGATGGTCAGCGAGCCGCCCAGCATCCGGCAGGCGTAGAGGGTGCTGGTCACCGCCCCGCGCAGGTTCCACGGCACGCGCTGCTGCGGGGCGAAGATGGATGTGCTCGCCGCCGGGCCGAGGCCGAAGCCGAGCGCCGCCAGGGCGCCGAAGGTCGCCAGGTCCCCCCATCCCTGCACCAGCGCCAGGGCGAGGAGGGCCGCCCCCAGCGAGGCCACGGTGAAGCCGCCCGCAGCGCTCGCCCGGAGCCCTCCGCGGAGGAGGAGCTTCACCCCCAGGGCCGAGCCCACCGCCCAGCCGACGAGGAGGGGTACCAGCGCAGCACCGGCGGTGAGCGCGGTGCGCTGTCCGTGCGAGATCAGCCAGAGCGGGACGTAGGCGCTCGTCCCGTAGAGCATCCCGCCGCCCACCAGCCCACCGACCACCCCGGAGACGACCGTGCGGTCCCGGAGGAGATCGAGGGGGAGGACGGGCCGGTCGGAGGCGCGCTGCTGACGGACGAGCACCAGCGCCACCAGTGCAGCGCCGAGGCCCGCCAGGAGCTGGACGCCGCCCGGGAGGTGGTGGGGCTCGAGCGAGAGGAGGAGAAGGGCGAGCACGGCACCGGCCAGGAGCGGTCCACCGATCTCCAGCCGGTGCGCAGGGTGCCGGCCCGGATCGCGGTAGGAGGCCCGCAGGAGGAGGGCCGCGGCCAGGCCCACCGGGATGTTGACCCAGAACACCCATCGCCAGCTGGCGTGCTCGGTGAGGAAGGCGCCCAGGACCGGACCGATGACCGAGGCCGTGCCCCAGCTCCCGGTGAACACGCTCTGGATGGCCGCCCGCTCCTTCAGGCTGTACAGGTCCGAGGCGATGGTGAGCGTGGTCGGCTGGAGCGCGCCGGCCCCCAGCCCCTGGAGCACCCGGAAGGCGATGAGCTGCGGCACGGACTGGGAGAAGCCGCACAGCGCCGTGCCGGCCAGGAAGAGGGTGAGCCCGCCGAGGAAGGTGGCCCGCCGCCCGATGCCGTCGGCCAGGCCTCCGGAGACGAGCACCCCCAGCGTCGAGGCGAGCAGGAAGGCGGTGAACACCCAGGCGTAGAGGTGGCGCCCGCCCAGCTCGGCGGTGAGGGTGGGCATGGCGGTGGTGACCACCGTGGTCTCGAAGGCGGCGACCACCAGCCCGAGGAGCACCGCCGCGGTCGCCTTCCGGCGCTCCGGACCGGGCGCCGCGGCCTG
>DASPUU010000179.1:0-6146 GCA_035622755.1 Myxococcaceae bacterium
CGCCGGCGGGCTCGGCGCCCCCCCGCCGGACGACGAGCAGCGTCTCGGTGACGCCGGTCGCAGCCGTGCCCGCTCCCCCGGCTCCGGCGCCGCGCCGCACCCAGCCGGAGGTTCCGGCCACCCCGAGCCCGGTGGACACGGCGCCTCACGCTCCGGAGCTCGGCGCCGCCCCCGGTCACCCCGTCGCTCCGGTGACCTCGGGCGCCCGCCGCGTACCGGGCGACGCCGCCCCCGGCCCACCGCCGAGGGCCGCGGCGAGGACGACCTCCTCGTCGGCCTTCCCCACGCCCGCGACGCCGGTATCGAGGCCCGCCCAGCCGACCGGGCCGAGCACGTCGCCCTTCAGCGGGCCGCACACGCCGCCCCCCCACGGGCCCGGACACCACGGCACCGCCCCTTTCTCCAGCGTCCGCAAGGAGCATCACCGGGCGCGCTTCCTTCGCACCGCGGTCCTCATCGCGCTGGCCGTCCTCTTCGGGGGGGCCCTGGCCGCGGCCGTGGCCCTGGTGCTCAACCACGGTCTGGCCCTGACCCGGCCCGAGGCGGCGCCTCAGCCGGCGGCAGCCCCGGTCGCCCCCGCCCTCCCCAGCGTCCGGGGGGTGAGCGACACCGAGATCACCCTGGGCATGGCATCGGCCCTCACCGGCCCGGCCAAGGAGCTCGGAAGGCAGATGCGGATCGGCCTGGAGATCGCCTTCGCTCGGGCCAACGCCGAGGGGGGCGTGCACGGCCGAAAGGTGAAGCTGGTCGCGGTGGACGACGGGTACGAGCCGGCGCGCACGCGGGAGGCGATGCGCGAGCTGGCCGAGCAGCGCGGAGTCTTCGGCTTCATCGGCAACGTGGGGACTCCCACCGCGGTGGTCGCCGTTCCCTACACCCTGGAGCGGAAGATGCTCTTCTTCGGGCCCTTCACCGGCGCCTCGCTGCTCCGGAAGGAGCCCCCCGACCGGTACGTGTTCAACTACCGGGCGAGCTACGTCGAGGAGACGGCGGCCACCGTCCGCTACCTGGTGGATGTCCGGCGCATCAAGCCGGACCAGATCGCCGTCTTTGCCCAGGACGACGCCTTCGGGGATGCCGGCTTCCAGGGCGTGGCCAAGGCGCTCCGGACTCTGCGCAAGTCGTCGTCCCCGATTCTCAAGGTCACCTACAAGCGCAACACGGCCGACGTGGCCGACGCCGTGGCGCGCATCCTGGAGAAGAAGTCGAACGTGGCGGCGGTGGTGATGGTGGCCGCCTACCGCCCGGCAGCCCACTTCATCGAGAAGGTCAAGGATCAGCGACCGGGGATGGTGTTCACCAACGTATCCTTCGTCGGCAGCCAGGCACTGGCCGAGGAGCTCACCCAGCTCGGCCCGTCCTACGCGCAGGGGGTCATCGTGACGCAGGTGGTCCCGCTGCCCACCGGGCAGTCCACGGTGGGGCTCCGCTACCGCGAGGCCCTGGCCTCCTACGCACCCGGGGAGAAGCCGGACTTCGTCTCGCTCGAGGGCTATGTCGACGGCAACCTCATGGTCGAGGCCCTGAAGCGGGTCGGACGGGACGTGACCACCGAGCGCCTGGTCGATGTGCTCGAGGGAATCCGCGGGCTGGACCTCGGCCTCGGCGTACCGCTGAACTTCGGGCCCTCCGAGCACCAGGCCTCGCACAAGGTCTGGGGCACGGTGCTCGACCAGGCGGGCAATTTCCTGCCGCTCGAGCTGGACTGAACGGTCCCCGACGCTAGGGCGCCGGGCTGGCCGGGGGTGTGACCAGGACCACCTTCCCGAACGGAGCCAGCGCCGAGGCAACCGTCTGCCGGTCGCCGACCACCACCAGGGTCATCCGCGCCGGGTCGAGGTACTTCTTCGCCATGCGTGTCACGTCGGCCGGGGTGATCGCGTTGACGCGCGCCACGTAGCTGCTCAGCCAGTCCGGCGGGAGCCCGTAGAGCTCGACGAAGCGAAGCTGGCCGAGGATGCCCAGCCGCGAGCTGTTCACCCGCACGAAGGTGCCGCTCATGAATCGCTGGAAGCCGGCCAGCTCGTCGGCGCCCGGGGACTCGCTGCGCAGGCGCTCCACCTCGTTGACCACCTCCTGGACGGCGGCGGCGGTGTCCTTGGTGGTCACGTCCGCCGCCTCGGCCCAGGTCCCCACGCCCGGGTGCGTGGTCAGGGCGCTGAAGGGCGAGTAGGTGTACCCGCGCTTCTCCCGGATGTTGGCGGTGATGCGGCTGCCGAAGCTCCCCCCGAGCAGGGTGTTGGTCACGGAGAGGGCGATGAAGTCGGGCGAGGTCGGTGGAACCACCGGCAGCCCGAGCAGCACGGTCGATTGCACCGCCCCGGCCCGGTCGAGGAAGTAGACGGCGCGCTCGGTCCTGGGCCGAGCGGCGGGCCGCTTCCCCCCCGGTGACCTGGCCCAGCCGGCGAACGCCTCGGCGATGGGCCCGCGGACGGCGGCGTCGTCGAAGCGGCCGATGACGTAGAGGTGGGCGCGGTTGGCCCCGACGTAGCTGCCGAGGAACTTCTTCACATAGGCCAGCGTGAAAGTCTTCACCTCGGCCGCCTCGGCGAGCGGATGCCCGTAGGGGTGAGAGCCGTAGATGGCCCGGTCGAACGCCTCCCGGGCCAGGGGCTGCTGCCGGCTTCGTTCCAGGGTCAACTGGCGGACCAGGTCGTTCTTCAGGCGGGCGAGCTCCGATTCGGGAAGCGCCGGATGCCGGACGACCTCGGCGACCAGGGCCACCGCCCGGGCGGCGAACTCCCCCAGGCACTCGATGCCCACCGTGGACTCGTCCTGTCCCACGACGACATCGAGGCTTCCCCCCAGGTCGGCCGCGGCCTGGGCCAGCTGCTCGGCGCTTCGCGAGGTCGTGCCCTCGAGGAGGAGCTTTCCGGCCAGGTCGGCCAGCCCGGTGTGGCCCGGCGCCTCGTCTGCGTTCCCGGCGTGCATCACCAGGACCACGTTGACCTTGGGGACGTCGCCGTAGGGAACCAGCGTCACCCGCGTGCCGCCCGGCAGCGTGTACTGGCTGGTCGGTGGCAGGCGAAATGCCGCCGCCGGAGCGGGAGGCGGCGGCGATTGCTTCTCCGCGTGAGCCGAGAGGGCGGCCAGCATGGCGAGGGCGGCCGGGAGGAGGCGGCGACGGCTCATGGCTTGGCCGCCGGCTGGATGACGAGGACGGTCCGGTTGGTCGGACGCAGCCATTCCTGGGCAGTCTTCTGGATCAGCGCCGGCGTGACCTGGAGGATGGCCGGCTCGATGCGGTTCACCGCCTCCGCGTCGCCGTCGAAGAGGGCGAGGGCGGCCAGCTGGTCCGCCCGTCCGAAGCCGAACAACCGCTCCAGGTCCGAGTAATAGCTGCTGCGAGCCTTGATGCGCGCCCGGGCCAGGGTCGCCTCGTCCACCGGCGCCTGGCGGACGGGCTCGATGGCCGCGTCCACCGCGGTCATGATGTCCTTGGCGTTCTTGTCCGGGTCGTAGAAGAGGTAGCCCACCCAGAGCATCGGACCCTGGTAGTTGAACTGGTTGCCGAGCAGGTTGGCCCCCCCTTCCACCTCGCCGGTCAGGCCGCGTCTCTGCACCAGCTCCTGGTAGAGGCGGCTGTCCTTGCCGGCGACGAGGATCTGCTGGAGGAGCGCCATGGCCCAGAACTCGGGAGAATTCCGAGGGGGCATGTGGTAGCCGAAGGCGATGGCCGGGCGCTGGGCGAGCTTGTCCTGCTTCTCGCGGAACCGCTCCTCCGTCTGGCGCGGCTCGGCGAGGTCTGGGAGCGGCGGCACCGAGGCGCGCGGGATCCCGGCGAAGTACCGGGTGACCCACGACTTGACCTGCGCCGGGTCGAAGTCCCCGGAGACGACGAGCGCTGCGTTGTTCGGCGCGTAGTAGGTCCGAAAGAACTTCCGGACCTCGGCAAGGGTGGCTGCGTCCAGGTCGGTGAGGTCGCCGTAGAAGTTGTGAGCGTTGTACCAGTTGACGTTTGCCACCTGGGGCATGTCCAGCCAGGGGAAGCCGCCGTAGGGGCGATTCAGGACGTTGACCCGCACCTCGCTCTTCACCACTCCCTTCTGGTTGGTGAGGTTCTCCTCGGTCACGTCGAGGCCGCGCATCCGGTCGGCCTCGGCCCAGAGGACCATCTCCAGCACGTTGGAGGGGACGATCTCGAAGTAATTGGTGAAGTCGAAGCGGGTCGAGCCGTTGAGCGTCCCGCCGTTGCTCTGCACCAGACGGATGAAGGCCAGCTTTCCGAGGTTCTCGCTCCCCTGGAACATCATGTGCTCGAAGAGGTGCGCGAAGCCGGTCCGGTCCCGCGGCTCGATGCGGAAACCGATGTGGTAGTAGACGGCCACCGTCACCAGGGGCGCGACGGTGCTCCGCGAGAGCACCACCCGGAGACCATTGTCCAGGACGTACGACTCGACCGGGACGGTGAAGGCGGGAGTGACCCCGGGCGGTACCGGGGGCACGCTCAGCGTGGGCTCGAGCGCCGGGGCAGGCTGGCCCGTCACCGGCGGGCTCGACGCCTTCGGCTGGGCGACGGCGGGTGGAGGCGGCGCCGGCTCGTGCGCACAGGCGGCCACGAGGCCGACGACTGCGAAAGACCACCAAAGTCTCATCGGCGCCTCCTCATGGAGCAGGTCGGTGCGGCTCTACGGTCGACGGCCAGGACAGGGCAAGCCCGAAAACGTCGCCTGACGCAGAGCGTCGGCCGACCTCAGGGCCGTGGCCCGGGCAGGAGACGCGCCAGCGCCACGGCGAGCCCGACGACGACCGCGCAGCCGATGACGTTGTACCAGAGGAAGCCGATGCGCCCGAAGGCGGCGGCGGACAGCACCACGGCCTCGCCCACCAGCGCGGCCCAGAACACCGCGCGCGGGCCCACCCGGGAAAGGAAGAACCCCACCAGGAACACGCCGAGCATCGGCCCGTAGAAGAGCGAGCCGAGGATGTTCACCGCCTGGATGAGGTTGTCGAGCAGCGAGGCAAAGGCGGCGAATCCGACCGCCACCAGCCCCCACAGGGCGGTCGAGGCCCGCGCCACCCGCAGCGTCTGCGCGTCGGAGGCCTCCGGGCGGCGGGGCCGGTAGAAGTCCACCACCGTGGTCGCGCCCAGCGAGGACAGCGCCGCCGAGTTGGCAGACATGGCCGCCGAGAGGATGACCGCCACCAGGAGCCCGATCAGCCCGCGCGGGAAGTGGTCGAGCACGAAGCGAAGGAAGATGAAGTCGGCGTCCTTGGCGTCGGCGCCGGGAAGCGTCCTGGCCACCAGGGCGCCGGTCTCCTTCCGGAGCTCGGCAGTGCGCGCCTCCTCGGCCCGCACCTCGCTGCGCGCCGCCGCGACCTGCTCTGCGGTCGCGCCCGGGGCCAGCATCCGCTCGATGGCCGCCCGCTTGGCGGAGAACAGCTCGGCTTGCGCCGCCTCGAGCCGTGCCACCTCCGCTCCCCGTCGCTCGCGCGCCCGCTCCAGGTCCGCCCGGTTGAAGAACAGCGGCGGCGGCGTGAGCTGGTAGAAGACGAAGACCATCACTCCGATGAAGAGGATGAAGAGCTGCATCGGAACCTTGAGCAGCCCGTTCATGAGCAGCCCGAGGCGGCTCTCGGTGAGCGGTCCACCGGCCAGGTAGCGCTGCACCTGCGACTGATCCGTCCCGAAGTAGGCGAGCTGGACGAACAGGCCGCCGAGGAGCCCCGACCAGAGCGTGTAGCGGGTATCGAAGCGCAGCGACAGGTCCACACCCTGGAGCTTCCCCAGCGCGCCGGCCAGCGCCATGCCCTGGCCGAAGGTGACCGGGGGCGGCAGCTTGGCGGCCAGCACCGCCAGGGCCGCCACCAGCCCGACGAAGATCACCGCCATCTGCGCGGTCTGGGTCTGGCTCACCGCCCGGCTGCCGCCGAGCACGGTGTAGACCACTGTCGTTCCGCCGAGGAGAAACGTCGTCCACAGCGGCGGCCAGCCGAGCACCGCCGAGAGCACCAGCGCCGGCGCGTAGATGGCCAGCCCCGAGGCCAGGCCCCTGGAGACGAGGAAGAGCATGGCGATGAGTTGCCGCGTGCGCCGATCGAAGCGGCGCTCGAGGTACTCGTAGGCGGTGTAGAGGCGGAGCCGGTGGTAGATGGGCACGATGACCGCCGAGAGGATGACCATGGCCATCGGCAGCCCGAAGTAG
>DASPUU010000180.1:0-14428 GCA_035622755.1 Myxococcaceae bacterium
ACGGAGTACGGATCTTGGGAAAGGTAGGTGATCAGCCTACCGCCCTGGATCTCATAAGGCACGGTTGTTCCCAGATAACCGTGACGCACTACGTTGCCGTAACCGCTGGGAACGATCTCATTCGTACCGATGTGCCAGACGTTGGCGTGACCCTCGGCGGTATAGCTCTCGCTGAACTGCTGGCCAGTCACGTTGTTGCGCACCCAGAAGGCCTTACCCACGATGAGCGCCTTCAGTTGGTCGTCATTCAGTGAGACTGCACCCTTCTCCTTGAGATTGCTCACCGTCATGCCTGCTGGCGCGTTCTTACGCGCTTCGGCGCTCGGCGTGTACCAGATCGGTGAACTCCAGGCGCGTTCCTGTACGGTGGGCGAAACCACATCCGGCGGCGGGACGCCCATCTGCGCGGCCTGGATCGTGGTCCATCGGGGGGTAGGAATCTCCAGTACCCGGGCGTAGTAAAACGCATGCAAACTGGAATCGAAGTCGGGATCGGTCCACACTGTCTTGAGTTCCGTGGATCCCACCGTGTTGGTATAGGTGCCTTTGTCGATGTCCACGGTGCTCTGGACGGGACCCACTCTGCCCGTCCATTTGTCGGCCTTGCGGTCCCCCGACCACACCACGTCGAAAATCCTCTCGAAGCTCTGGCCGTTCTTCGACCAGCCCTTGATGATCTGAATGCGATCAAGGTTGGCGGAGGTCGGGTCCTTCACCGCCCAGACCACGAAGGTTGGGGCGTTGCCCTTCATCGGAGGTAGGTCCTGGCCCATGGGGACTCCGTTGGCATAGGAGTCTTTTGCCCAGTCCTTGCCATTCAGGATGTCTGGCGCGTAACTCCATCCGCCAAAGAATCGGACCTTGATGTGCACACCACTCGTACCGAAGGTCTCCTTGCGATACATCGCGTCCCAGAGGGAGGCACGGGTGTTTTCCTCGGCCCAGACGCCGGTCAGACCGCCGGGAGCTTCGAGACGCACGTCGATGGTCTTCCCAAGCATCACGCCGAACATCCTGCGTTCGAGGGTTCCGTCTATCGCAGCGTGTCCGCCGAAGAAATTATCATTGCGATACGGACTGGCCGTGTTGTGCGAGTCGGAGCCTCCAGCCATGCCGAACTTGTAAGGGTTGTAACCTCGAACGTCCTGCATGGTGAGGCCATCTTTTAGCGCCTGGCGGGCAAAACTCCCGGTGATGCGGTCGATGCGACCGGATTCTGGAGGAAGACCGAGAAGACCGCTGTAAACCTCGTAGTCGGCGAACTCATCGTTCGGCGACAACAGAGGGTGGGTCTCGGACGCGCCCTTGATCTGCTTCATCTCAACCAGCCGTTCGTTGCGATCGCGTGAAGCGGCCCAGGCGGCGTCAATGGGTCTCCCGAAGCTGTCAAGGTCCACGGGATACATCCAGCCGTCGCTGACATTGGCATTGTGCGAAATGGCCAGCAGCTCGTTGCCAGCCTTGCGCTGCGTGTCCATCCAATTCCAAAGTTCCTCGGGATGCTTTGAATCAATTGCACTGAACGGCATGTCAGGCACGTGGGCGCAGTCGCGGAAGAAGATGTTGCGGTGAAGGTTGCGGTTGTCAGGCATCGCGGTCCATTCGTAGGAGCAGAAGGCAGTGAACTTTCCAGGGTGGTTGTTCTCGTCGGCGATCTTGACGTTCTCCTTCCAGATGGTGCCGGCCACCTCGGGACTCATGAACGCCTTGATCGGCGCTGAGACCGCGAGTTTGAGAAGATACAGGAAGACCTTCTGCTGATCCGCCTGGCTATTGGGGTCCTTGAGAATCAGGGGCTGCGCTTCCGGCAGCTTGCTGAGCGCTGAGCCCGGGGTGTTGGCTTCCTTCGTAACCCCCACGTACTCCGAGTGGTCGGTCACGCCCATGAAGTCCATGGGGGTGTCGATCTTGATGTCGTAGCCCAGGGGATGTTTGATGGTCTGGCCTTGCGCGTACTTGAGAGCGTCATCCGGCCCGGTGATGCGGTTGCCAAAGACCCAGGCATCTACCGACCAGCTGGTGTGGATGTGCTCCTCGCCGAAGTAGGCGTTGCGGTCGGGATTGCCCTCGACCCGCTGCTCGGGCGGCGGCTCTGCGGGGGCCGGGGCGGCAGCCGGCGCTGCGGGTGGCGGCGGCGGTGGAGCCTTGGGCTGCTCACACGCGGCCAGCGCGGCCGCGCTGACGAGAATCAAGACCCGTCCCATCACCTTGTTGATGCTCGGCTGCATGACGCCCCCTTTGGTCCCGGCCAGGTTCGACGGGACCGTGCCCTGCTCGATGTGTATACCGACGGGCAGGGCGCCCATGAAGCGGAAATCGGCGGTGCTTCTCGCCGACCGATGGCAGTCGAACAGACGCATTTCCTGCGCCGGAGCGCCTGCGTCAGCATGACGCTCTCTGCCTCCGAGTGCGTGACGCCGCTCGATGCCGCGGAGCGCACCGGCGATCTTGACGGTCATCTGCGAGGATGCTCGCCTCGGCCGCCAACTCCCGGACCGGAGGGGCGGATGTTCATCGGGCACTACGGAGTCTCGCTGGCACTCAAGCGGGCGGACCCGCGGCTGTCGCTGGGCGGGCTCTTCCTCGCCGTGCAGCTCCTCGACCTGCTCTTCTTCAGCTTCGTGCTGGTGGGCATCGAGAAGATGCGCATCGTGCCCGGTTTCACCGAGTACAACGCCTACGACCTGTACTTCATGCCCTACAGCCACGGCCTGGTCGGCGCGCTGGTCTGGTCGGGGCTGGTGCTGGGGGGTGTGCTCCTGTTCCGGCGTGCCCCGTTCACCGGTGCGGCGCTGGTCGCGCTGGCCGTCTTCTCGCACTTCCTGCTCGACGTCCCGATGCACACGCCCGACATGCCGCTCCTCGGGGAGGATTCGCCGAAACTGGGGTTCGGGCTGTGGAACCATCGCTGGTGGGCGCTGGCCGCGGAGCTGGCCGTCCTCGGGGCCGGGCTCGGGCTCTACCTGCGCGCGTCGCGACCGCGGACGCCCGGCGGCCGGTGGGTGACCGGGGTGGTGGCCGTGCTCCTCGTCGCGCTCTGCCTGGCGACGCCGTTCGTGCCCCCGCCGTCCGGGGTCAACCCGGGGGCCATCCAGGCCCTGGTGGTCTACGTCCTGCTCGCGGGGCTCGCCGCGTGGCTCGACCGGGCGCGCGCTGCCCAGCCGCCCGGCCGGTGAGCCGAGGGAGAAGGCCGGCGGACTTCACCGGCCGGCCCCATGCTCAGAGCACCACCTGCTCCCGGTGCTCGCCGAACACGTCGCGGAGGGCGTCGGAGATCTCCCCCAGGGTGGCCCGCGCCTTCACCGCCTCGAGGATGAGGGGGACCAGGTTCTCCTTCTCGCTCCCGGCCGCCGTGCGGAGCGCATCGAGGGCACGATTCACCGGCGCCGCGGCGCGGTCCGCCCTCAGCTTCCGGAGCCGCTCCGCCTGCTGCCTCTCCACCGCCTCGTTGACCCGGAGCAGGTTGGCGGGCGGGGGCTCGTCCTGGGTGAAGGCGTTGACCCCCACCACCACCGCGCGCTTCTCCTCCAGCGCCCGCTGCGCCCGGTAGGAGGCGTCCTGGATCTCCTGCTGGGGGAACCCCTCGGCGATGGCCGCCACCATCCCCCCCAGCGCGTCCACCTTGGCCAGGATGGCCTCCGCCGCCGCCTCCAGCTCGTCGGTGAGGTACTCCACCGCGTAGCTCCCGCCGAGCGGATCGACGAAGTCGGCCACCCCCGATTCGTGGGCGACGATCTGCTGGGTGCGGAGCGCCAGCCGCGCCGCCTCCTCCGAGGGCAGCGCCAGCGCCTCGTCCCGGCTGTTGGTGTGCAGCGACTGCGTCCCGCCCAGCACCGCGGCCAGCGTCTGGAGCGCCACCCGCACCACGTTGTTGTCCGGCTGCTGGGCGGTGAGCGTCGATCCGGCGGTCTGGGCGTGGAAGCGGAGCATCAGCGAGCGTGGGTCCCGGGCCCGGAAGCGATCCTTCATCACTTTCGCCCAGAGCCTGCGCGCGGCGCGGAACTTGGCCACCTCCTCGAGGAAGTTGTTGTGCACGTTGAGGAAGAAGGAGAGCCGGGGGGCGAAGGCATCCACCTCCAGACCCGCCCGCCGCGCCGCCTCGACGTAGGCGATGCCGTTGCCCAGGGTGAAGGCGATCTCCTGGGCGGCCGTCGAGCCGGCCTCCCGGATGTGGTAGCCGGAGATGGAGATGGGATTCCAGCGGGGGATGCGCCGGCTGCAGAAGGCGAAGACGTCGGTGATCAGCCGGAGCGAGGGCCCGGGTGGATAGATGTACGTCCCGCGGGCGATGTACTCCTTGAGGATGTCGTTCTGCACCGTCCCGGAGAGCTGCTCCAGGGGAACGCCGCTCGCCTCCCCCACCGCCGCGTAGAGCGAGAGCAGGATGGGCGCGGTGGCGTTGATGGTCATCGAGGTGGAGACCTCACCCAGGGGCAGCCCGCGCAGCAGGACCTGCATGTCGTCGAGCGAGCAGATGGAGACCCCCACCTTGCCCACCTCGCCCCGGGCGCGGACGTGGTCGGCGTCCCGGCCCATCTGGGTGGGCAGGTCGAAGGCCACCGACAGTCCGGTCTGCCCGGAGGCGAGCAGGTAGTGGTAGCGGGCGTTGGCGTCCTCGGCGCTGCCGAAGCCGGCGTACTGGCGCATCGTCCAGAAGCGCCCGCGGTACATGGTCGGCTGGATGCCCCGGGTGAAGGGGTACTCGCCCGGGAAGCCGAGCTTCTCCGCGTACCGCTCGGGCAGGGGCCCGTCCGGGCCGAGCACCGGGGGAATCTCCACCTCGCTCGAGGTGGTGAAGCGCGGGGCGCGCTCCGGGGCCCTGGCCACCGCCCGCGCCCAGACCTCGCGCAGCCATCGTTTCCGGTCGCCGGTTCCCATCGCCCTACTCCACCGTGAGCAGCTTGGCGTTGGCCTCCACCGCGCTGCCCTCGCGCGCCAGCACCTCGGTCACCGTGCCGGCCTTGGGGCTCTTCAGCTCGTTCTCCATCTTCATCGCCTCCACCACCACCAGGCCCTGCCCCTCCTCCACCGCCTCTCCCTTCTGGACCAGGACCCGGACCACCTTGCCCGGCATCGGGGAGGTGACGGTGACCTTGCCCTCCACCTGGAAGGCGGCGGCGCCGGCGCGGAGCTTGAGGGTACGCTCGTCGGCGACGTCGATGCGGAACAGGTCGCCGCGCACCAGCACCTGCACCTCCTCGCCCACCTCGTCGAACTCCACGTCGTAGGAGCGCCCGTCGACGAGGAGCGAGACCGCGCCGTGGTCCAGGGTCAGGGCATCGACCTCGTGGCGCTCGCCGTCGAGGAGGAGCACCAGCCGGCCGCCGCCCAGGTCCTCGATCTCCACCGGGATGCGCTCCGGGTGGCCGTGCCGGGTGGCGAGGTAGCGGACGGTGGCCATGGCGCTCACCGCCTCGGCCGCCGGGACGCGAGGCGCCAGGGCGAGAGGGCCGGGCGGCCGGCGGGCTCGGCCGGCCCGAGCGTGCGCTGCCGGCGCAGGTCCCGGCTCCGGGCGTAGACCACCGAGGCGAGGAGGGCCGCGGCGGCGACCGAGCCGTCCGGCTGCGCGGTGAGCGCCGCATGGGCGCGGGGAAGGAACGAGGTGTCGTAGTCCCCGGCCACGAACTCCGGGTGGTCCATGATCGACCGCAGGTAGCGGAGGTTGGTGGTGATGCCCTTCACCACGTACTCGCCCAGGGCCCGCTTCATGCGGGCGATGGCCTCGCCCCGGCTCGGCGCCCAGACGCTGAGCTTGGAGATCATCGGGTCGTAGAGGGTCGGGACGGTGTAGCCGGCATAGACCCCGGAGTCGTCGCGCACGCCCGGTCCGCCCGGCGCGCGGAGGTAGGCGATGCGGCCCGGGCAGGGCATGAAGTTCTGCGCCGGGTCCTCGGCATAGACCCGCGCCTCCAGGGCGTGGCCGCTGGGCGGCCGGGAGGAGAACCCCAGCCGCTCGCCCCGGGCGACGCGGATCTGCCAGGCCACCAGGTCCAGCCCGGTGACCCACTCCGTCACCGGGTGCTCCACCTGGAGCCGGGTGTTCATCTCCAGGAAATAGAAGTGGCGGGCCCGGTCCACCAGGAACTCCACCGTCCCGGCTCCCAGGTAGCCCACCGCGCGCGCCGCGCGCACCGCCACCTCCCCCATCGCCGCGCGCATCTCGGGGGTGACGATGGGCGAGGGGGTCTCCTCGACCACCTTCTGGTGGCGCCGCTGCGCCGAGCACTCGCGCTCGTTGAGGTGGACGGTGTTCCCGTGCGCGTCGGCGAAGACCTGGATCTCCACGTGGTGCGGCTGGTCCAGGTACTTCTCGAGGTAGACCGCGTCGTTGCCGAAGGCGTTGAGGGCCTCGCTCTGGGCGGCGCGCCAGGCCGAAGCGAACTCGCCGGGCGAATCCACCCGGCGCATGCCCTTGCCTCCCCCGCCCCCGGCCGCCTTGAGCATCACCGGGAAGCCGATGGACTGGGCGAAGGCCAGCGCCGCCTCGGCGCCGGGGAAGGGCGTCGTGCTCCCCGGCACCACCGGGACGCCGGCCCGCTCCATGTTCTGGCGCGCCCGCGTCTTCTCGCCCATGGCGTCCATGGCCGCGGCCGGCGGCCCGATGAAGACCAGCCCGGCGGCGTCGCAGGCGCGGACGAAGGAGGCGTTCTCGCTGAGGAACCCGTAGCCGGGGTGGACGGCCTCGGCGCCTGAGACCCTGGCCGCCGCCAGGATGCGCTCCTGGTGCAGGTAGCTCTCGCGCGAGGGGGCCGGCCCCACCAGGTGTGCCTCGTCCGCCATCCGGACGTGGAGGGCGGCCCGGTCCGCCTCGGAGTAGATGGCCACCGGCGAGATTCCCAGCTCGCGGCAGGTGCGGATGATGCGGACGGCGATCTCGCCCCGGTTGGCGATGAGGACCTTGCGGAAGGTGCGCATACGGCCGAGCACCCCGGGGCTTATCACGGCTGGCTTACGGGGGCGGAGCCGGCGCGGTCAGGGCCCGAGCCGCCGGCGGGCGGTGCATCCGCGCGAGGAGCCGCGTCATCCAGCGCGGGGTGAAGACCTGTCCGTGGCGGACGGCGACCACCATCGCCGCCGCGCCGAGCCCGGTGCCGAGGACGAGCACCGGGATGCCCGCCTCCGGCCCGAACGGACCGCCGGTGAGCCAGGGCGAGCCGGTGAAGCGCGCGGCGACGAGCGACGGCACCCAGTTTCCCGAGACGCGCGCTCCCAGCACCGGGCCCTCGAAGAAGTTCCAGCCGATGTGCATCCCGATGGGGAGCCAGAGCGAGCGGGAGGCCACGTAGGCGGCGCCGAGGAGGATGCCTCCCTCGACGGCGATGGCCACGCTGGAGAAGACCGTTGCCCCGGGGTTGCCGAGGTGCCCGAAGCCGAAGAGGAGTGCGCTCAGCCCGAGCGCAGCCCAGGTGCCCAGCGCCTGCTCGAAGAGCCGGAGCAGGACGCCGCGGGCGAGGACCTCCTCGGCCACCGCCACGCAGGTGAAGAGCAGGAACAGGTCGGCCAGGGAACGGAGGTCCGACCCGTCCCCGCGCCCGGTCACCTGGTAGTCGCCGGCCAGCGCCACCCAGGCCACCGCGGCCGTGACCAGCCCCGCGCCGAGGAGGAAGCCGCGGGCGAGCCCCCGCGGCGCGCGCGCCGGCCAGAGCCCGAGCGCCGCGGCCAGCGACTTCCCCTCGAGGAGGCGTACCACCGCCCAGGCGGCGAGGGTGGCCAGCGCCGCGCGGCGGAACGAGCCGCCCAGGGTGCTGTTCGGCATCCGTCCCAGGACCGGGAAAAGGCGGACGAAGAGCCAGGTCGCCCCGCCGAAGAGGAGGACCGTCCAGACCAGCCGGAGCAGGGGGAACTCGACCACGCGCACCGCCAGCGCCAGGGCGCGCTGCCCCGGCGAGCGAGCGGGGAGATGGTCGGGATGCATCACGTCGAGCCCCGGGCCGCCTACGCCCGAAAGCGGCCGCTCATTGCCTCCCCGGGGTCCTGGAGCCTACTCGCCCGGGTCGAGCACCAGCACCT
This sequence comes from Myxococcaceae bacterium, assembly GCA_035622755.1. Lineage (GTDB taxonomy): Bacteria > Myxococcota > Myxococcia > Myxococcales > Myxococcaceae > JADGRA01. The sequence continues at coordinate 8,011 of DASPUU010000180.1, forward strand.
CGGCCGGCATCCCGGCGAGCCGGACGATGCGGATCAGGTTGGTGGAGCGCTCGGAGGAGCGGGCGACCTTGCACGGACGGAGGCGATCCGCGCCGAGCTCGAGCGCCCCGGCCTCGAGGGCTGCGGGAAGGTGCTTCACGCCGAGCGAGCCGGCGTGCACCGCGACGCGGGCGACGCTGGCCGCGCTCCGCGCGGTGTCGGGGACGCGCCGCACGGCGGACCGGACTGCTCCCCGGGCGGCGCGCGGAAGAGCGACCAGGGTCACCATTCCGAGAAGGACGAGCCCCAGCGCATACGCGCCGACCAGCAGGGCACCCAGCCTGGCCTTCGACATGACGTCCGCCCCTCGCTGCGTGTGACCCCCTCCCAACGGATGGGAAGGGACTCCATTGCATCGCCTCATGGAGGGCCGCTGACGCGTCGTGACAGCGCGAGCAGTGTTCACGGCATGACTGATGCAGCTCGACGGGTCCCTCTTCGACCAAGGGAGGACACCATGAGGCAATTCGTCCGTCACGCGGTCGGCGCGTGCGCTGCCGTCCTCTTGCTCGGGGCTCCGGTTCCGAGCCTCGCCGCCACCGTCACCCTGCTCCACGTCAATGACTCGCACTCTCACCTCGACGCCGTCGGCCCCAAGGACCGCCATCTCGACGGCACCCTCGGCGGCCTCGCCAAGGCGGCGAGCATCATCGGCCGCGAGAAGGCGACCAACCCGGCCGTGCTCTTCGTCCACGCCGGAGACGTCTTCCAGGGCGACAGCTACTTCAACGTCACCTACGGCGTCGCCGAGTACCAGCTCCTGGCCCAGCTTGGCCTCGACGCGGCCGTGGTCGGCAACCACGAGCTGCACCTCGGGCCGGACCTCTACGCCGCCGTGGTCTCCCAGGCGTTCGCGCCGGGCGCCTCGCCGCTCCTGGTCGCCAACTTCGACCTGTCCGGCTTCCCGCCGCTCCAGCCCTTCATCGGCGCGGACATGGTCAAGTCTGTCGACGGAGTGAAGGTGGGCTTTTTCGGGCTCACCACGCCCTACGACGCCGCCAATCAGCCGGCCCCGGTGGTCATCCGCGAGGACCTGGCGCAGATCGCAGCGGCCGAGGCGCAGCATTTGCGAAACGACCTCGGTGCGGACGTGGTCATCCTCCTCTCCCACCTCGGCTTCGAGCTGGACCAGCAGCTCGGCGCCGCCGTCCCGGGGCTGGATGTCATCGTCGGCGGCCACGACCACCTGGTGCTGTCGAAGCCCTTCTTCGCCACCGGGCCGGGCGGGAAGCAGGTGCCCATCCTCTCCGCCGGGAAGTACTACGAGTGGGTCGGGAAGCTGACGCTGACCGTGGCCCCCGGCGCGGTCTCCGTCGCCGACTACCGGCTGATCCCGGTGGACGCGAGCGTTCCGCGCCTCCCCGAGGTGACGGCGGTGGTGAAGCAGCTCCAGGCGGTGGTGAATGCGACCTTCGGCTCGGAGATGTTCCACACCCCGGTGGCCTTTGCCCTGCTCGACGTCTCGGAGAATCCCGGCTCGGTGGCCTGCCTGCGCGACACCGGGACGGGGAACCTGGTCACCGACGCGCTCCGCCACGCCACCGGCACCGACCTGGGCATCACCGTGGATGGTTTCCTGCCGGACGGCATCGCCCAGGGCGTGGTGGTGGGCAATGACCTCTTCCGGACGGTGGGAGACGGGTTCGACCCGGCGGCGGTGCAGGCGGGCCAGCCCGGGAAGGGATTCCCGCTCTTCACCTTCGACATCACCGGGGCCGAGCTCCTCGGTGCGCTGGAGACCACCCTCGCCGCCGGAAGCGACTTCTTCGTCCAGATCTCCGGGATGACCTATGCCTTCGATCCCCGGAAGCCGCCCGGCGGGCAGCTGGTGAGCGCGCTCATCCGGGGCCGCCCGGTCGACCCGGCGCGCGTCTACAGCGCGACCGTCAACCTGGGGGTCCTGCTGGGGATGGGCCCGCTCGGGATCCAGATCTCCAGCGTCGAGCCCGTGGCCGGCGACGAGTTCACCGCCGTGCGCGACTGGGCGGCCCACCTCAAGCTCCTGCTCTACACCCCGCAGGGCCGGGTCCGCGACGTGTCCGTCTCCTGCAAGTGAGCCCCGGGGCGGCTGGCCTCAGCGGCGCGGGGTCCGGGCGACGCGGGGGGCCCGGGACGCCAGCGAGGCCAGCGCCCGGAGCGCGTCCACGCTGGTGAACACGCCGACCGGCCGGCCCCGCTCGGTGACCACCGTCGCGCCGAGCCGCCTCCGGGCCATGGCCCGCGCCACGGTGGCCAGCCGGGCGCTGGAGCGCGCCGTGTAGGGGCGCCGGACCATCGCCTCGCGCACGGTGACCTCGCCCGGGTCGACGTCCTTGAGCGTCTCCACCAGGTGGAGGTCGGACTGGCTCACCATCCCCACCAGGCGCCCGCGCGCGAAGACCGGGAGGTGCCGGATGCGCGCCTGGCGCATCATCTGATGCGCCTCGGCCAGCGTCCGGTCCGCGCCGATGACCAGGGGGGCCGGGGTCATGAACTCGCCCACGGTGGGGTTGCGCATGGTGCCGGTCTCTCCGAGCAAGGGCGGGGCCACGGCCCGGCGGGGGCGCTCCGCGCCCTGCGCCGCCGCAGAGTCTGCGGTCTTCGCCCGGGGCGGGACACAGGCTTGCGCGGCTCGCCGGCGCCCGGCCAGGAGGCGTAGCCTCCGGCGCTCCCATGTCCGACGCGGAGCTCGCCACGCTCTGGCTGGCCATCCTCTTCGGAGGGCTGTGCATCGCCGGGGGCCTCGGGCAGGTCGGGCTTCCGCGGACGCACGTCCGGGACCTGATTCACGTCGGAGCCGGCATGTGGCCGCTGGGCTGGCCCTTCTGGCAGAGCCCGGTGCCGCCGGTGGTCATCGCCGGGGCGGCGCTGGTGGCCGTGGCCCTGGTGCCGCTGCTCGCGCGCCGGTTCCCCCGCCTGGCGCGGGTGGAGGCCGCGGTCTCGGGAGAGGACGAGCGCTGGAGCGGGCTCACGCTCTACGCCGCCTCGGTGGCCGTGCTCACTCCGGTGGGGCTCCTCGGCCCGCGCTTCCCCGCCGCCGCCGCCCTGCTCGCCCTCGCGCTCGGGGACGGCATCGGCGGAGCGGTGGGGCTCCGCTTCGGCCGGGCGAGCTTCCGGGTCCCGGGAGCGAAGGGGAAGAGCCTGGTCGGCACCCTGGTGGTGGCGCTGTTCTCCGCCCTGGGCGTGGCGCTGGCCGCGCACTGGTTCGAGGCCCCGGTCGGCACGATGACGCTGGTGGCCGCGGGACTGGTCGCCGCCCTGGCCGAGGCCCTCGCCCCGCGGGGGAGCGACAATGTGGTGCTCCCGGCGGCCGTCTTTGGGATGCTCCTCCTGGCGGAGAGGGTCTCGTGACCGAGGTCGGGCTCTTCATCCCCTGCTACGTGGACCAGTGCTACCCGGAGGTGGGGATGGCCACCGTCCGGGTGCTGGAGAAGCTCGGCTGCCGGGTGGACTTTCCCGAGGCCCAGACCTGCTGCGGCCAGCCGATGGCCAACGCCGGCTGCGGGGACGCGGCCCGGCCGCTGGCCGAGCGGTTCGTCGACATCTTCGAGCGGTACCCGTACGTGGTCTGCCCCTCGGGGAGCTGCACGGCCATGGTGCGCCGCCATTACGCCGACCTCCTCCCGTCCAACGCCCGGCTGCCGGCGGTGGCGGGCAAGACCTACGAGCTGTGCGAGTTCATCGTCGACGTCCTCGGCGTGGCCCGCATCGCCGGCCGCTATCCGCACCGGGTCGGCCTGCACCAGAGCTGCCACGCCCTGCGTGAGCTCCGCCTGGGGAGCGGCACGGAGCGCATCGTGCCGGGCTTCAACAAGGTCCGGGGGCTGCTCGCCGCGCTGGAGGGCATCACGCTGGTGGACCTGGAGCGCGCCGACGAGTGCTGCGGCTTCGGCGGGGTGTTCAGCGTGGAGGAGGAGGCGGTCTCCTGCGCCATGGGGAAGGACCGGCTCGCCGATCATCAGAAGGCCGGGGCCGAGGTCATCACCGGGGTGGACATGTCCTGCCTGATGCACCTGGGGGGCCTCGCCCGCCGCCAGAAGCGCCCGCTGCGCGTCCAGCACGTGGCGGAGATCCTCGCCGGGGCCGCGCCATGACCGCCCACTCCGCCCGCGCCGCCGCCTTCGTCGCCAACGAGGCGCGCATGCACTGGCACGACACCGCCCTCTGGCACGTGCGCTCCAAGCGGGACCGGGCGGCGGCCGCGGTGCCGGAGTGGGAGGAGCTGCGCACCCAGGCCGCGGCGCTCAAGGCCCACACCGTGTCGCGGCTGGCCGAGTACCTGGAAGCGTTCGAGCGCAACGCGCTCCGCCTCGGTGCGGTGGTGCACTGGGCCTCCACGCCGGATGACCACAACCGGGCCGTGCTCTCCATCCTCGAGGAGCGGGGGCTGAAGCGCCTGGTGAAGAGCAAGTCCATGCTCACCGAGGAGTGCCACCTCAACGGCTTTCTCGAGGCGCGCGGCATCGAGGTGGTGGACACCGACCTGGGCGAGCGCATCGTCCAGCTCGCCCGCGAGACGCCGAGCCACATCGTCCTCCCGGCCATCCACAAGAAGAAGGAGGAGATCGGCGAGCTGTTCCACGAGCACCTCCACACCGCCGCCGGCGCCTCGGACCCCAAGTACCTGACCGAGGCCGCCCGCGGGCACCTGCGCGAGAAGTTCCTCGCCGCCGAGGCGGGGCTGACCGGCGTGAACTTCGCCATCGCCGAGACCGGCGGCTTCGTGGTCTGCACCAACGAGGGGAATGCCGACCTGGGCGCCTCCCTGCCCCGGGTGCACATCGCCTCGATGGGGGTGGAGAAGCTCGTCCCGCGCGCGGCCGACCTGGCCATCTTCCTCCGCCTCCTGGCGCGGTCGGCCACCGGCCAGCCGGTCACCACCTACACCTCGCACTTCCACGGGCCCCGGCCGGGCGGGGAGCTCCACCTGGTCATCGTCGACAACGGGCGGAGCGCGCTCCTGGCCAGCGAGGCGCACCGCCGCGCCCTGTCCTGCATCCGGTGCGGGGCGTGCATGAACACCTGCCCCGTCTTCCGCCGCAGCGGGGGCCACAGCTACGACGCCACCGTCCCCGGGCCGATCGGCTCGGTGCTCGCCCCCTCCCGCGAGCCGGGCCGCTACGCCGGCCTGCCCTTCGCCTCGTCGCTGTGCGGGAGCTGCGACGACGTGTGCCCGGTGCGCATCGACCTCCACCAGCAGCTGCTCACCTGGCGGCACGAGCTCGGAGAGCGGCGGCTGACGCCCGCGCCGAAGCGGGCGGCGGCCCGGCTGGGGAGCTTCGTCCTCGCCCGGCCCTGGCTCTACCGCGCACTCGGATGGCTGGGGCGGGCGGCGCTGCGTTGGGTGCCCCGGCCGGTCCTGGCGCTGGTCGCCGGACCCTGGGCGCGCCAGCGCGAGCTTCCGCCCGCGCCGCGGCTGAGCTTCCGGGCCGAGTTCGGGAGGCGCCGTGTCCGCCCGTGAGACCATCCTCGCCGCGCTCCGCCGGAGCGCTCCGCCGGGCGTCCCGCGTCCGCCGCCTCCGGGCGGCACGCTCACCTTCGAGGACCCGGGGGCGCAGTTCGCGCGCATGCTCGGCGAGGTGGGGGGGAGCTGCTTCCGGGTCCCCTCCGAGGACGCCCTGCGGGCGGCGGTGGCGGCCCTGCCCGTCGTCGCCGCGGCCAAGAAGGTGGCCTCGCTGGTGCCGGAGGCCCACCCGGGCAACGTCCACCTGGCGGCCATCGACGACCCGCACGCCCTGGCCTCGGTGGACGTGGCCGTGGCCCGGGGCGAGTTCGCCGTGGCCGAGAACGGCGCGGTCTGGGTGCCGGGGGCGGCGCTCGGCCCGCGGCGCGCCCTGCTCTTCGTCTGCCAGCATCTGGTCCTGGTGGTGGACCCGGGAGTGGTGGTGCACACGCTGCACGAGGCCTACGCCCGGCTGCGCTTCGACGGCCCGGGTTTCGGGTGCTTCATCTCCGGGCCCTCGAAGACGGCGGACATCGAGCAGGCGCTGGTCATCGGCGCGCACGGGGCCCGCTCGGCGGCGGTGTTCCTCGTCGGGTGACCGACCCATTACGGGTGTATGGGTCTTGGGCCGGGATTCGCAGTTCCATGGATCGGCTCGCGATTGCCTGGCGGAGTTGAGCGAACGCGCGCCGTCGTGGTCCATCCCCTGGCCCTGCCTCCATGAGTTCCTCGCCATCGTCACCCACCCGCGGGTCTATCGCCCTGCCTCGACGCTCGAGCGGGCGATGAAGCAGGTCGATGCCTGGCTCGAGTCGCCCGGTCTGCAGCTCCTGGCAGAGACGGAGGGCTACTGGGAGGTCTTCCATCAGGCGGCGACGGCCGCCCGGACGGTGGGGCCTGCCGTCCATGACGTGCGGATTGCCGCCCTCTGTCTGGCCAACGGTGTCAGCGAGCTGT
>DASPUU010000181.1:0-30516 GCA_035622755.1 Myxococcaceae bacterium
CAGGCCGCGGCCCGCACACGCTCCTCGCCCGCTCAGCCGGTCGCGTCCATCCCGCCGACCACCGCACCGCGCTCGCCGGCTCCGCTCCGGCTCAAGACGCCCATTCCCGCATCGGCCGGCCCGGAGCCGGCCGCGCCTCCGGCGCCGCCCTCCCGGGACATTCCGCCGGGAGTCCTGCCGCGGACACCCGTCCCCGCGACCGGCGTCGCCCCGGTGACCCCACCGCCCGCGGCGGCTTCCCGGGCCACGGCCCGCGCCATCCCCGCCTCCGGGGCCGCGCCTTCCGCCTCACCGGCCGCTCCTCCGGGAGTCCTGCCCCGCACGCCGGTGCCCGTGCCGCTCGGACGCATCGTGACGCCTTCGCGTCCCACCGCGCCGCCGACCCTCGAGCCGGCACGGGCCCAGGACGAGGGCGTGCTGCCCTTGCTCGAGCTGGTGGACGAGGTGGAGCCGGCCCCGGCCCAGAGACCTCAGCCGCCGAGGCCGGTGGCCACCCCCACTCCCGCCGGCGGCACCGGCGTCTTCGGCCCTCCCATGGTCCTCAACCCCGGCTTCGTCGAGGGGGACCACCGCGTGGTCATCCACACGCTCGAGGGCCAGGTGCACCGCGGCACGGTCCACAATCTCGACCTGCAGGACGATGCTCTCGCCGTGCAACAGCCCGATGGCCGGGAGGTCCGCATCCCCGCGCGGCGGGTGAAGGCGGTGTTCTTCGTCCTCGCGCCCGGGGAGGCGCCGCCTCGCGCGCGCGGTGAGCGGGTCCAGGTGACCTTCCGCGATGGACGCCAGGTGGTCGGTCACTCCGAGGATCACGCCACCGGGGAGCCGGGCTTCTTCGTCGTCCCCTCCGACGCCCGGACGAACACCGCCCGAGTCTACGTCTACCGGGGCGGCGTCCAGTCCATCACCTCCGGCTGAGGCGGGCGGAGGTGTGATGGCCTCCCGAAGGGTCAGGCCTTGGGCTGGACGAGCTCGGCGTCGATCTGGATCGACACGTCGTCGCCGACCATCACGCCGCCGGCCTCGAGGCTTCGATTCCAGACCAGGCCGAAGTCCTTGCGGTTGATCTTCGTGCTCGCGGACACCCCGCGGCGCGGCGCCCCTCCGGGGCCCTTGAGCTCGGGGGTCATCTCCACCTGGAGCACGACCGGCTTGGTCACCCCGTGGATGGTGAGGTTGCCTTCCACCTGGAAGCTCCCCTCGGTGGGGTGCGCCGAGACCTTGGTCGACTTGAAGGTGATGCTCGGGAACTTCTCGACGTCCAGGAAGTCGGACGACTTGAGGTGCGTGTCGCGCTTGGGCTCACGGGTGTCGACGCTGGCGGCGGGAATGCTGACCTGGACCGAGCTCTTGCCGAGGTCCTTCTCGTCGAAGCTGGCCGTTCCGGTGATTCCGCTGAAGGCTCCGCGCACGGTGGAGACCATGAGGTGCCTCACGGCGAACTGCGCGCTGGTGTGAGCCGAGTCGAACTGCCAGTCCGAGGCACCGGCGGACAAGGGGACGGCGAGCACGGCGAAGGTCGCGATGGCGATGCGCATCTCTGCTCTCTTTCGGTCTGAGGTGGAACTTCAGCGCGCTTGGATGCTCCCGGACGGCCCGCGATGCAAGCTCAATGAAGAAAGCGGTCCGAGTTCCGGGAGGTGTTCCGGTCCGGCGCCACCACCTTGAGGTGCTTCGAGCGGCCCCGGAGCCGCTGCTGCAGCCGCCAGGACTGGAACCGGAGCCACCACAGCTCCGGCCGGCCCCCCCGGACGTAGATCGCCGAGAGCGCGAGGCCGAGCACGGCCGGGACGACGAGCAGCCAGCCATTGAAAGCGCCGTCGAGCAGGACGAACCCCGCGCCGATGGCCGCCAGGACGTTGCCGGAGACGGGAAGCCCCCAGAAACCGGTCTGAGCCCGCCCGATGGAGAGCCCGTAGGCCACCCAGAGCGCCGAGGCCATGACCCACCCTCCCGGGAACTGGAGCAGCATCAGCGGGGGAAGGACGAAGGCCAGGGCCACCGTGAGCAGCCCGGAGAGCACCGTCGTGCCGAGGGCGAAGGTGACCAGGCGGCGTGGGCCCCACATCTGCTCGAGGCCGCCGCCGACCTGCCACAGGACGAGCGCGCCGAAGATGACGCCCATCGGGCTGGCCTCGACGAAGCCGTAGGTCAGAGGCTGCCAGAGCCAGAGGCGCCCGAGCACGTCCGCCGGGGTGAGAAGCAGCGCGCTTCCCATTCCCCGGCGGGCGAGCGCGAAGACCACCGAGCCCACGAGGAGCGCGATGGCCAGGCGGACCGCCGCGCTCCGGATGCCGGCGAAGGGAACGAAGCCACCTCGGATCCGCGGACGCATGGTTCGCCAAGAGTGACGACCCGGGAGCGGCGGCGCAAGCCTTCCTGCCGGCCCTAGACCCGGGTCCGGTAGAAGAGCGTGATGGTCAGGCAGTGGAACTCCTTGTCGGAGCTCTGGGTCACCACCTTGTCGGTGATCTCGGCGTTGGGGTTTTCCCGGATCCACCGGGTGATGGCCTCTCCCATGGTCTCGCGGTCGCGCGCGAGCGTGGTGGAGAAGACCTTGACCCCCGTGAACGCCAACCCGCCCATCGAGCGAGCATCTTCAGCGCAAAGCGGAGTGGTCGGCAACGACACCAGGGGTGAATGCAGGCTTCCGGTCAGGACGGATCAGCGGTTCGCCCGGCGGGCCATGCAGGCGGCCTCCTCCCGGCAGGCCGGACCGATGCCGTCGGGATGAGGACCGAGCGGCACCCGCTCCGACTCCTCGACGCCGCAGAGCACGCAGCGCCGCTTCCGCTGCCGGCGGGCGGCGCGCTGCTGCTCGGCGATGGCCTTGGCCCGCTCGCGGGCAGCTCTGTCCACACCGTCACCCATCGGGGTCATCAGTAACACACTCTCGACGCAATGCGTGGCGGCTTGCCGCCGGGCCCCGACACGCCACGGGAAGGGCCCCCCGGGGGTGAAGACGGCCCGCGCTGGATTGGTCTATGAGGAGAACTTGCCCATGCACCACCTCTGCCCGTCCTCCTCACTGCTCGTTCTCCTCGCCGGGCTCGCCGCCGGATGCTCTGCTCAACCTCCGGCGGCCGCCCCTTCCCGCGCGCCCGGGCCTGCCGCCGCGCTGTCCCGCCCCAGCGGGGTGGTGGACGCCGTGGCCCAGCTCTCCTCCCGGTCTCCCGCCGGACGGCAGGTGATCGAGGGCCCGGTGGCGGGGACGCGCGTGGTCCGGATCACGGATGGCCACGCCGAGGTGGTCATCGCCCGCACCAACCCGGACGGGACGGTCAGCACCCGGTGCGTCGACTCGGCCGGCAGCGCCCAGCAGTTCCTCGAGGGCGACTCCACGGCCGCCGCGCCGAGGGCGGACCGGTGACCCGCGGCCCGGCGGCTGCCACCGCGCTTCTGACGCTGCTCGCCTCGTCGGCGTGGGGCGGGGAGTTCGAGATCCAGAACAACAACGATGCCGGGGTCGGCTTCAACGACCCGACCGGTGCGTTGCCGGTGGGGCTGAACTTCGGCACCACCCGGGGAGACCAGGCGCTCATCGTCTTCGATTCCGCGGCCGCCATCTGGGGAGCGGCCCTCCGGAGCGCGGTGCCGATCGTCGTCGACAGCGCCTTCATCTCGGCCACCGACGACCCCCGCTTCACCTGCAGCAGCCAGGGCTTCGTCCTCGGGTACGCGCGCCTGACCAGCTACGAGATCGGCGCCGGGCTTCCCGACCCGGACGCCGGCTACGTGGTGGCCCTGGCCAACGCCATCGTCGGGCAGGACTTGACCCCGGGCCAGGCGCACATCCTGGCGCGCTTCAACGGAGACCTCGGGACCGCCGCCTGCACCATCGCCTCCTGGTCGTTCACCCTGGATGGCTCCGCCGACCAGACCGTCAACCAGGTCAGCCTCCTCACCACCCTCCTCCACGAGTTCGGCCACGGCCTGGGGTTCATCAGCTTCGTCACCCCGACGTCCGGGGCGCTGGACAGCAGCCCGCCGAGCATCTTCGACGTCCACATCTTCGATGTCGACGCCGGGGTCTCCTGGGCCGACGAGTCCACGGCCACCCGGAACGGTCTCATCACCACGCCTGGGTCCATCGGCTTCGATGGCGAAGCGGTGCGGGCCGACCTCCCGGTGTTCCTCGGGTACCCGCCGCTGCTCTTCGTGTCGTCGCCGGATGTGGATGGGGGCGCTCCGACGCCGGTGACCTCGCTCCCCGGCCTGTTCTCCGGAAGCGGCCCGGCCGAGGGAGCACTGGCCATCCCCAATCCGCCGGACGCGTGCACCGACCTCGCTGCCGGCTCGCTCACCGGCAAGGTCGCGCTCATCCTCCGGGGCGGAACGGATCCCTCCGACCCGGACGGCTGCAAGTTCTGGGCAAAGACGAACCGGGCCGCGGCAGCCGGCGCCGTCGGCGTGGTCATCTACAACAACGTCGCCACCCCCCCGCTGATAACCATGCAGGGGTCGCCTGCTCTGCCCCTCCCCGCGGTGTTCATCAGCCAGCCGGACGGCCAGGCGCTCCAGGCACAGACGACCTCGGGCACGGTCACGGCGAGCCTGCTGCCGGCGCCGCAGCTGTCCAACGCCGACCCGAGCCAGACCCGCGTCTTGCTCTACACCCCGACCACCGTCTCCGCCGGCTCGTCCGTCTCTCACTGGAACGCGGGCACGTTCCCGAAGACGCTGCTCATGGAACCGTTCATCGGGACCGACACGCGCCTGAACATGGACTTCACGCCGGACGTGATGTCCGACCTGGGCTGGCCGGTGGTGAAGGGGCTGGGCGTCTCGGTGGTCAAGGCACTCGAACCCGAGGTGCCGGTGGGCAACGATGCCCACTACATCGTGGCCGTCTTCAACCGGCGAGCGACGGCCATCGGGAGCGTGAGCCTCGACCTGACGCTTCCGGCCGGGACCACGGTGGTCTCCGCCCAGGGCCCCTGCAGCGGGTTCCCCTGCGCCCTGGGACCGATGGATTCGGGGGAGGTGCTGCTGGTCGTGGCCACCCTGCGCGCCGCGGCGGGCGCTCCCGACCCCTTTCCGGTCACCGCCACGGCGACGCCCTCCTCGGCCGATCCGGCGGACAACCCCAGCGCGACGGTCAGCTCTCCCCTGGCCTCCGGGGGCGACCTCCAGGTCACCCTCACCGCCCCGGCACAGCTCACCGCCGGGACCACCGCCACCTTCAACGCCACCGTGACCAATGCCGGTCCGGGCCTGGCCACCGGCGTCACCGTGACCCGGACGCTGGCCGCCAGCGGAGGGGCGTCGCTCCAGATCGGCGGGGGCGGAGCGGCATGCACCGCCGGCACCTGCTCCCTCGGCAACCTGGCCTCCGGCGCCAGCCAGACGTTTCTCTCCAACATCAGCGTGCCGGTCGGCTTCTCGGGGAGCGTGACCCTGACCGCGGTGGTCACCTCGGCCACGCCCGACCCGAACGCCGCCAACAACACCGCCTCGGCCACCGCTTCCACCCCCGGCTCGGGTGGCTGCAGCAGCACGCCCGGCCCGGTCACCGGAATCACCGTGGCCGCGGTGGCGCTCGGCCTCGCCCTCCGGCGCCGGCGGACGCGCGCCACCCGCTAGCGCCGTGCACCGAACGCTCCATCTCCTCGTCCGGGTTGCCCTCGGGGCGGCGCTGGCGGGGCTGCCGGCCGCGGGCCTGGCCGCCGAGATCCGGATCCTCAACGCCAACGATTCCGGCAAGGGCTTCAACGACCCGACGCCGGTCGCGCCGGTGGGCCTGAACTTCGGGACCACCCGGGGACAGCAGGCGCTCATCGCCTTCCAGTTCGCCGCCACCATCTGGGGGGCGACCCTGGTGAGCGACGTCCCGATCGTCATCGACAGCGCCTTCGTCACCGTGGCCGACGACTCGCGGCTCCAGTGCACGAGCACGAGCGGGATCGTGGGCTACGCCCGCCTCGCCTCCTACGCCACCGGGTCGAGCTACCCCGTCCCCGGGGCGGCCTACCCGGTGGCCCTGGCCAGCGCGCTGTCCGGACGTGACCTGGCCTCGGGCAACCCGCACATCATCGCGCGCTTCAACGCCAGCCTGGGGACCGCGGGCTGCCTCGACAACCAGAGCTGGTACTACGGGCTCGACGGCAAGGAGTCCTCCACCCAGGACGACCTGGTCTCGGTGCTGCTCCACGAGTTCGGGCACGGGCTGGGCTTCATCTCCTTCGTCGATCCGGCCAGCGGGAGCTTCGGCGGTGAGCCACCGGCCATCTTCGACTTCCATGCCTGGGACGAGACGGCGGGAACGACCTGGCAGGGCGAGACCGACGCCGTGCGCGCGGCGCTGGCCATCTCGGTGACCGGGCTGTCGCTGGAAGGCCCGGCCATCGCCAACGACGTTCCCCGGTTTCTGAGCTTCGTCCCGGAGCTCTTCGTCAACGTCCCGGGCTTCCTCAATCCGGTTCCCTCCACGGTGGCCGATTTCAGCGCCCCCTTCTCCGGAGGCGGGACGCTGGTCGCGGCCCAGCCGCTCGACGGCTGTGGCCCCATCGAGAACGCCGCCCAGATCGCCGGCAACGTCGTCCTCATCGAGCGCGGCGGCACGGACGCCACCGGAGCGGTGTGCCGGTTCTGGGACAAGTCCAACCGCGCCCAGGACGCCGGGGCCACCGGGGTGGTCCTCTTCAACAACCAGCCGGGCGCCGGGCTGATCAGTCCCTCCGGGACGCCACCGCTGTCCATCCCGGTGGCGTTCGTCTCCTTCGAGACCGGCAGCGCCCTCGAGAACCAGCTGGACGGCGGGACAGTGACCGTCACCTTCGGGAGCTCGAACACGCGAGGAGGGACCGACCCCTCGGGGAGCCGCCCCCTCCTCTACACGCCGTCGGCCGTGGTCGACGCCTCGTCGGTGTCGCATTTCGACACCACCGCCTACCCGGCGCTGCTCATGGAGCCACGCATCCTGCACAACTTCCGGCAGGACCTGGACCTCACGCCGGCGGTGATGTCCGACTTCGGGTGGACGGTGGTCCAGGGGCTGGCGCTGGCGGTGGGGAAGGCGCTCGAGCCCACCGTCACCCCGGGCACCGATGCCTACTACCTGGTCACCGTGGTCAACCGCCGGCCCGAGGCGGCCAACGACGTCACCCTCGACGTGACGCTCCCGGCGGGGGCGAGCGTGGTGGGAACCGCCGGCGCCTGCACCACCGGGTCGTTCCCCTGCGACCTGGGCACGATGGCCGCCGGCCAGGTCGAGCTGACGGTGGTCACGGTCAGCGTTCCCAAGCTGCCCGAGAATCCCTTCGTCGTCTCGGCGACGGCGAGCACCTCCACGCCCGGCACGGGCGACTCCCTCCAGTCGAGCGCCTCGGTGCCCCTCGCCTCCAGCGGCTGCAGCAGCGCCGGAGGAACGCCGGCCCCCTGGGCCCTGGCCGCCGCCCTGGTCTTCCTGCTTCGCCGGCGTTCCCCCCGGCGCGTCAGCCGGCCGGGGTGAGCGCCGTCTCCGCGGCCTGGCGGGCCTTGCGCCGCTCGATGAGCCACGCCCCCAGCACCCCCAGCTCGTAGCAGGCGATCATCGGACCCGACATCAGGGCCAGGTTCACCGCATCGCCGGTCGGGGTGATGATGGCCGCGACGATGACGCAGACCACGATGGCGTGGCGCTGGTACTTCATCAGGAACCGGGCCTTGACCACCCCGAGCGCGGCGAGCAGGGCCATGACCAGCGGGAGCTCGAAGATGATGCCCAGAGCGAGGAGGAGCAGCAGCACCAGGGTGAGCTGCTCGCTCATGGTGAGCAGCGGACGCGTCCAGGCCTCGGCGGAGAGCTGCTGCTGACCGGCGGCGGTGGCGCGTTCCAGGGACCAGACGCGCGCCATCTCCCCGCCCTGGGCGCCGGCGGCCCCGGCCACCAGGGCGGCGGTCTCCTCGATGGACTCGTCCGCGGCGGCGTCCCGGCCCGACTGCATGGCATCCAGGGCGGCGAGGCGGCGGTCCATCGCCTTGCGGAGCGCCGGCGCCGAGGCCGGCCCGAGCCCTTCCCGCGCGGCGTCCAGGAGGCGGCCCAAGCCGTCGAAGCGAGCCTGCCGCTCCACCGGGCTCGCCGCGGAGCGGGAATCCCCGGCCACCACCTGCCCGTCGCCCGCGCCGGTGAGGGAGCGGACCGCCGTCCCGGCCAGATCCGCCGCCTGGCCGAAGTCACCGAGCCGGACGAGGCGCAGGACCTCGGCCTCGCGGGCTCGCACCTGCTCCACGCGCATCTGCACCGGAGCCGATTCCCCGGTGAGCAGGAACCGGAACATGGTGGGGAGGAGGACGAAGTAGCAGAAGGAGGCTCCGGCCAGGAAGGCGGCCGAGCCGAGGAGGACGAACGGCGCGGCATAGCGACGCTCGGACGGGTAGAGGCCCGGCGCCACGAAGGCCCACAGCTGCCAGAGGATGACCGGCGTGCTGAGGAAGACGCCGGCGTAGAGGCCGACCTTCATCAGGACGTTCAGCTCCTCGATGCCCGAGGTGTAGATGAGGCTCCGCTGTCCGGGAGGGAGAGCCTCCAGCACCGGCCGCATCAGCGCGCCGAAGATGGGCCGGGCGAAGACCAGGCCGAGGATGCCGAGCAGGAGCACGGCCACCGTGCAGCGCAGGAGCCGGGAACGGAGCTCGCCCAGATGCTCGGCCAGGCTCAGCCGGGCGCCCTCGCGCTCAGGCGTCTCGTCCGGAGGGGGCATCGGGCAGGGGTGCCGCCGGAGCGGCGGCGTCCGGAGCGGGCGCGGCGGAGGCGATGGGCGGGGGCGGGGGGCTGGCCGGCTCCGCGTCCGCCGCTGGGTGGTCCGCCGGCGGCGGGGAAGGCACCACTCCCTCCGGGGTGGGGAAGGCGGGGGTGGTCGGTGGAGGGAGGAGGCTCGACCCGGTCGTCAGGCGCGACCGTGACAGGGGGGGCACCGCCGGGGAGTTTCCACCCTCGCCGAGGACGTCCTGGTCCATCCGGTAGAACTCGCGCTCCACCATTCCCCGGACCTCGTCCGTCTGCCGCCTGAACTCGCGGAAGAACCGGCCCAGCCCCCGGGCGAGCTCGGGCAGACGCTCCGGGCCGAGGAGGAGCAGGGCCAGGACGGCGATGACCGCAATCTCTCCGGCGCCGAGGTTGAACATGGAATCCCTTTGGGGTGCTCTTAAACCGTCTTCGCCGGCGGCGCCATTCCCGCCCGGGTCAGAGCTTGAAGCGCTCCACCTCCGTGCGGAGCACGGCCGCCTGCTTCTGGAGGTCCTCGATGACGCTCTCCAGCTGACGGACGCTGCGGACCTGGGCGTCGGCCACCGTCCGCATGGCGTCCACCGCGGAGAGGACCCGCTCCGAAGCCGCCGATTGGGCACCGCGGGCACGGCTCACCGCACCGGCCATCTCCCGGATGGTGGACAGGACCCGGGTCATCTGCCGGCCGCGCTCCACCTGGGCCTCGGTGGCATGCTCGACCTGGGTGGTGGCGGCCAGCATCCGCTCCGCGCCGGCGGTCATCTGCTCCGAGCCCCGCTCCTGCTCGGCCGTGGCCCGCCGCACCTGCTCGACCGCCTCGGCGATGCGCTGCACCGCGCCGGTCACCGACCGGCTGATCCGCGCCTGCTCCACCGTGGCCCGGGCGATGGCCTTGACCATCAGCGTGCTCCGGCTCGCCGAGGCGGAGATCTTCTGCAGCGCCCCTTCCGCCTCCCGTCCCAGGTCGACGCCCTCCTCGACGGTGCGGAACCCCTGCTCCACCGCGGCACGGGCGTTCTGGCTCTCGCCCTGGACGGCGGCGATCAGGTCGGCGATCTCCTTGGTCGAGGCGCCGGTGCGCTCGGCCAGCTCCTTGATCTCCTCGGCCACCACCCCGAAGCCCTTCCCCTGCTCGCCGGCCTGGGCGGCGATGATGGCCGCGTTGAGCGCCAGGAGGTTCGTCTGTTCGGCGACGTCGTCGATCACGTCGAGGATGTTGCCGATCTCCGAGGTGCGCCGCCCCAGCGTCTCGATGACCTGGAGGGCCTCGCGGCTGCTCCCGCGCATCCGGTCGATCCCGGCCAGGGTCTTCTGGAGCGCCTCGCCGGCGGTGGCGGAATCGTGGAGCACCTGCTCCGACAGACGCGCCGTCTCGTTGGCGTTGGTCTCCACCTGGCCGATGGACACGTCCATCTGCTGGATGGTGGTGGAGGTCTCGTCGGCCGAGCGGTGGAGCTCGCCCACCGCGCGGGCCACCTCCCGGATGCTGCGGGTGATCTCGCCGATGGCCCCGCTGGTGTCCCCCACCGCGCCCCCCAGCTGCTCGACGAGGAGCTTCATGTCGCCGTGGGTGGTGGCCATCACCGCGGCGGTGGCCGTGCCCTCCTCGGCGCCCCGGCCGAGCGCGTCCACCTGCTCGGCCAGGCCGCGAAGCGAGACGAGCAGCTCGCCGATCACCCCGCGCGCCTCCTCCACCCGCTGGATGACGGTGGCTGCCCCACCGCTGACCGAGGTGCCGGAGCGGGAGAGCTGCTCGGTGGCCAGCGCCAGCGCCTCGGCCACGCCCCGGGCCCGGCCCACCGTCTCCCGGAGGGCGGTGGCCAGCTGGTCGAGCGCGCCGGCCAGGCTCCCGAGCGCGTCCGGACTGCCCCCGGCCAGCCCTCCGGTGAGGTCGGACTCCGCCAGCCGGCGCGCCATGGCCATCATCTGGCGCAGCGGCTGATCGAGCAGGGCGCGGCTGAGCAGGGCGAAGGCGCCGGTGAAGACCAGGAACCCGGCCAGCACCGAGAGGCCGAGGCCCGACCAGAGGCCCGCCTGGACATCGGCCAGGAAGAGCTCGTCGACCACCAGGAGGAGGCTGGTCCCCGGGGAGGCCGGCTGGGCGAGCAGGACGCGGTCACCGGGGAGGGCCAGGCGCGGCGGCCGTCCGGCCAGCTCCCACCGAGCCAGGGTGGAGGCCCAGTCGACGGTGTCGTGGCCGGATTCGAGGAGCTTTCCGGCATCGCTGGCCAGGGCCACCCCGACCACCGAGGCGTCGGCCAGGGGGGCGCGGCCGAGGACCTCCCCCGGCTCCTCGCCCGCCGCCAGGGCGGCGACGATGCGCTGGGCCAGGGTCCGGGCGGCGACCTCGGCCCGGTCGCTCACCCGGCGGAGGACCTGCTGTCGCATGAGCAGCCAGGCGACGACGAGGAGCAGCAGCAGGGCCAGCCCGAAGCTGCCGAAGATGGCGGTGCGAAGACCGAGGTGGCGCAGTCGTCGCGGCACAGGGACCGGCCGGCGAGCATAGGCCAAAGGGGGTTGGCTCGTCGTAGAGTGGCGGGAGGATGTCCACCGCCGCACCGACCCTGGTCTTCTCCGACCCGCTCTTCCTCGAGCACGATCCGGGGCGCGGCCACCCGGAGTCCCCAGCCCGGCTGCAGCGCGTCCTGGCCATGCTCCGCGACCAGCCGGTGGCCGGGACGGAGCTGGTCAGGCCCCGTCCGGTGACCGACGCCGAGGTGGCCCGGGTCCACGGACCGGAGCTGGTCGCCCGCCTGGCGTCGACGGCCGGCAAGCACGTCGTGCTCGACGCCGACACCCACGTCTCGCCGAGGAGCTACGAGGCCGCCCTGCTCGCCGCCGGCGCGGCGGTGGCGGCGACCGAGGCCGTCCTGGAGGGGAGGGCGCGAAACGCCTTCGCGCTGGTTCGCCCGCCCGGCCACCACGCCGAGCCCAATGAGATGATGGGCTTCTGCCTCCTGAACAACGCCGCCATCGCCGCCGAGGCGGCGCGCGCCCAGGGCGTGGAGCGGGTCCTGGTGCTGGACTGGGACGTGCACCACGGCAACGGGACCCAGGCCGCGTTCTGGAATCGCGCCGACGTGATGTACCAGTCGGTGCACCAGTACCCCTTCTATCCCGGGAGCGGCGCGCCCACCGAGGTGGGAGAGGGTCCGGGCGCGGGCTTCACCGTCAATTGCGGGCTGCCCGGGGGGCGCACCGACGCCGACTTCGGTGCGGTCTTCCACGACCTGCTTCTTCCGCTGGCCGCCGCGTTCCGGCCAGGACTGGTCATCGTCTCGGCTGGATTCGACCCCCACGAGGACGATCCGCTCGGGGGGATGCTCTGCACCGAGCGCGGATTCGCCGCCATGTGCAGCCTGGTGAAGCAGCTCGCAGACGGGACGGCCGGCGGGAAGCTGGTCCTGGTCCTGGAGGGCGGTTACTCGCTGGCCGGGCTCCCCCGGAGCGTGCACGCCTGCGTCGAGGTGCTGGCCGGGGGGACGGACGCCTTCCCCATCGGAGTCAGCCGGGACGCGAGCCAGGCCATCCGCGCCAGCCTGGACGCGCTCCGACCCTTCTGGCCCGGCCTCTGACCCCGGGGCAGCCGATGGCCGACTACATCCACGGCGGCACCGACCTGAGGGAGGTCGCCCGGCTGGGCAAGCAGGCGCTGGTCTGGGTCGCCCCCCGGATGCTGGGCGACTTCACCGCCTCGCCGGGGATGCGGGTCCTCGACCTGGGAACCGGCGTGGGGGCGATGGCGGCGGTGCTCGCCCGCCGGCATGCGGGCATCGAGCTCTGGGGGCTCGACCTCCGCGCGCCGCAGCTCCTCCAGGCGCGGGCGCTCCACCCGGTCGCGCGCTACGTCCAGGGCGACGCGGCGCGGATGCCCTTTCCGGACGCCAGCTTCGACCGCGTGCACGCGACCTGGGTGCTGGAGCACATCCCGGACGTGGAGGCCGTCCTGCGCGAGGTGCGCCGCGTGCTCGTCCCCGGCGGGCAGTGCTTCTTCCTGGAGGTGGACAACGCCACCCTGGAGCTCGCCCCGCCCTCGCCCCACGTCTTCGCCGCGCTCGAGGCGCTGAACCGGGCGCAGGTCGCCGCCGGCGGCGACCCCTACGTCGGCCAGAAGCTGGACGCGCTCCTGCGCCGGGCCGGCTTCTCGGAGGTGCGGGTCCGCTCACTGGACATCGTCGGCAACGCCGCCGACCCGGAGACGCTGCGCTCCAGCGCCGACGAGCTGGCGGAGATCTTCGACAGCCTGGACGAGGCGCTCGGGCCGGAGCAGTCGGCGCTCCTCCACGCCGCCGCGGCCGAGGCGCGGGCGCTTCCGGTCACGCCCGGCGCGGAGTTCCGCTACCGTCCGGTGTCGGCGGTGGCGACGCGCTGAGATGGACGACCTCTACCGGAACGTGCTCATCACCGGCGGCTCGAGCGGCCTGGGCCGGGCGCTGGCGGCGTGGTTCGCCGCCCGGGGAGCCCGGGTGTACGCCGCGGCGCGGCGCATGGACCGGCTGGTGGCGCTGGCCGCCGAGATGGGCGGCGGGCCCGGGTCGGTGGTCCCGGTGGAGCTGGACGTGGGCGACGCCTCGGTGGTCGCCGAGCGGCTCCGGTCGCTCGACGACGGCTGCCCGGGCGGAATCGGACTGGTGGTGGCCAATGCCGGCGTGGGCGGCATGCTCAACGGACAGCGGGCCGAGTGGCCGGCCATCGAGCGGATGCTGCGAGTCAACGTGCTCGGGGCCACCGCCACGCTGGCGGCGCTCGCCCCGCGCATGGCCGAGCGGCGGCGGGGGCACCTGGTGGGCATCTCCTCCATCGCCGCGTGGATCACCGTGCCTCGCTTCGGCGTCTACGGCGCGAGCAAGCTCTACCTCCAGAGTTACCTCGACGGGCTCCGCGTCGACCTGGCTCCGGTGGGGGTGCGGGTCACCTGCATCAATCCCGGTTTCGTGAAGAGCGAGCTGACCGAAGGGAACCGCTTCCCGATGCCCTTCCTCCTCGAGACGGCGGATGCGGCCGACCGGATGGGGCGGGCCATCCTCCGCGGCGACGCGCGCTACGCCTTTCCGTGGCAGACGGCCTGGCTCACCCGGCTCGGGCGGCTCCTGCCCACGGCGCTGGTGGCGCGCGTCACCCGCCGCTGACCCCGGGGCGCGCGCGAGCGCCCGCCGCCGAGCGCTGCCCGGGCCGCTAGTTGGGGGTGAGCCGCTTGTCCGGGGCCACCGGGTTGTAGAGGGGCTGGCTGCACTGGCACACCTTGCAGCCGAGCGCCTTGTCCATCGAGCACTCGGGGGCGGACATGCACTTGAGGCTCGACGACTCCGGGCAGAGGCCGCTCTCGTGGCTGCCCACCGAGGCGCAAGCGCCGAGGACGAGCAGGACGGCGGGGAGGAGGGCCGGCCAGCGCATCTGTCAGTTCGGGACCTGCATGAACTGGTTCGGGTCCACCACCTTCTTGTCCTGGGTGACCTCCGCCGGCGCGGTCCCCTTCTTGAACCACATCACCGCCGCGGTCTTGCTGGCGCCCGAGGCCAGCTTCCCGGTGCGGGTGTCCACCGTCTGCTTTTCCAGCTCCAGCGCCTCGGGCGGAGCGAACTCCGGCTCCGGGCGCCCTTCGACGGCGCGCTGCATGTAGCTCACCCAGATGGGAAGAGCGGCCCGGCCGCCGGTCTCGTAGCGCGAGAGCGGATGCGGGTTCAGGTCGTAGCCCACCCAGGCCAGCCCGACCAGGTCGTGGGTGAAGCCGACGAACCAGGCGTCGAAGGAATCGTTGGTCGTGCCCGTCTTCCCCGCCGCCGGCTTGCCCAGCCGCTGGGCGGGGGCGCCGGTACCCTCGCGCACCACGCCCCGGAGCAGGTCGGTGAGGATGTAGGCCGTCTCCGGCGTCATCACCTGCTCGCCCGGCTCGTAGAGCCGAGCGTATCCGGCGGCGATGCGATCGGAGAGGCTCGCCCACGGGTCGTCGAAGGAGGTGTGGTCCTCGAGCGTCCGGCCGTAACGGTCCTCGATGCGGCGGACGAAGTAGGTGGGGCGCTTGTTTCCCAGCCGGGCGAAGGTGGCGTACACCTGGGCCAGCTCGAAGGGATAGACGCAGGAGCTGCCCAGCGCCGCCGAGAAGTCCCGGTTCATCGGCGTGGAGAGCCCGAGCTTCTTCGCCCAGGCGGCCATCGGCTCGATGCCCACGGCGACGAAGGTCTTCACCGCCGGGATGTTCATCGAGTTCACCAGGGCGGTGCGGAGGAGCACGTCGCCGTGGAAGTCCTCGGTGTAGTTCTCCGGCTTCCAGCGGACCTGATGCTCGGGGTCGTTCTCCACGATCGGGCTGTCGACGATGGTCTGCGCCTCGGTCCAGCCGAGCTGCTCGATGGCCGCCGAGTAGACCACGGGCTTGAAGCTGGAACCGGGCTGGCGGCAGGCCTGGAAGGCGCGGTTGTACTCGTTGGCGTCGAAGTCGTAGCCGCCGACCATGGCCACCAGGTATTGCCGCCAGGGATCGATGGAGACGAGCGCGCCCTGCAGCTCCGGGTCCTGCTCCAGACGCAGGTAGAGCCGGTCCTCGCCCAGGCGATCGGCGAGCTTCTTGTCCAGCTGCTCCTTGTCGTCCCAGAGGTCCTTCTTCCGCACCGCCCGCACCACGATGACGTCGCCGGCCTTCAGCACCCGTCTCATCGAGGAGATCATCGCCGACGGGTAGTAGGCCTCGGGATTGACCTTGCGCGCCCAGCGCATCCCGAGCAGCGGGAGCTGGGCCTGGTGGGGGCCGACCTGGACGGAGGCCATCGTGCCGTCGTCGTTCACGGCGGTGACCAGCCCCACGTAGTAGGTGCCCTCGGCGAGCGCGGCGCCGCCGAGCGCCGCCGTGCTCCGGGCGAGAAAGGCCTTGCGCTGCTCGGGCCCGTCCAGGGTCATCACCGGTCCGCGGAACCCCTGGCGCTTGTCGACGGCCAGGAGCCCGCCGAGCATCGCGTCCTGGGCGGCGCGCTGGCGCTCCGAATCCATGGTGGTGAAGATCTTGAGACCGCCGGCGAGGAGGGCGGGGTTTCCGTAGCGCTGCACCACGTCCTTGCGCACCTGCTCGACGAAGTAGGGGGCGAACTCGTGGAACACGTCCTCCACCGGGTAGACGCGGATCTCCTCGGCGTTGGCCGCGTCGTGCTCTTCCCGGGAGATCATCCCCTCCTCGCGCATCCGGCGGAGGACGTAGGCGCGGCGGCTCTTCGCCTCCCTCGGATTCATGAACGGCGAGTAGCGGCTCGGCGCCTGGGGGAGCCCGGCGATGAGCGCCATTTCGGCCAGGCTCAGGTCACGGACGTCCTTGCGATAGTAGTTCTCCGCCGCCGCCTGGACGCCGTAGGCGTGGTGACCGAGGTAGACGTTGTTCAGGTAGAGGTAGAGGATCTCCTCCTTGGTCAGCGCCGCCTCCAGGCGCCGGGCGAGGATGGCCTCGCGGATCTTCCGCACCAGACCCTCGCGACCGGTCCGCCGCGTGCCGCGCTCGAATCCCTCGGCGGAGACGAGCAGGGCCTTGGCGGTCTGCTGGGTGAGGGTGGAGCCGCCCTGGACGCTTCCCGAGCCGGCCGCCTTCCGCATCAGGGTCTTGAACAGGGCGCGGGTGGTGCCGACCGGGTCGAGCCCGAAATGGTCGAAGAAGGCGGCGTCCTCGGAGGCGATGAAGGCCTGGACCAGCCGCTTGGGGATGCGCTCGTAGGGGACGACCTTGCGGCGCTCCTCGTAGAACTCGCCGGCCAGCACCTGGTCGTCGGTGAACACCTCGCTCAGGACGGGCGGAGCGTAGGACGACACCCGGGGGATGTCGGGGAGGCCTTCCGAGAAGCGGTAATAGAGGAGGAGCGCGGCCGCGGTCGCCCCGGTGAGCACGGTCAGGGCGAGAAAGCCGGCCACCTTGCCCAGCGCGACGAGGAGGCGCCGCCTCCGGCTGCGGGGCGGGAGCGGGGCCTCCACCAGCACCAGCCGGGTCGGCGGCCGGCTCTCGGGCGGGGGAAGGTCGGACGAGGAGGGCTCGTGCATCGTGGCCGGGGCGGAGCCTGGCACCTTACCGCGAACCGCGTCCGGGCGGGCCCGGCGGCTCGATGCCGGCGCGCGCCAGGACGCCCCCGAGCTCGTCGGGGAGCGCCGAGTCGAGGCGCAGCACCCGCCCGTCGGCGGGGTGCGGAAACTCGATGGCCGCGGCGTGGAGGAAGAGCCGCTTCAGCCCCCACCGCGCTCGGGCCTCGCGGTTGAAGGCGAAGTCCCCGTACCTCCGGTCGCCGGCGACCGGGTGGCCGATGGCCGCCAGGTGCCGCCGGATCTGGTGGGTCCGCCCCGTCTCCAGGGTGCAGTCGAGGAGCGCCGCCTCCCCTCCCTGCCGCACGAGCTGCCAGCGGGTCACCGCCGGCTGCATGTTCACTCCCCGGCGCGCCCGGGAGGCCGCCGTCTGCTGGTGCTCCGAGAGCGGCAGGTCGATTCGTCCCGACGGACGGGGCATCCTCCCCTTGACCAGCGTCAGGTAGCGTTTCACCGCCCGGCCGGCGGTGAACATCTCGGTGAAGTGCACCATCGCCGGGCGGCGAAGGGCGACGAGGATGACGCCGGAGGTGTCGCGATCCAGCCGGTGCGCCGGGCTGGCGGCGAAGCCGTTGCGCACCGCCCGCGGGCCGAGGTGTGCGCGGACGTAGTCCACCAGCGTCCCGCCGGTGATGCCGCTCCCAGGATGCACGGCCATCCCCGAGGGCTTGTCCACGGCCATCATCCAGTCGTCCTCCAGGAGGATGCGCAGCGCACCCGGACCGACGGGCGGCGGCTCCGGCCCGGGCCGGCGCGGAGCGAGCAGCCGCTCCTCGGTCCCGCGCAGGGTGACGACGTCGCCGGCGGCGAGCGGCTGGCTCACCGTGGCCCGCTTGCCGTTCACACGGACCTTCTTGGTCCGGATCATCTTGAACAGGTGGCTCGCCGGGACGCCCGGCAGCCGCTGGCGGAGAACCTTGTCCAGGCGCACCCCGGCGTGGTCCCTGTCGATGCGAAACTCGATCATTTCGAGCGCGAGGTTGGAACCACGCCGCTAGACTGTAGGGGTATGCCGAAGACCATGACCATCGAGGACCTCCTCAAGAACGGCTCCACGGAGTGGAACCGCCTCCGCAAGAGCGGGAAGGTGGGGACCGACCACACCGGGGCCACGTTCGAGAATCTCTTCTCGGCCAATGCCGACCTGTCCGGGCTGGTGCTGGTGGGCACGGAGTGGGATCGCTGCGACCTGTCCAAGGTTACCTTCCGCGAGTCGGACCTCTCCGGGGCCTACTTCCACGGCGGGCGACTGCAAGACTGCGACTTCCGGGGAGCCAACCTCGAGGGGGCGACCTTCGAGCGGCTGAAGCTGCTCCGGTGCGATTTCTCCGGGGCGCTCGGCCTGGAGGACCTGGAGTTCGAGGAGGTGGACATGGACCGGGTGGTGGGGCTCGACGGCACCGAGGCGCCCCCGCCTCCGCCCCCGCCGGCCCAGGGCATCACCTCCTTCACCCGCGAGCAGCGCCAGGCGAACGAGCAGAGCCTGTCCGGCGCGGACGAGATGCCTCCCTTCTCGCCCCAGGACCCCCCCGGGACGCTGCTCTTCCGGGGCCTGAAGAGGCTGGGCAATCCTCCGCCGTGGGTGCTCGACACCCCGGGCCTGCGTCCCCCGCTGCCGCCGCGCCTCGCCCCCGGGTCCGGGCTCGAGGCCTTGCTCCGCGAGGCGGTGAAGACCCGCCTCGAGGGGAGCCGGCCGGTGACCGACCCCGAGGGGGTGAAGCGCGCCCAGGCCGCGCTCCGGATGGGTGGCAAGGACGCCGCCTACGGGGTGATGTACCTCCGCGAGGTGGGGGTGGAGCCGCTGTTCCGCTTCTCGGCGGCCGCCGCGCTGAAGGGCGCCCTCCGGGCGGACCTCGAGGTCGACGACCTCACCGGGGCGGTGGACCCGCGAGTGGCGGCGGCCCTCTGGGAGCTCCGCTTGCCCCGGGAGCTGGACGAGGCCTACGGCGAGGTCCGCCGGAGGCTGGCCGCGACGCAGCTCTTCTCCGCGCTGCTCGAGGCGGGCTTCACGCCGGAGAACAACTGGGAGGAGGCGGTCGACGCCTCGGAGGCCGCGCTCGACCTGGTCGCCCTCTCCGTGGGCGAGGGGCGGGAGCTCCTCACCGAGGCCTTCGGCGCGTACGCCGCGCTCCCCGAGGAGGCGCGGCTCAGGCGCCTGGCCTACCTGGCGGAGGCGGCGACGCACCTGGAGCAGCTCAGCCGGCTCCCGCCGGGAACCGAGCCGGGCTGGCTGCAGGGCCCGGATTTCCGCGAATGCCACGACCGGGAGATGCTCACCCTGGAGACCCTGGAGGCCGAGGACGTCCCGGCGCGCATCCCCGAGCTGGCCCAGGCCGAGCTCGGCGTTCCTCCGGGGACGGTTCCCGAGGACAGCGAGGGGGACCTGTTCATCCACCTGCGCTGCGCGGTGTGCGGCAAGGAGAAGCTCGTCGTCCAGTCGCCCGAGGCCTGACCCTAGGGCCGGCTCGGGCGTGTGGGGGACGGCGCCCGGGCGGTCCGCTCGGCGTCCGCCGGAGGGACGCTGAGCAGCCGGAGCCCGATGGCGGAGCGGCGCACGCCCGGCGGCTCCGGTGGACGGCGACCGAGCCCGAGCGCGCCATAGACCCCGGCGACCACCCGGTCCTCGGGCACACCGCCCCGCCGGACGAGGAAGGTGGCCACCCAGGCCGCCCGCTCGGCGGCGAGCCGGGCGCGCTCCGCACCTTCCTCCAGAGAGCCGGTGAGCAGCGAGGGGGCGCGGCCGGTGACCTCGACGCGAAAGCGCGTGTCGGCCAGCCCGTCGCCGATGTGCCGGAGGAGGCGGGCACCCGGCGTGCTCAGGCGGGACGTCTCCGGAATGAAGAGCGCCCGCTCGGTGAGATAGACCTCGAGGGCGTCCGGCTGCTCCCGGAGGGTCGCGTCCCCGGACCGGGCCAGGGGCAGCAGGAGGGTCTGGAGCACGTCCAGCGTCGCCGCCCGCTCGGCGAGCAGGGCGTCGCGGGCGCGCTGCCGGGCGGAGAGGTCGTCGACCGAGGCGGCCAGCCGGCGCTCCCGCCGCTCGGCGTCCTCGAGCTTGGTGCCCAGGCCACGTGCCTCCGCCTCCAGCTCGCTGCTGCGGGCGGTGGCGCGGGCACCGGCCGACTCGGCCAGCCGGAGCTGCGTGTAGAGGACGATGCCCACGCCCACCGCGGCGGCGGCGGTGGCCAGGAGGAGCACCAGGACGGCGGCCACGCTCGAGCCGCCCAGCCCGCTGCCCGGGGAGCGAGAGCGCAGCGTGGACAGGGCCCGCCCCGGGGCCTTCCACGAGCCCGCCGGCGGGTGCTCGATCCAGGCACTCCCCATGGGCCCCGAGCCTACGTCAGAAGAGTGACAGCTGGTGCCGCTCCCCGAGCACGCGCGCCTCGAGGCCAGCACGGCAGAGCTCCCGGGCCAGCTCCCGGGCGAAGCCGTGATGGGTGACCACCTCCCGGGCGCCGGTGGCGCGCGCGTACTCGACCAGGGTGCGGCAGTCGGCATGATCGGAGAGCGCGAAGGCGACGTCGGCCCGGTAGCGCCGCGCGGCGCCCGGGTCGGCCGCCCACCCGGTGAGCACGGCCGTCTGGTGAGGCCGCGGCCGGGGGAGCCGCTCGAAGCGCCAGGCGTGGGGCGGGAAGACCCCCACCTCCCCGGGCCGCCACGTCCCGTCGAAGCGCCGGACCTCGCCCAGCTCCACGCCGAGCTCGCGGTAGAGAACGGCGATGTCGCAGACGCTTCCGTGGGCGACCACCGGGAGCCCCGCCCGGGTGAGGTGCGCCACCGCCTCCTGGGCCTTGCCCAGCGCGTAGCCGAGCACCACCGGGGTGGCGTCCCGCGCGAGCACGGCGCGCACCCAGGCCTCGACCGAGCGGAGCACCGCGGCCCGCTCGGGGAAGGAGTAGCGGGGGTGGCCGAAGGTCGACTCGAGGACCAGCGTGTCGCAGTGGGCCACCTCGGCCGGCTCGGCGGTCAGCGCCGGGGAGAGGTTGAGGTCGCCGGAGTAGACGACGCGGCGTCCATCCGGCCGGGTCACCCGGAGCTGGGCCGAGCCGAGGATGTGGCCGGCGGGAAGGAGCTCGAGGGTGAGCCGCCCGAGGGCGAACGGCCGTCGGAAGGGAACGCTGAGCGGGGCGGAGAGGGGCCCGAGCCGGTGGGCCATCAGGCGCAGCGTGGCGGCGGTGGCGATGGTTCGCTCGTGCCGGGCGATGTGGTCGGCGTGGGCGTGGCTGACGAACGAGAGCTGCGCCCTCCGCCGTGCATCGAGCGCGAGCGTCGTGCCCGACAGGTGCAGTCCTTCGCGGCGCAGCTCGACGGCCATCCCGTTTCCCCGGACGGCCGACTCTATACCCCGCGTGCCCCACGCCCCTCGCGGCCGAGCAGCCGGACGAGACCCGTCCAGCCGGCCGGCCCGAGCTCGGAGACGAGCACGCCGAGGACGATGAGGCCGCCTCCGCCCACCTCGCGGAGGCGCAGCTCCTCCCGGCCGAGCGCCACCGAGTAGGCCGCGGCGAACACCGGCTCGAGGGCGAAGACCAGCGCCGCGCGCACCGCGGTGGTGCGCGCCTGGGCCCAGGCCTGGAGGAGGAGCGCCACCGCGCTGCCCCCCGCCCCGGTGATGAGGACCGCGCTCCAGAGGGCCGGCGTGGAGACGAGCCGGGGGCCGAGCGCGGCCATGGCCGCCAGGGCGATGACGGCCACCGTCCCGAGCTGGACGGCCACCAGCGGCGCCGGGGGATGGACGCGCGCCATGCGCTCGATGAGCGTGATGTGCAGGGCGAAGGCCAGGGCGCAGAGCAGCGTCAGCGCATCGCCCTTCCAGAGATCGGGCGGGGCCCCGGGAGCGCGGTCCGCCCCGGCGAGCGCCCAGAGTCCGACCACGGCCAGGGCCACCCCGACCAGGCTGGCCGGCGGCGGCCGGTGGCGGTGAAAGGCGATGGCGAGGAAGGGCACGAGCAGCACCGAGAGCCCGGTGAGGAAGGCGCTGCGCGAGGGCGTGGTGAACTGGAGCCCGGCGGTCTGGGCGGCGAAGCCGACGAAGAGGAGCATGCCCAGGCCCGCTCCGGCGCGCAGCAGCGCCCCACCCCGCACGCCGCGCCAGGCGACGGCGGTGAGCAGGGCGGCCCCGAGGCCGAAGCGGAGCGCGAGGAAGGTGAAGGGGTCGGCCAGCCCCACCGCGTCCTTCACCACCACGAAGGTCACGCCCCAGAAGGCGGTGATGGCCACCAGGACCGCGTCGGCGCGGCGGGAGGGGATGTGGGCCGCGGAGCTCACGGAAGCGGAGGCCGGCCTGTCCGGGCCGCCTCCTCGGGTTCTCGCCCGGTCGGCGCCGGGCCGCAAGCGAGACAGGGGTCCCGGCGGCCGCAGCGCGGGGTCGTGCAGCGCGCCGGGACGTCGGAGCCCGCCGCGTTGCAGGCGCTGGAGCAGGGCACGCCCGGGAACGCGCCCTGGGAATCCGCCTGCACCAGCGAGCCGGTTTCGGCGCGGGGGGGCTAGGTCGCCGCCCAGCGCTCGACGCCGGCCGACTCGGTCCGGCGGACGCGCCCGTCCTCCTCCATCACCTCGAGGTTGCCCACCACCTCGGAGAGGGTGAGGTACAGCCGGGGGCCCTGGTGCGGCCCGAAGAGCGCCTGGGTCAGGGCGTAGGCGGTGTCCTCTCCCTTGCCGACGGCGGCGAGGAGCTTGTCCTGGCGCCGGGCGTAGAAGCCGAAGAGCCGCTCGAGCAGGGGCCCCACCTCCTGGAACGGCTCGCCATGCCCGGGGAGCACCCAGTCCGGCCCCAGCGCCATGACCCTCCGGATGGAGGTGAAGTAGGTGAGCAGCGAGCGGGTGGTGCGGGCCGGCACCTCCCCGGTGAGCTCCAGGAACGGGTTGGGCGAGGTCCGGGCGAGCACGTGGTCGTCGGCGAAGAGGACCCGGTGCTCGGAATCCCAGAGGCAGACCAGCCCCGGCGTGTGCCCGGGGAGGTGAAGGACCTCGGCCTCGAAGCGGCGGAAGCGGAAGCGGTCCCCTCCGGCGAGGGGCCGGGCTCGCTCCGGGTCGATGCGGCGGCTGTACTTGCCGGAGAAGCGGCCCATGGCGGCCAGGCGGTCCACCTGGTCGAGGGGGATGCCCTGGCGCAGGAGGAAGACGCGGTAGACCGGCTCGCGCGCCGGCCAGGCGTCCGGACCCACCGCCTTGGCCGCGTCGGCGGGGTGGATGAAGACCGGAGCGCCGCTCTGCTCGGAGAGCGTCTGGGCCAGCCCGTAGTGGTCGGTGTGCCCGTGGGAGACGAGGAGCCGCGTGCAGCGAGCGAGGTCGACGCCGCGCTCGGCCGCGCCGGCCCGGAGCGCCGCCTCGCCCTCGGCCGTTCCGATGCCGCAGTCGAACAGCGCCCAGCCCGCCCCGTCCTCGATGGCGTAGACGTTGACCGGCCCGCCCGCGTCCGGGAACGGCACCGGGACGGGAATGCGATGCACGCCCAGCGGGGCGAGGGCGGCGTCGCTCTCGGGCGGGCTCGGCACCGTTACTTCGCGCCGTGGATGGCGGCGCGGAGCTCGGGGAGCACCTTGAACAGGTCCCCGACGATGCCGTAGTCGGCCACCTGGAAGATGGGCGCCTCCGGGTCCTTGTTGATGGCGACGATGACCTTGCTGCCCTTCATCCCGGCCAGGTGCTGGATGGCCCCGGAGATGCCCGCGGCGATGTAGAGCTGGGGGGCGACCACCTTGCCCGTCTGACCGACCTGCCAGTCGTTGGGAACCCATCCGGCATCGCAGGCGGCCCGCGAGGCGCCGACGGCCGCGCCGAGCTCGTCGGCCAGGGCCTCGACCTCCTTGAAGTCTCCCTTCGTCCCGCGCCCGCCGGAGACGACGATGCGCGCCTCGGTGAGTTCCGGCCGCGCGCTCTTCACCTCCTTGAAGTCCACGAAGCGCGTGGGCGCGGCGGGCACCGACGCCGATCCGGCCTTCACCTCGGCAGTCGGCTTTCCACCGGCGGCGGCCGGGAACTCGGTGGCCCGCACGGTGAACACCTTGACCGGAGTCCGGAGCACCGTCTCGGAGACCACCGCACCGGCCCACATCGGCCGGGTGAAGGTGATGTCCGCCCCCGAGCCGGAGAAGCCGACCACGTCCGAGGCCATCGCGGCGCGGAGCCGTGCCGCGACGCGGGGCATGAGGTCCCGTCCCTGGGCGGTGGCGGCGGCGCCGACGAAGCTGGCCCCGATGGACCGGGCCAGCTCGGCCACGGGAGGGGCGAAGGTCTCCGCCAGGTAGTGTGCCAGCCCCGGCGCGGCCAGGGCGTGGACGGCCTTCGCCCCCAGGTCCCGGAGCTTGTCCGCCGTCGGCCCGGGGTCGTCGGCCAGGACCGCGAGGTGGAGCTCGGCTCCGGCCTTGGCCGCCAGGTCGGACCCGGCGGCGACGGCGTGCAGCGTGGCCTTGCGGAGCTGACCGTCCGGCTGACGCTCGGCGACGATGAGGACCACGGACATGGGCACCGCCTCTCCCTTCAGAGCACCTTGGCTTCGTTCTTCAGCTTCTGGAACAGCTCCTGGACGTCCCCCACCTTGACCCCGGCCTTGCGCGGCGGCGGCGGCGACAGGCGGCGCACCTCCACCGTCGGGCTGACGTCCACCCCCAGCCCGGCCGGCGTCAGCTCCTCGATGGGCTTGTTCTTGGCCTTCATGATCCCGGGCAGGGAGGCGTAGCGGGGCTGGTTGAGCCGCAGGTCGGTGGTGACCACCGCCGGGAGGGTGCACTCCAGCGTGGCCAGCCCGCTGTCCACCTCCCGGACGACCTTGAGGCTCTTGCCGTCGGCGGACAGCTCCAGCGCCGGCGCCTTGGCCTTCTCCGCCTCGCTCTCCAGCGAATCGAGCTTCGAGGCGAAGGTGGCCTGGCTCCAGCCCAGCCACTCGGCGAGGTACTGCCCGGTCTGGTTCTGGTCGTCGTCGATCGATTGCTTCCCCAGGATGCAGAGGTCGGGCTTCTCCTTCTCCACCACCTTCTGGAGGATGCCGGCGGCGCCCATCGGATCGAGCGGTCCGGCATGGTTGACCCACACCGCGCGCGCCGCACCCATGGCCAGCGCATGGCGGAGCTGCTCCTGGACGTCCTTCGAGCCGATGGAGGCCACCACCACCTCGCCGCCGTGCTTGGCCACCAGGCGCAGGCCCTCTTCGACGGCGATCTCGTCGAAGGGATTGATCTTGTACTTCAGCCCCTCCTGGACGATGCCCGAGCCGTCGGCCTTGACCTTGATCTTCGACTCGGGGTCTTCGACGCGCTTGGCGGTGACCAGGATCTTCACGGTGAAGGGCCCTCGGGAGGGGTTGACGCGGTGCGCAGCACCCGGCGCTTGATTTACGCGTCGGCCGCCGCCGGATCAACCGTTTCCATGGTACGCACACCGCGGCTCGTCGAACGCTCGGGAGGTCCGCCGTGAAGCTCCTCCGGTTCTTCAGAGGCTTCGTCCCCGCCTGTCTCCTGGTCTCCGGCGCCGGCTCCGCACAGGAGACGGTGCGCATCGGCGCCGTGCTCCCGGTGACCGGGAAGGAGTCGAAGATCGGCAGCGCCTACAAGCAGGCCACCGAGCTGGCGGTGAA
Source organism: Myxococcaceae bacterium (assembly GCA_035622755.1). Taxonomy (GTDB): domain Bacteria; phylum Myxococcota; class Myxococcia; order Myxococcales; family Myxococcaceae; genus JADGRA01. The sequence continues at coordinate 25,329 of DASPUU010000181.1, forward strand.
GGAGGCCAACGACGCGGGCGGCCTGCAGGTCGGCGGCAAGAAGCTCCAGGTCCAGCTCACGCTGCTCGACGACACGTCGGACGCAGCCAAGAGCGCACAGCTGGTCGAGCAGCTGATCACCGAGACCAAGGTCCACGCCCTCACCGGCGGCTACGGCTCCCAGCTGGTCCAGGCCCAGTCGGTGGTCCCGGAGCGCTACGGCGTCCCCTACGTCAGCGCCGGTGCCGGGGCGACGAGCATCTACGGGCGAAGCAAGTGGGTGTTCGGCACGCTCTCTCCGGTGGAGCACCTGGCCCGGACCCAGATGGAGTTCCTGGCCGACCTGGTGGCCGGCGGCAGGCTGAAGTCTCCGCTCTCCATCGCCCTGATCACCGAGCAAACCGAGCACGGCAACGACTACGCCAAGGGAGTCAAGGACTACGTGGCCGCCCACGCCGGCGCCTGGACGCTCGGACTGGAGCAGAAGTTCGAGCTCTACGCCCCGGACTTCCGGCCGCTGCTCGGCCGGGTCCAGGCGGCCAAGGCGGACCTGTTCATGGCCGACGCGCACCTGGAGGACTTCATCTCCATGCAGCGGACCTACACCCAGATGGGGATCCGCAATCAGATGATCACCTACGGAGCGCGCGGCGCGGACGAGGCGGCCCGGAAGGCGCTCGGGGCGGCCACCGACTACATCTTCGCCAGCGGCTGGTGGTCCGACCTCCTCCCCTACCCTCAGGTCAAGGCCTTCGACGAGCGCTACAAGGCGGCCACCGGCGTGGCTCCGCAGTGGTACCACGCCGTCGCCTACGAGACGACGCGCGCGCTCCTGGTGGCCATCGAGCGGGCCGGCTCGCTCGAGCCGGAGAAGATCCGCGCCGCGCTGGCCGCTCTTCGCCTGGAGAAGTCCATCGTCCCGGGCGCGGTGCTCTACTTCACCAAGACCGGGCAGGCGGACCTCCCCTTCGTCGTGACCCAGAACAAGCCGGGGGGCAAGGTGGACCTGGTCTGGCCCAAGGAGGCGAGGACCGGGGAGGCGGTGGCGCCGATCCCCTGGAAGTAGCCCCCAGCGTGGAAAAGCTCGCCGGAGTCCTGCTCAGCTCACTCTTCGCCGCCGGGCTGTACGCCACGATGTCCTACGGGCTGGCGGTCATCTACGGCGTGATGCGCATCATCAATCTCGCCCACGCCGGGCTGATGATGCTGGCCGCCTACGTCACCCTGACGCTGAACGTCCGGTTCGGGCTGGACCCCTTCCTCAGCCTCTTCCTGGTGGCGCCGCTCTTCTTCGGCCTGGGAATGCTGCTCGACATGGCGCTCGTCCGCCGGCTCCCGCGGGGGGGCACCACCCCCTCGATGCAGTCGCTGCTCCTTCTCTTCGGGCTGTGGCTGGTGCTCCAGAACCTGGCCTACCTCCTCTGGACGGGCGACACCCAGTCCATCCTCACCCCCTACACGATGAGCTCCGTCCGGCTGCTCGGCGACAGCTACGGGATCCCGCTGCTCCTCGTCTTCGGGGTGAGCCTGCTCTCGCTGGTGGGGCTCGACCTCCTCCTCCGGAAGACCTTCCTCGGCAAGGCCATCCGGGCGGTGACCCAGAACCGGGATGCCGCCCGCCTCTCCGGGGTGAACGCCGACCGCATCTCGGCGGTGGCCTTCGGCCTGGGGACCGCCTTCGCCGCCATCGCCGGGACGATGATGAGCACGCTCTACGCCTTCACTCCCGATTTCGGGCGGAGCTTCCTGCTCAAGGCCTTCTGCATCATCGTGCTCGGGGGCCTGGGAAGCTTCACCGGGGTGGCGGTGGGCGCGCTGGTGCTGGCCCTGATCGAGAATCTCTTCGCCGCCTACACCCCCATCCCCACCTCGTTCCAGGACGCGATCAGCTTCTCGCTCCTGGTGCTGGTGCTGGTGGCGGCGCCGAGCGGCCTGCCGGCGCTGTTCCGCAGCTTCTCGCGCAAGGCGGTGGCGCGGTGAGGGCCTGGCTCCTGCCCAGCCGGTCGGTCGCCTGGTTCGGCCTGCTCGCCGCGGCGCTCCTCCTGCCGCCGGCGATGGCCGACCGGGGAACGCTCAACGACCTGTGGAACGTGGCCTTCGCCATCGTGCTCGCCTCGGCCTGGAACCTGCTCGGCGGCTTCGCCGGACAGATCTCGCTCGGCTACTCGGCCTTCGTCGGCATCGGGGCCTACACCACCGTGCTCCTGGCCCTGGCCGGCTGGAGCCCCTGGCTCACCCTCCCGGTGGGAGCCGCCCTGGCGGTGGTGTTCAGCGTGATCATCGGGCTGCCCACCTTCCGCCTGCGCGGGCCGTATTTCTCCATCGCCACCATCGGCGTAGGGGAGGCGGTGCGCGTCATCGCCTCGGGGGTGGAGTTCACCGGGGGCTCGAGCGGCCTCCGCATGCCCTCCGGGGCCTTTCACTTCCTGCCCAACTACTACGGCATGGCCGCCCTGGCCCTGGTCACCGTCGGCGTGGTGGCCTGGATCCGCGAGCACGCCTTCGGCATGGCGCTGGATGCCATCCGCCAGGACATCGATGCCGCCGAGGCGCTCGGCGTCCATTCCGCCCGGTACAAGCTCCTGGCCCATGCCGTGTCGGCGGCCCTGGTCGCCGTGGCCGGGGGGCTCTTCGCCACCAACTTCCAGTACATCTCGCCGGGGAGCGTCTTCGACTTCCGGCTCAGCCTGAGCATCGTCCTCATGCCCATCGTCGGTGGAATCGCCACCCTGGTCGGTCCGGTGCTGGGGGCGGTGCTCTTCAGCTACCTCCAGATCAAGCTCCTGGCCAGCCCGGCGCTGCGCGATTCCTACCTCTTCATCTACGGCGGCCTGCTCATGGCAGTGATGCTCTTCGAGCCGCGGGGCATCGTCGGCCTCTGGGAACGGCTCCTCGGTGCCTGGACGAGGGCTCGCTCCCGGGCGGCGGAGGCCTGAGGCGCATGGCCGTCGAGCCCATCCTCCACGTGTCCGGCGTGAGCAAGCGCTTCGGCGGCCTGGTGGCCGTCGCCGAGGTGAGCTTCGCCGTGCAGGAGGGGGAGATCTTCAGCGTCATCGGGCCGAACGGCGCGGGCAAGACCACCCTCTTCTCCCTCCTCGTCGGCAGCCAGCGGCCGACGACCGGGAACATCCGCTTCCGCGGCGAGGAGATCTCCGGCCTCCGCAACGATCAGGTCGTGGCCCGCGGCCTGGTGCGCACCCATCAGATCGTCCGCCCCTTCCGGGACATGACGGTGAAGCAGAACGTCGCGGTGGGGGCGCTCTTCGGCAGCCAGCAGCGCCGCGGCGACGAGGCCCGGGCGCGGGTGGCCGAGGTCCTGGAGCGCACCGGCCTCTCCGCCCGTGCCCAGGTGCTGGCCGGAACCCTGACCATCGGCGAGCTGAAGCGCCTGGAGATCGCCCGGGCCCTGGCCACCGAGCCCCGCGCCCTCTGCCTCGACGAAGTGATGGGAGGGCTGAACCCGTCGGAGATCCAGGGCGCCATGGCGCTCATCCGGGACATCCGCAAGATGGGGATCACCGTCCTCCTCATCGAGCACCACGTGCATGCCGTGGTCGGCGTCTCCGACCGGGTGATGGTCCTCAACTTCGGGCGGAAGATCGCCGAGGGTCGTCCCCACCAGGTGCTCCGCGATCCGGCGGTGGTGGCCGCCTACCTCGGCGACGAGGAGGGAGCGGCGGCGTGAGCGCGCTGCGCGTCGAGGCGGTGGACGTCTTCTACGGGGACGTGCAGGCGGTGTGGAACGTCTCCTTCCAGGTGGAGCCCGGGGAGATCGTCACCCTGGTCGGCGCCAACGGCGCGGGGAAGACCACCCTCCTCCGCACCGTCTCCGGGCTGCTCCGGCCCCGCCACGGGCGCGTCGTCTTCGAGGGCGCCGATGTCGCCGGCGTTCCGGCCAACGAGCTCTCGGCCCGGGGCATCGTCCTCATCCCCGAGGCCCGCCAGCTCTGGCCGACGATGACCGTCCTGGAGAACCTCGAGCTGGGCGCCTACGCCAGGGCAGCCCGCGCCGAGCGGAAGCAGACGCTGGCCGCCGTCCTCCAGATGTTCCCCATCCTCGAGAAGCGCCTCTCCCAGCATGCCGGCACGCTGAGCGGAGGCGAGCAGCAGATGTGCGCCATCGGCCGCGGGCTGATGGCCCGTCCCCGGCTGCTCATGCTCGACGAGCCGGCCCTGGGGCTGGCGCCGATGCTGGTCCGCCAGGTCTTCGCCGCACTCAAGGAGATCAACGGACGCGGCGTCACCGTGCTCCTGGTGGAACAGAACGTGCAGCACGCCCTGCGGCTGGCCCACCGCGCCTACGTCCTGGAAACCGGCCGGGTGACGCTGGAAGGGACGGGGGCGGGGCTGCTCCAGGATCCGCGGGTGCGCGAGAACTTCCTCGGCGAGGCGGCCCTCTAGCCGGACGTCGCCCCCAGCGTCGTCCAGCTGCGCAGGACGGCCAGGTCGGCCTCCGATTCCTCGACCTCGCCTCCGAGGAGCCTCTCCAGCGGCGAGCTCGCCGCCGCCGGAGACTCCGGGGAGCCGGCCGCCCCGCGCCGCGCCCTCAGGTCCCAGAAGGGGAGCAGCGCCCCGGGCGAGGCCGCCGCGGCAGGCATCCACCGGCCGTTGCGGGAGACGAGCACGTCCACCTCGGCCAGGTCCTGGTAGCCGAGGCCGTCGAGCGGGAGGAACCGGACGCGGCGCACCATCTCGCCGCCCTGGCGCTCGCAGGTCACCGCCAGCGGGACGCGGAGACATTCCTTGAGCTGGTCGGCGAGGCGCTGCTCGGGCAGCAACTCCACCTCGGCGCGAAAGACGCCTGCCCCGCGCCACTCGATGGCCAGCGCCCGGACCTCGTCGCTGAGCACGCGGAAGACGTCGAAGAGCGAGGCCAGCCGCTCCGCCTCGCGGATGACCAGGGAGACCAGCCCGCGGAGCCGCCCGCGGATCTCCTCCAGGCGGTCGGGGCGGACGAGGTCCTCCAGGCCGTCGAACTCGATGGCCGCCACCTCCCCGGGGTCGAGCGCGCGGAGGCAGCTCCGGACGCTCACCTGGGTGATGCCCTCGACGAGTGCCGCCCGCCCCTCCAGCCCATCGAGGGGCGCCAGGTGCTCGGGCAGTGCGCGGCGGAGGATGGACCGCTCCTCGGCGAAGCGGGCCAGGCTCAGCCCTCCGGGCTCGTCGGCAAGAGCGGCCTCACCGGAAGCCCGACCGGCTCTGAAGAGCA
>DASPUU010000182.1:0-7727 GCA_035622755.1 Myxococcaceae bacterium
CCATCTCCCCGGCCTGGAGCGCTGGGTCTTCCCCACGCTCGAGGAGGAGCGGGAGCGGCGGACGGCCATCCACGCCCACCGGGACCTGCTCGAGCTCTTCGACGCCGCGGTCCGAGCCCACCGGCACCGGGTGGCCTTCCGCCGCGTCGAGGGGGATCGGGAGGAGCGCTTCACCTACGCCGAGACGGCGCGCTGGACGGCCCGGGTGGCAAGCTTCCTCGCCCGCGCCGGCACCGAGCACGACGCGCGGGTGATGCTGGTCAGCGAGAACCGGCCGGAGTGGGCCTTCGCCTACTTCGGCATCCTCCGCGCCGGGGCCACGGCCGTGCCGGTCGACCCGGAGGCGAGCGAGGCCGAGGTGGTGAACATCGCCCGCCGCTCGGAGGCCCGGGCGGTGCTGCTCTCCGAGGACGCCGCCCGCGACCTCGCCGGCCTGTGGCGGGCCCTCGGAGCGGCGGGGCTCAAGACCCAGGTCTTCACCCTGGCCCAGGCCATGGAGGGGGACGACTCGGCCGAGGACCGCATCGCCCCGCTGGCCAAGACCGTCTCCCCCGACGACGTCGCCTCGCTCATCTTCACCAGCGGGACCACCGGCCAGCCCAAGGGGGTGATGCTCACCCACCGGAACTTCGCCTCGCTGGTGCCCAAGCTGGCCGGCTCCTTCGACTTCGGGGTCGGCGACGGGCTCCTGTCCGTGCTGCCGCTGCACCACACCTTCGAGTTCTCGGCCGGGCTGCTCACCCCCTTCAGCCGCGGGGCGGAGATCACCTACCTCGACGAGCTGAGCGCCGACCGGCTGGGGGACGTCTTCGAGACCGGCCGCATCACGGCGATGATCGGCGTGCCGGCGCTGTGGTCGCTGCTCCACCGGAAGATCACCCAGGAGTTCGCCGCCCGGCCGGCCCTGGTGGAGCAGGCCATCCGCGGGCTGATGGCCGCCCACGCCGAGCTTCGCAACCGACGCAATCTCAACCTGGGCAAGCTCCTCTTCTGGCCGGTCCACCGCCGCTTCGGGGGACGCATCAAGTTCTTGGTGAGCGGCGGCTCGGCGCTGCCCGAGGAGGTGCACCAGGCCTTCCACGCCCTGGGCTTCGACCTGGCCGAGGGCTACGGGTTGACCGAGGCGGCGCCGGTGCTGACCGTCTCCAAGCCCGGCAACCGGCTCCAGGCGGGGACGGTGGGCCGGGCCCTGCCGGGCATCGAGCTGCACATCCACCAGCCCGACGCCGAAGGGGTGGGCGAGGTCTGGGCGCGCGGGCCCAACGTCATGGCCGGCTATTTCGGGGACCGGGAAGCCACCGAGGCCACCCTGGTCGACGGCTGGCTCCGGACCGGAGACGTCGGGCGGCTCGACGCCGAGGGGCGGCTCACCCTGCTCGGCCGCGAGAAGGACATCATCCTCGATGCCAGCGGGAGGAACGTCTATCCCGACGAGCTGGAGGAGCTCTACCGCGCCCACGCCCACATCCGGGAGCTCTCCATCGTCGGGCTGCCCGACGAGGCGGGGGGCGAGCGGGTGGCCTGCCTCTGCGTCCCCGACTTCCAGGACCGCCGCCGCGAGGAGGTGCGCGCCGAGCTGGAGGAGCACTTCCGGCGCGTCTCCGCCGACCTCCCCTTCCACCGCCGGGTGAAGGTCCTGCGCTTCTGGGAGGGCGAGCTGCCCCGCACTTCCACCCGCAAGGTCAAGCGGCCCGAGGTGGTGGCCGAGCTCCAGCGTCTGGAGCGGCTCGCGTCGAGCGGCGAGAAGGTCCGCGCCGCGCACGGCGGAGCGGGCTGGCTCGAAGCGCTGGTGGCGGAGGTGGTCGGCCGCCCGGCCTCCGAGATCTCCCCCACCTCGCGGCTGGTGGCCGACCTGGGCTTCGACTCCCTGCTCCTCACCGAGCTCTCGGTGGCCCTGGAGACCGCCGGCGTCCCGCTCGGCGAGGTCAACGACCTCTCCGGGCTGGTGACGGTGGACGACCTGCGCCGGCTGGTGGCCGGCACCGGGCGCCGGCTTCCGGAGGCGGCCGCCGAGGCCTCCCGCGGCGCGCCGGAGGAGCGGGAGATCTCCATCCCCGCCCCGGTCGCCTCCCTCGGCCGGAGCCTCCTCACCCTGGGCCAGAAGCTGCTCTACGGGGGCGTCTTCGAGGTCGAGGTCGTCGGGCAGGCGTTCATCCCCCAGAGCAGCAACGTGCTGGTCATCGCCAACCACACCAGCCATCTGGACATGGGTCTGGTGAAGACCGTCCTCGGCGAGCAGGGCGAGCGCCTGGCGGCGCTGGCGGCGCGGGACTACTTCTTCGACACCCCGGTCAAGCGCGCCTACTTCGAGAACTTCACCAACCTCATCCCCATGGACCGCCACGGGAGCCTGCGCGAGTCGCTCCGCCTGGCCGGCGAGGCGCTCCAGCAGGGTTACCACCTGCTCATCTTCCCGGAGGGCACCCGCTCGGTGAACGGGGAGATGCAGGAGTTCAAGCCCACCCTCGGCTACCTGGCGCTGACCTATGGCGTGGACGTGCTCCCGCTCTACATCGAGGGCACGCACGAGGCCCTGCCCAAGGGCGCCATCTTCCCCCGGCGCAAGGCGCTCGGCGTGCGCATCGGCCCGCCCCTCCGGGTGAGCGAGCTCCGGCGCCGCGTGGCCGGGCTGGCGCGCAGCGAAAGCTACCGGATGGTCACCCGCATCGCCGAGCAGGCGGTCCGTGCGCTGCAGCGCCGCGGAGTGTTCGACCTGGAGGCCAACGCCGAGCTGGCCGTGCCGCCCGGACCGCGCCGGTCGAGCGGCGGAGGCTCCGAGCCGTGAACGTCCTGGTGACCGGAGCCACCGGGTTCCTCGGCTCCGCGCTCGTCCCCCGGCTGGTGGAGGCCGGCCACCGCGTCCGCCTCGTCGGACGAACACCGCCCGGACCGGCCCTGGCGCCGCTGGGCGAGTTCCACGCCGTGGACCTCGAGGCGCCGGACGGCCTGCGCTCGGCGCTCTCCGGGATGGACGCCGTGGTCCACCTCGCCGGCCGGGTGTCCTTCGATCGCCGCGACGCCCGGGCGCTCTACCGGCTCCACGTCGGGGCGACGCGGGCGCTCCTCGAGGAGATCCGCGCCCGGGGGGGCATCGGGCGGCTGGTGCTGGGCTCGACCAGCGGGACCACCGCCGTCTCGCGGACCGAGCGTGTCGGCACCGAGGAGGACGAGGCCCCGCTCGACGTCATCGGACGCTGGCCCTACTACCTCTCCAAGGTCTACGAGGAGCGGCTGACCATCGACTTCTGCCGCCGGCACGCCATCCCCCTGGTGGTGTGCAACCCGAGCCTCCTCCTCGGCCCGGGCGACGAGCGCCTCAGCTCCACCTGGACGGTGATGCGGTTCCTCCACCGGGACCTGCCGGCGATGCCCGGCGGCGGGATGAGCTTCGTCGACGTCCGCGACGCCGCCGCGGCGGTGATGGCCGCGCTCAGCCGGGGAGAGCTCTTCGGCAAGCACCTCATGGGCGTCAACATGTCCATGGCCGAGTTCTTCGAGCGCCTCGAGCGTCTCTCGGGCGTGGCCGCGCCCCGCCTCCGGCTCCCCTCGAAGGTCAACGTGCTGGGGGCCGAGCTGCTCGAGCGCTGGGCCAAGGCGCGGGGCCGGGAGCCGGCGCTGGATGCGGCCAGCGTCGACATCGCCGAGCACTGGTTCTGGGTGGACAGCCGCAAGGCGGAGCGTGAGCTCGGATTCCGGGCGCGCGACCCTCACCAGACCCTGTTCGACACCGTCCACGACCTGCTCGCGCGGATGCCCAGTCAATCCTGGCCGGGGACGAAGGGGCGCCTGGCCGAGCTCCGGCGGCAGTGAGCCCTCGAGCCGGGCCCGCCGCCGCCGCCCTGGCGCTGGCCTTCTCCGCGGCGGTCCTCGTCGCTCCCTGGACGGGGCACGTCGACGACGTCGACGCGCAGCTCTACCAGGTGGTGGCCCGGCACCTCGCCCAGGACCATGCCTGGCTCGACCCCCGGTACGTCCCCGGGGTCCATCCACACTTCCGGGAGCACCTGCCCTTCGGCCTCTGGCCGTGGGCGGCGGCGATCCGCCTCGCCGGCGAGAGCGCCCTGCCCCCGCTGGCCGCCGCGTTCACCTTCTGCACCCTGCTCCTCGTCGCCTGGGCCGCCCGGCGCCTCGGAGGCTGGACCACCGCCACGCTGGCCATCCTCGTGCTCGGGGCGAACGAGTCCTTCACCATCTACGGCGGGCGACCGCGCCTGGATCCGCTCCTGCTCCTGCTCGTCACCGCCTCGGTGGCCCCGCTCTGGACCTGGTCCTCCGGGAAGGGGGCGTGGGCCCTGGGCGCGCTCTTCGCCGCCGCCGCCTCGCTGGTGAAGGGGCCCTTCGGGCTCCTCCCTTTCCTCGCCGCCGGCCTGACGCTCGCCTGGGAACGGCGAGCGCTGCGGCTGGCCGCGGCCGCCGCCGGGCTGACCGCCCTCGCCGCCGTGCCCGTGTCCGCCTTCCTGGTCGCCGACCGGCTCTGGGGCGCCGGGACCTGGTGGAACGGGTACCTCCTGGTCCAGATGCTCGCCTCGGCGACGGGCGGGCGCCTCGACGGGCTCCAGCCTCCCTGGTTCCCCCTGGAGACCCTGGCCGGCCGCTTCTGGCCCGGGCTCCCGCTGGTCGCCCTCGGCGCGGCCCGCGCCGTCCCCTGGCCGGCGACGCTCGACCCGGGCGAGCCGCCGACGCCGGCGACGGCGCGCCGGCTCCTCCTCTACTCCGTGCTGGTGGTGGCCGGGTTGATGGTCCCGGAGCGGAAGATCTGGCACCACGCCCTCATCGCCTACCCCGGTCTGGCCGTCCTCGGCGCCGCCGGTGCGGCACCCGTCGTCCGCCGCCTCCTCTCCGGCCTGGGGCGGAGGCGCATCGCGCTCGGAGCGCTCGGGGCGCTGGTCGTCCTCGGCCTGGGCTTCGTCGGTGCGCGCGGCGGCCGCCTCATCTGGAAGCCGTGCGTGCACGCGGCCGAGTTTGCGCGCGAGTTCGACGCTCTCTCGGCGGGCGACCCGGTGCTGGTCGTCTCCGAGCCGCCCGACTGGCGCATCGTCGCCGGGCTGGCGGCCGAGCGCCGGCTGGAGCCGTGGATGGACCGCCGGCTCGTCCCGGGGGACGAGCACGGCGCGCGGCTGGCCCTCGTCCAGCGTCACCTGCTCCCCGGCGCTCCCCTCCCCTCGGGCTGGCGCGAGGTCGACTCGGCCCGGGACTGGGTGCTGCTTCGCCGCGATTGAAGGCGCCCGGCGCGAACAGTGCCGGCCCTCACCGCCCCGGGGAACGCTCCCGGGCCAGGAGCTGCTCCTTGCGCGCCTCCCCCCAGCGGTAGCCGCCGAGGCCTCCATCGGAGCGGACGACCCGGTGGCAGGGGACGAGCACGGCGACCGGGTTCGAGGCACAGGCTCTCGCCACGGCGCGGACCGCCCGGGGTGAGCGGATGGCGCGGGCGACCTCCGCGTAGCTCGCCGTCCGGCCGGCCGGAATCTTGCGCAGGGCCTTCCACACCCGGAGCTGGAAGGCCGTGCCGGAGATGTCCAGCGGGATGCCGGCCGACCTCCCCGGAGCGTCGATCGCCTGGATCACCGACTCCGCCCACCGGGCCGCCGGCCCCTCGGCGCGTCCCAGCTCCGCCGCGGGGAACTCTTCGCGGAGCCCGGCCACGAGCGCCTCGTCCGTGCCACCGAAGGCCACCCGGCACACCCCGCGCGGGGTGGAGGCGACCAGGGCGCGGCCGAGCGAGCTGTCGGCGAGCGCGTAGCTGATGCGCTGGCCCGCCCCTCCGGCGCGGTAGGCGGAGGGCGTCATGCCCAGGCTCCGGCTCTTCTCGTAGGCCCGGCTCGGAGCCCCGTAGCCGGCGGCGTAGATGGCCTCGGTGACCCCGTCCTCGTGGCGGAGCGAGCTCTTGAGCCGCGCCAGCCTCTGCGCCTCGACGTAGGCCTTGGGCGACATCCCGGTGGCCCGGGTGAAGAGGCGCTGCAGGTGACCCGGGCTCATCGACACCCGGCGCCCGAGCTCGGCCAGCGTCGGAGCACGCTCGGCATCGGCGGAGAGCAGGGCCCGGACCCGCTCCACCACCGCGGCCGACGGGGACAGCGGCGAGCGCGGGTGGCAGCGCCGGCAGGCGCGGTATCCCTGTCGCTCCGCCGCCTCGGCCGAAGGAAGGAAGCGGACGTTGCGCCTGAGCGGCCGGCGCGAGGGACAGGACGGCCGGCAGTAGACGGTGGTCGTCTCCACCGCGTAGACGAACCGGCCGTCGAAGCCCTGGTCGCGCTCCACCACCGCCCGCCAGTACCGCTCCGCCTCCAGGTCCAGCGGTGGTGGTGCCACGACCCGCGCTCCCGCGTGCGCTTCCATCACGCTGCCTCCCTCTCGCTGGGCAGGTACCCGGAAGCGCTCGGCGGGTAGGGGAAGACCTGCGCCAGATGCCCGGGCTGGGACCGCACCCGGGCGAGCCAGTCGACCACGGCCGGGTAGCGTTCCAGCACGAAGCCGCCCTCCTTGGCCAGATGGGTGTAGGCGTAGAGGGAGATGTCCGCCACGCTGTACCCGGGGCCGGCGAAGAAGGGCTGCCCGGCCAGGTGCCGGTCCATGATGCCGAGCACCTTCTCTCCCAGCCGCCGCTTGGACGGGACCAGCGCCGGGTAGCGGGACAGCTTCCCGGTCAGCGTCCAGTGGCGGAGGGTGGCGATGCTCGGCTGGTGGGATTCCTGCTCGAAGAACATCCACTGGAGGGCGCGGGCCTGCGCCGCGTGGTCCGACGGCCAGTAGGGCGTCCCCTGAGCCAGGTAGTAGAGGATGGCGTTGGACTCGGGGATGTACGCGCCGGGCACCGGCTCCAGCACCGGCACGCATCCGCTCGGATTCATCCGCAGGAACTCGGGGCTGCTCGCCTCGCCGGCGAAGATGTCCACCCAGGTCGTCTCGTAATGGACACCCAGGTGGGAGAGCAGCAGGCGAACCTTGTAGCCATTCTGCGATGCGGCGTAGTCGTAGAGGCGCATGGGGCGGGAGCTCCTTCGCTCAGCGGTGAGCGATGGGCGCAGGATGGGCCGGCACCGCCACCAGCGCGCCCCGGATCTTGCTGTCAAACTCCGGCCCCGGCACCCGCGCCACTTCGGCCGCTGCGGCGCTGCCCGGCGCCACCGGCGCGAGGTAGCTGCCGAGCAGCGTCCCGCCGGCGAGGCAGAAGACGAGGAGCGGCAGCGCTCCGAGGACCTCGGTGCGGGGCGCACGGCGCGCGGACTGGAACAGCTCGTGGGATGACATGATGGACCTCCTGGTCCCCAGGGAGTGGCCGGAAGGCCCTCCGGGGTGACAGGAGACTCATCGCCCGGCCGTCGGGAGGCGCTCCGGTTCCTGCCGCCGAAGTCCGGTCAGCGCCGCGGCGTCGGTCAGGACGGCGAGGGGGAAGTAGTGGGCGAGGATGGCGCGGTGGCTCTCCCCCCGTGCGGCGAGCCGCGCCGCGCCCGCCTGGCAGAGGCCGAGCCCGTGCCCGAGCCCGGAGCCGTGCACGCGCACCCGTGCGCCGAGGGGCTCGAGCCGGAAGCGCCCGCTCCGAACCCTCCCCCACCCCAGGGCCCGGTCCAGCGCCCGCGCCACCGCGTCGCCGCTCGCGGCACGACCGGTCGCGCGCTCCACGACCACGAGGGCATACCCACCCGTACCGGGAATGACCTGGAGGCCGAGCGGATCCGCATCGAGGAGAAGCCGGGGTCCGAGGAGCGGGGCGAGGGCCGAGCGAGCCA
>DASPUU010000183.1:0-9813 GCA_035622755.1 Myxococcaceae bacterium
GGGGCTTCGGACGCTTCCTTCATCACGAGTGCGATGGACATGCGGCAGGCTCTCCCAGGGCTTGGCTTGTCAACCAGTGCACCGCGTGACGAGGTGCGCTGTAAATGCTGCCATCGCTGCTGGGAGGGATGCAAGACCCTCATGGGCCGGAGCTGGTCCCTCAGCTCCCATGAGAAGATTTACAGACCCTGGGATGACGTTTGGACTTCTGTAAATCGAGACGAATGGTCTCTGGAAGCGCCCGTAAATACGGCGGATCCGGGGCGGGGGCGGGAGCGGGAGCGAGCCCGGAGCTGCCGCCTGCCTCTGCCCCCGCCCGCCGCGGCACGCCTCCGGCGAGCCGGGGGTGTGGCAGCCCGGGGGGGGCCCTGCGGGAGAGGCGGCGGGTCAGGGTCCGCCGGGGCCACCCGGTGCTTCGCCGGGCGGCACCGTCGCCTGCGGCTGCCGCTTCGGCGTGGCCGCGCCGCGGCAGCTCCGGCACCAGGGCTGGTTCCGGACCGCCCCGTCGGGCATCCGCCTCAGCCCGAACTGGGCGAGCGGCCGGATGTGGTGGCACTTGAGGCACATCAGGGTAATGAGGACCTCGTTGCCCTCGGCGTCGTAGATGGCGGACCCGCGGCGTCGGCGCGGCCGAGCATCTCCCGGCACGGGAGCAAGCGCCCGCCGTGCGCCCGGGCGCACGGCCGGGGTGACCTTGTAGAGCATGGCGGAGCGACAGATGAGCAGGCTGATCTGACAGCCCCGGGCCCTCAGCCCGGGGGGCAGCGCGCCGCCCCGCCCTGGACGAGGGTGGTGCGCCCTGACCGGGGAGCGACCAGGGGCTCGCCGCGCTTCTGGAGGTCGGCGGCCAGGGCATCACGCAGGTTCAGGGGACGCCGGTCTCCCAGGTCCACGTGGTCCGCGGGGAGGTCGGCCATGAAGGCCTCGAGGCCGTCCCCCCCGCGCGCCAGGTAATCGGGGAGCACCACCCGGTAGAGGCGCCCCTCGACGAGCGGGCCGCCGTCGGCGAGCGCGAGGCCGACCAGCCGGAGCCCACCCGGGCAGACCGCGATCTCCATCCGGAGGCCGGACTGCTGCGGAGTGCGCCCGCGGGCGAGGAACGCGTCGAGCAGGCGTCGAATGTCCGCCGGACGGAGCTGGAGCGTGGCCACGGCGTTGTCGAAGGGGAAGGTCTCGTAGAGACGTCCGTAGGTGAGCGGCCCCGCCGCCAGGTCGGCCCGCAACCCGCCCGGATTGAGGATGGCGATGTCCGCCCCCTCCATCCTCCGGAGGGCATCGGCGGCCGTGCTTCCGAGCGGGCTCTCTCCCCGCGCCACCCGGTGAAGGGCCGCCGGAACCTGGACGCCCAGAGGGCGCGCCTGGAGCTCGGCCACCGCCGCCAGGGACGGGGCGAGCAGCGCCTGGAGCTTCGCGTCCTGCCGGAGGGGCTGCCCGTGCAGCGTCCCGCCCACCAGCGGCTTGCTGCTCCGAAGGGCGTCGGCGTCGCAGCGCGCGGTTCCCTCCACCACCCGCTCGCAGAGGGCGATCTCCGCCTCGATGCGGGTCTCGGCGGGGAGGGGACGCCGGGTGACCGGATCCAGCGCGAGCTCGATGAGCCCGAAGCTCCTCCCCAGCGCCGACGTCTCGATCACCGGCGTGCCCTGGACGAAGTGGCCGACCGTCCGGTGGGTGTGACCGGCGACCACCGCGTCCACCGTGCCCGGTGGAAGCGCCTCGAGCAGGGCGAAGATCTCCTGGCCGCGGTCGCAGCGGGAGAGGTCATGGGGGTCGTGCAGGTCGTCGCAGGCGCCCCCGGCATGGGCCACCACCACCACCAGGTCGGCGCCCTGGGCCCGGAGGCGCCCGGCGGCGGAGCGGACCGCCGGCGCCAGGGGAAGGAAGCGGAGGCCGGCCACGTTGACCGGGTTGGTGGTCCGCGGCGTCTCCGGCGTGGCCAGCCCCACGATTCCCACCAGGACGCCTCCCACGTCCTCGAGAAGGGTGCCCGGCCCGAGCCAGGCTGGATGCTGTCCGGTCGATGCCTCGACGATGTTCTCTCCGAGAAACGGGAAACGCGCCTGGGCCACCCGGGCCTTGAATGCCCCGAGCGGATCGTCCCCCGGCGCCTGGGGCACCGGCGCCGGCCCGGCCGGCCCGTAGTCGAACTCGTGGTTCCCCACCGCGACGGCCTGCATTCCCAGCGCGTTGAAGGCATCGACCATGGCCGCGCCCTCGCTCAGGTTGGAGACGAGCGTCCCCTGGAAGACGTCGCCCGCGTCGACGACGAGCAGGCGGCCCTGGGTCTCGGTCCTGAGAATGTCCAGGGCGCCGGCGTAGAGCGGGAGGCCTCCCTCCTCCACCATCGAGCCGTCGCGAGCGCGGTGCTGATGGGGCATGAGCCAGCCATGCCAGTCGTTGGTCCCGGCGATGGTCAGCCGCAGCAGCGGGCGCGCCGGCGCGGCCACCGGCGCGGCGGCAGGACCTGGGGGGGGAGTAGTCCGGCAGCTCGCGGAAAGAGCGAGGCAGCAGACGACGAGGAGGCGCACGCGGGAGAGCACGACGCGCCGGGACATATCCCGGGAGGTGGCGGGGGAGCGAGGCTAGCGCCGGCGCCGGCGTGCGAGCAGGACCGGGACGAGGAAGGTGAGGAGCAGCGGCCCCCCGCCGGCGCTCGAGCAGCCGCTGTAGGTGCTCGGGACGGCCTGGCCCGGCCCGGGCGGCACCGCCGGGATGACCGGACCGCCGCCGCCGCCCCCGCCGTCAGGCACGGAGTTGCCGCCATCGGGGATCCCCTGGAAGGGGACCAGGTAGATGGCGGCGTTGGTGGCGATGGCCGGAATCTGGGGGTTGTAGGTCTCGGCGACGATCAGTGTCTGAAGGTCGGGAGTGATAGCCACGCCGCTCGGAGCGACGAGCCGGTTGCCCCCGTCGATGGACAGCCCGCCCTGGTACACGCCCGCGTCCGGGTTGAAGAAGAGGACCTGCTCGTTGGTCTGGTCGCCGGCGAGGAGCGAGCTTCCGCCGCTGGGCAGGGTCAGGACCAGGAAGAGCCCGTGCAGGTCGTTGTACTGGTTGTTGACCACGCCCCCACCGGCCATCGTCAGATCGCTGGGGAAGGAGTAGAGGGGCTGGGTGTCCGCGCTCAGGAAGAGCGTGGAGGGCGGATAGGCGGCCAGCCCGCCGACGGTGTTCGTCTGGACGGTGCGCATGTTCGAGGTGAGGAAGCTCACCCCTCCATCCGCGCCGACGCTGATCGCCTGGCTGTAGAGCGGCTGGGACGCCGACTGGAGTCCCGTGTAGTAGACGACCATCGGGTTGGCCGACGTGTCGATGGTCATGGCCGAGGATTCGAGGACCAGGGTGGCCATGAAGTTGAGGGGCTGGAACCCCCCGACGGGATCCCAGCGGAAGAAGCGCAGGCACCGGGTCCCTCCACAGGTCCCCAGCTCGTACGAGGCGGTGGCGACGAGGGTTGCCGTCTCCGACCCGAAGGGGATGGCGTTGGCCACGGCGAAGTTGTCGAACGTGCCGGGCTGGTTCGCCACCTCGTTGCCGCTCATGTCGAAGACCTGAAGGTTCGCCCCGGCCCCGGCCATGATGTAGGGCGTGGCCGGGCTCGTGTACACCGGGTAGGCGCGGGCCTCGAACTGGCCGCCGCCGTCGAGATAGATGACCTGCGACGGGTTCAGCGCCTGGGCGTGGGCGAGCGACGCCCACAGCACGAAGAGCAGGGGAAGGGTCCGGCGGCCGGCCATCGGTCCGGGAAAGGCTAGCAGCCGCTCGCGGGGGGGCCAAATCTCCGGTCGGTCACCCCGAACGGTGGGCCTCGAGCGCACACTCACCCTGGACGGCGCGCCACATGGGCGTAGACGTCTGTCAGGTGGGCGGCGAGATCCGCCCAGCGGAATCGGGCGGCTCGTGCCGCTCCGGCATCGGACATGGCCCGGCGCTCGTCGGGCGAGGTGAGCACCCGGCGGAGCACACGGGCGAGCTCCTCCGGGTCGTCGGGCGAGACGAGCGCGGCGGCATCCCCGCACACCTCGGGGAGGGCCCCGGCGGTGCTGGCCACCACCGGCGTGCCGAGCGCCATGGCCTCGAGCGGCGGCAGCCCGAATCCCTCCGCCCGCGAGGGAAAGACGAAGACGGTCGCCCGCTGGATGAGGGCATGGAGGAGCCCCTCCGGCTGAAAGCCGAGCGCCCGGATGTCGTGCCCCGCGGCGCGAAGCGCTCGGATGCGGCGCTCCACCGGGCCCGAGCCGTACCAGCGCTGCCCGACGAGGACGAAGGGGACCATCCGCCAGGCGGCCAGGCGCTCGAGCGCATCGAGGACCAGCGCCACGTTCTTCCGCAGGTCGAGCGCCCCCACGTAGAGGAGGTACTCGGCCGGGAGGCCGAGGCTCTCGAGGTAGGCGCGGCTGGTGGCGTCGAGGGCCGGCGGCCGGGCGTGGTCCACGCCCAGGTGTCCGACCGTCACGCGCGCCTCGTCCGTCCCGGGGAAGCGCGCCAAGAGGCCCTGGCGAGTGGTCCGGCTGTCGCAGACCACGTGGTCGGCCACGGCCAGGCTCCGCTGGAGCCAGAGCCGGAACTGCCACCGGAAGAAGGGCGACACCGTCTCCGGGAGCTCGAGCGGGATGAGGTCGTGCACGGTGAGCACGAAGGCCGTCCCGGGCAGCCGCCGGAGCGGGAGGTCGAAGTTCCCGACGGCATGGAACACCGGCGGACCGAGCTCGCGGAGGAGGAGCGGCAGCTCGGCCAGCGCATAGAGCGTCCGGCTCCGGATCCGCCGCGGGTGCTCCCCCGAGGAGCGGGCCCCGACCCGGATCACGGTCACGCCCTGCTCGCCGAGGGCGCGGGCCACCTGGCGGGTGTAGAGCCCGATCCCGGTGGTGGGCTCGTCCCAGAGCGTCGCGTCGAGGGCCACCGTCGGCGGTGCTCCGGCCACGAGGGGCCTCTAGCATGGCCAGCGCTTGTGCTACGAGCGGGTGCTCGCCCTCCCGATGGCCGTCGTTCATCAGCTGCTGCTCCGTTTTCGCCGCGGCGAGCCGGCCACCGAGTCCGCCATCCGGCTCTCGGCCCTCCTCCGCCGGCTGGGACACTGGGGGGAGCTGGCGGCTCTCGAGCCGCCGCGGAGCGAGGCCCCTTGGGTGCGCAGCCTCGGCTCCCTGCGGCTCCGGCGCACCGACTGGGTGCTCGGCCACCACGCCGGCGCGTCGGCGCTCACCGCTCGCCTCCTGCTCCTCGGGTGCCGGCGGGGCCTCGTGCTCGATGTCCTCCCCTCCGCAGACCCGGGCTCCCGTGCCCAGCTGGCCGGTCTTGCCTCGAGAGTCGAGCTCGCGCTCGCCCCGTCCACGGCAGCCGCCCGAGCGCTCGAGCGCGCGGGCCACCGGAACGTGATGCGCTTCACGCCCCACGTCGAGGCGGACCGATTTGGACAGGACCGCGCTCCCCACGGTCGCCCGCGGCTCGCTCCCGGGCGCCCGGTGGTCGTCTGCGACGCGGGCTCGCTCGCGCCGCGTCGACCCGAGGAGGTTCTCGCCTTTCACCGCGAGCTCCTGCGGCTCCGGCCGGACGCCCAGCTCCTCCTCCTCGGCCGGTTGCACGCCCTTCAGGGGGTCCGGCCCTTCGTCCGTCAGGCGGTCCGGCTCCGCGGCCTCCGCTTCCTCGGGCAAAGGGCTCACGACGAGCGGGTGGCGGTGCTTCGCGGTGCCCAGCTGTTCCTCTCGCTGGCCGAGAACGACGCCTCCGGCGAATCCCTGCTCGAGGCGATGGCTGCCGACCTCCCCGTGCTCGCCTTCGCCACCGGCGCAGTGCCCGAGGCCCTCGACGGTGCGGGGGTGGGCTTCACCGAGAAGCGATTCGCCTTCCTCGCCGAGCTCGCCGTTCAGCTGTCCGAGAGCCCGGCGCTCCGGGAACGTGTCGTCGAAGGTCAGCGGCGCCGCCTGGGTGCGTTCAGCGCCGAGCGGGCAGAGAAATCCCTCCGGGTGGCGCTGGCCACGCTCGCCGGGCCGACCCTGCCCCGTCGGCGCCGGCGGCGCCCCCGGGTCGCGGTTCTGGTCCAGCGGTACGGTGACGTGACCGGCGGCGCGGAGGCGCTCGCCCGCAGCATCGTGCGACGGATGTCCCGGCACTGGGAAGTGACCGTGCTCACCACTTGCGCCACGGACCACCTGACCTGGGGGAATACGCTCCCCGCCGGCAGCTCGTCCGTCGACGGCGCGCGCGTGGTCCGCTTCCCCGTCCGCTTCCAGCGCGAGATGCCGGTCCTCAACGCACTCTCCCGGCGGCTGTTCGGCCGGAGCCTGGACCGGGGGGAGGAGGAACGATGGGTGGCGCTCCAGGGGCCGCTCGTCCCCGGGCTGTGGCGCCACCTCTCCGAGGAGGGCGGCCGGTACGACGGCTTCGTCGCCTTCACCTACCTCTACGCGCTCACCGCCTGGGCCGTACCCATGGTCGGTGCCAGGACCCTGCTCGTCCCCACCGCCCACGACGAGCCGCCGCTCGCCTTCGAGTGTTACCGGGAAGTCTTCGAGCGCCCGCGCGGTCTGCTGGTGAGCACCCCCGAGGAGCTGGGCCTCGTCCGCCGGCGCTTCCCGCACCACGCCCGGGCCCGGGTGGTCGGCGCGGGCGTCGAGCGCCGGCCGGGTGACCCCCGTCGCTTCCGGCGCCGCCACCGGGTGGACCGCCCGTACCTGCTCTACGTCGGCCGTGTCGAGGCCGGGAAGGGAATCCCCGAGCTGCTCGCCTTCCACCGCGCCCTGTGGGCTTCCGAGCGCGAGCCACCGGCCCTCGTCCTGGCCGGCCATGCCAGCTTGCGCGCGGAGGGCCCCGGCGTGCACGCGCTGGGCCGCATCTCCGAGCAAGACAAATGGGACGCCCTCGCCGGGGCGACGGCGGTGGTGGTGCCCTCGCCGCTGGAGAGCCTCTCACTGCTCGCGCTGGAGGCCTTCGCCGCCGGAGTGCCGGTCATCGGGAACGCCCACTCCGACGTGGTGCGCGGGCAGCTTCGTCGGAGCGGCGCGGGCCGCGTTTATTCGGACGCCGCCACGTTCCGGGAAGCGGTTCAGGCGGTCATCGCGGGGCGAGCCCCGCTGGCCAGGAAGGGCCGCGCGTTCGCCGCGAAACACCGGTGGAGCAACGTGGTACAGGCCTACCGCGAGGAGATGAAGCGGATCGTGGAGGAGCCATGAAGCTGCTCGGTCGAAGCTTCGACGGGGGCCGCCTGGCGAAGGAGGTCCGGGCGCGCCTCACTGCCCGGGGCATCACCGAGGACTCGCCCGATGCCCCGCTCGACGACGAGGCACCGGTCGACCCGCACGCCTTTCTCGTCCAGGCGCTCGAGGCCGATGCCGACCCGGTCCAGGCCCCCCCCTCGGCGAGTCCCGGCCTGCTCCGCGGGCTGCTCCGGTTCGCCGCCGGCGGAGTCCTCGAGGAGCTTCTCGGCCGCCAGCGCGCCTTCAATGCCCACGTGCGCGACCTCGCCGCGCAGCTCTCGGCGGAGGTCATCGAGCTGCGCCAGCGCCTCGCCGAGCTGGAGCGCCAGCCCGGGAAGCGGCCGGCGGACAGGGCCGAGCGGCGAAGGGAGAAGCCGCGGCGGCGAGCTCCTCGATGATCCAGAACCTCCGCGAGCTCTGGCAATACCGGGCCCTGCTCTGGAACCTGACGCAGCGCGAGCTGAAGGCGCGCTATCGCGGGTCGGCGCTGGGCTTCCTCTGGACCTTTCTCAACCCGCTCCTGCTCATGGCCGTGTACGGCCTCGTCTTCGGCATCATCCAGCGCACGAGCATCCAGCACTACACCTACTTCCTCTTCGTCGGCCTCCTCCCCTGGCTCTGGTTCTCCTCCAGCGTCGGAGCCGGGGCGAGCACGATCAGCGACCGCCGGGACCTCCTCACCAAGGTGCGTTTCCCCGCTCAGGTGCTTCCGGCCACGGTGGTGGCCACGAACCTCGCCAACTACCTCCTCTCCCTGCCGCTGATGATCGGTCTCGGGGGCCTGGTGGGGATCTGGCCCTCCTGGCACGTGCTCCTCTTCCCGGTGGTCCTCTTCGTCCAGCTGATGTTCATCCTCGGCGTATCGTTCCTCGTCTCGGCGCTGAACGTCGCCTTTCGCGACCTGCAGCAGATCGTGAACAACGTCCTCACCCTCTGGTTCTTCGTCACGCCCATCCTCTACCGGCCAGACGACATCCCGGCTGCCTTTCGCCGGTTGTTCCTCATCGCCAACCCGATGTCGGTGATCATCACCTCCTACCAGGGTATCTTCTACGAGCACCGCCTCCCCCACTGGCGAGCGCTCTCCGCGGTCACCGTGGGCTCCTTCCTCCTCCTCTGGCTCGCCGCGCGCGTCTTCGAGCAGCGCCGGGAAGAGTTCGCCGAGCTGGTCTGATTCGATGGATGCCATCGTCCTCCGGAAGGTGAGCAAGGACTTCCGCAAGAGCACCATCCGGCGGGAATACACGACCCTCAAGTCCGAGCTGGTCCGGTTCCTGAAGCGCACACGGCGGCCGGAGGCACCGTCCAGCGTCACCCACGCCCTGCGCGACGTGTCGCTGACCGTGCCACGCGGCCGCACGGTGGGGCTGGTGGGCCGCAATGGCTCCGGCAAGAGCACGCTCCTCAAGCTGGTCACCGGCATCTACCGGCCGACCTCCGGAACGGTCGAGGTCAACGGGCGCATCTCCGCCTTGCTCGAGCTGGGCGCCGGCTTCCACCCCGACTTCTCCGGCCGGGAGAACATCACCGTCAACGGCATCATCCTCGGCATGTCACGCCGGGAGATCCGCGAGCGGATGCAGCAAATCATCGACTTCAGCGAGCTCGGGGATTTCATCGACGAGCCGGTGCGCACCTACTCGAGCGGGATGTACGCGCGCCTGGCCTTCAGCGTGGCCACCCACGTCGATCCCGATCTGCTCATCATCGACGAGATCCTCTCCGTGGGCGACGAGCATTTCGCCCGCAAGAGCATGGCCAAGATGGAGGAGTTCCGGCGCTCCGGGAAGACCATCCTGCTCGTCACGCACGACATGGGGACGCTTCAGACCCACTGCGACGAGGCGCTCTGGCTCGACGCCGGGATCCTCCGGGCCCATGGCGACCCGGCCTTCATCGTCTCCGAGTACCGGAAGGCCGTGGCCGAGTCGGAAGTGCAGGCCCAGGTGCTCCCTGGTCAGCCGGCTCCCGCCGTCGCTTCTCCGGTCGGTCGGCAGCCGCGGAGCGGGCCTCCCGCCGAGCCCGGGCGGCGATGGGGAACGTTCGAGGCGGAGGTGGTGGCCGTCCAGCTCCGAGCACCGGGCGGCGGAGAGCGTGCGGTGTTCGACTCCGAGGAGGGGCTGGAGGCGACCCTGGCGATCGTGCAGGACCGGTCGCTCGTCTCGCCCACGCTCGAGGTCTCGCTCTTCTCCCCGGACGGGACGCTGCTCTGGCGCGGGAGGAGCCCCCTTCCCTCCCGGCCGGAGTCGAGCGCCACCCTTCACTTCGACCGCCTTGGCCTCGCGGACGGCAACTACCGGCTCGACGTTGCCGTCTTTGGCGACGGCGGCCGGGTCTGCTGCGACTTCCAGAGGGGGTTTCACGGATTCGCCGTGCGCACCACCGGCGAGCAGGCGGGGTTGCTCCGCCCGGTGCACCGCTGGAAGGTGGAGCCGAGGGATCAGCCAGGGTAAGCAGGCAGCACCGACGCGTCGGCCAGGAGCGGCGCGTCGCGGTCCTTGGCCGAGAGCAGGGGCACCTCCACCGGCCAGCGGATCCCGAGCGCCGGGTCGTTCCAGCGCACGGCTCGTTCTGCCTCGGGAGCGTAGAGCTCGGTGCACTTGTAGAAGAAGTCGGCAGAATC
>DASPUU010000184.1:0-10079 GCA_035622755.1 Myxococcaceae bacterium
CCGGGGGAGCGGAGATGCGAGCGGGCAGGGGGCGGGCACTACTCTTCTGCTGCGCGCTCGCCGGCGGCGCCGCCGTGGCCGAGGCCCAGTCCCAGCCGAAGAAGAAGCCCCTCCCGGCGCTCACCGCCCCCCGCGGTCCCCCCTGCTCCAGCCCGGCCCACCGGCAGTTCGACTTCTGGGTGGGCGAGTGGGAGGTGAGCACGCCCCAGGGCGCGCCGGCCGGGACGAACCGCGTGGAACGGCTGCTCGACGGCTGCGCCCTCCAGGAGCACTGGGCGGCGAGCGACGGGAGCAAGGGAACCTCGCTGAGCAGCTACGATGCGGTGGCCCACGTCTGGCGGCAGACGTTCGTCGACGACACCGGGCAGGTCCTGGTGCTGGAGGGCGAATTCAGGGACGGAAGGATGGTGCTCCAGGGGGAAAAGGTTCTCGGGTCGAGGCGGGGCGCGCTCCAGCGCATCAGCTGGCAGGTGGTGGGGGACAAGGTGCGGCAGCGCTGGGACATCTCGCAGGACGACGGCCGGACCTGGAGCCCGCTCTTCGAGGGCATCTACACCCGCAAGCCGGCGCCCTGACGGCGCCTTCAGCGAGCCGGCGGCCCGTCCTGCCCCAGGGCGGCTCCCTCCCCGCGGGGATCCGAAGCGGCGGTGCGCAACCCGGTCTCCTCGTCCTCCATCACCGCCTCGGCGTCGCCGAGCGCGTCGACGATGCGGAAGGTGTGCCCCCTCGCCTCCAGGGCGGCCCGGGTGGCCGGCTCGAGCGACTGCTGGTCGACGACCACCTGGTCGGGCAGCCACTGCTCGTGAACCCGTCCGGCGCCCACCGCCCGGACGAGGTCCATCCTCGCATCGAGCACGTTGATCAGCACCTGAAGCACGGTGGTGGGGATGGTCGATCCGCCCGGGCTTCCCACGGCGAGGAGAACGCGCCCGGGGTGGCCCTTCTGGAAGACCAGGGTCGGCGCCATCGACGAGAGCGGCGTCTTGCCCGGAGCGATGGCATTGGCCTCGCCGGTGACCACGCCGTAGACGTTGGGCCGCATCGGGGCGGCGGCGAAGTCGTCCATCTGGTCGTTGAGCAGGATGCCGGTTCCGGGCACGACCAGACAGCTCCCGAAGGCGTAGTTGAGGGTGGTGGTGAGCGCCACCGCGTTCCCGGCCCGGTCGAGCACCGAGAGATGGGTGGTGTGCGTCGCCGCGGGCTGGGCCGCCGTCCGGCCGGCCGGCGGCTCGGAGGGACCGCCGGCGGAGAGCGCCGCCGAGGGGGTGGCCCGCCTCGGGTCGATGGTCCGCGCGAGCTCGGCCAGGTGGTCGCGCGAGAGCAGCCGCTCGAGCGGGAGCGCGGTGAAGTCCGGGTCGCCCAGCCAGCGTGCGCGATCGACGTAGGCTCGCCGCAGCGCCTCGAGGTAGAGGTGGAGGTCCTCCACCCCGCGCCGCTCGAGCCCCGCCGGCCGGAGCTGTTCGAGCATCCCCAGGACCTGGAGCACGGCCACGCCCCCGGCGGTGGGGGGAGGAAACGTCACCACCGCGTGGTCGCGGTAGCTCCCGCGCAGGGGCTCGCGCCACCGGACGCGGTAGCGGGCCAGGTCCTCGGCCGAGAGGATTCCACCGGCGCCCTGCACCGTCCTCTCGATGGCCAGGGCGACGGCGCCGGCCGTCACCGCCCGGGCCCCCTCGCGGGCGATGCGTTCCAGGGTGCGGGCCAGCTCGGGCTGGCGGATGACCGTCCCCAGCGCGGGCACGGCCAGAAGGCCGTCCGGACCGGGGCGGAGGAAGAGGCGGGCCGCGTCGGCGCTGCCCCGCAGACAGTCCACCCGGAGCCGGGCCAGCGCCTGGTACTTGGGCGTGACCTGGAACCCGCCGCGGGCGAGCCGGAGGGCCGGGGCGAGCACCGTCTCGGGCGGCAGCGTCCCCGCCCGGGCGAGGAGCGCCAGGTAGCCCTGAGTCGCGGCGGGGACGGCCACCGACAGGGCCCCGTCGGTGGCCAGCTGGCCCACCACCTGGCCCTCCCGGACGTACATGTCCCGGCTGGCGCCGGCCGGGGCGACCTCGCGGAAGTCGAGTGCCAGCGTGGTCCGGGCGCCGGCGAGGTAGACGAGCGCGAAGCCGCCGCCGCCGATGCCGTTGTGGTAGGGGCCGACGACGCCGGCGGCGAAGGCGGCCGCCACCGCCGCGTCGACGGCGTTTCCCCCCCGGTCGAGCATCTCCAGGGCCGCCCGGCTCGCCTCGGGATAGGCGGACGCCACCACGCCGCCCCGGTGGAGAGGGTCCGCGGCGGCGGGCGAGGCCCGGAGGACACAGGCGAGGGCGACGGCCGAGGCGCGGAAGAGCATGACGAGAGGCCCTCCTGTCTTCGCCCAGGAGCGCCGGTGGCTGCAACCTCGCCCTCGACGAGGTGCGATGGGGTTTGACGCAGCCAGTGAACGGCCGGCATCCTCTGGGGTCCTGGCGATGGCGAACGGACCGGCGGCGGTGGTGCTCTGCGCGGGCAAGGGCACGCGCATGAAGTCGGAGCAGGCGAAGGTGCTCCACCCCCTCCTCGGACGCCCGCTCTGCGCCTGGCCCATCGCCGCCGCGCTGGAGGCGGGCTCCCATCCCATCGTGGCCGTGGTCGGACACCAGGGCGATGCGGTGAGCGTCGCGCTCCGGGCCCAGTTCGGCCCGTCCGGCCCGCGGCTCGCCGTCCAGGAGCGCCCCCTGGGCACGGCCGACGCGGTGCGCGCCGCCGCCCCGGAGCTCCGCGGCGCCGCCGGGCCGGTCCTCATCCTCTACGGGGACACGCCGCTCCTCACGGCGGCGACGCTCCGCCGCCTCCTCGACGCCTTCCGGACCGGGGGCGGCCCGCTGGCGCTGGTGAGCACGCTGGCGCCCGACCCGAGCGGGTACGGCCGGCTGGTCCGGAAGGGCGAGCGCCTGGTCCGCATCGTCGAGGAGCGGGATTGCACCGAGCGCGAGCGCGAGCTGCACGAGGTCAACGCCGGCGTCTACGCCGCCGACCCCGGCTTTCTCTGGACGGCGCTGGAGGGGCTCAAGCCCTCGAACGCGCAGGGGGAGTACTACCTCACCGACCTGGTGGCGCTGGCCGCCGAGCAGGGCCCGGTGTCCTCGGTGTCGGCCGACTTCGAGGAAATGCGCGGCGTCAATGACCGGGCGGACCTGGCCGCCTGCGGGCGCGTGCTCCGCCAGCGCATCAACCACGCCCACCTGCTCGCCGGGGTGACGCTCGAGGATCCGGAGTCGACCCTCATCGAGGCCGGCGTCGAGGTCGGAGCGGACACGGTCATCGAGCCGGGGGTCTCCCTGCGGGCCGGAAGCCGGGTCGGCCCCGGCGCCCGCATCGGGCAGGGTGCGGTCCTGGTGGCCTCCGAGGTGGGCGAGGGCACGGAGATCCTCGCCTACTGCGTCCTGCAGCAGTCCCGCGTCGGACCCCGGTGCGTGATCGGCCCCTTCGCCCGGCTCCGTCCGGGCAGCGAGCTGGCCGAGGGCGTGCACCTGGGGAACTTCGTGGAGACGAAGAAGACGCGCATCGGCCGGGGAAGCAAGGCCAACCACCTCAGCTACCTCGGCGACGCCGAGGTGGGCGCCGGCGTGAACGTGGGCGCCGGCACCATCACCTGCAACTACGACGGCGCGGCCAAGTACCCCACCGAGATCGGCGACGGGGCCTTCATCGGCTCCGACACCCAGCTGGTGGCGCCGGTCAGGATCGGCGCCCGGGCCTATGTCGCCGCCGGGACCACGGTCACCGAGGACGTCCCGGAGGATGCGCTGGTCCTGTCGCGAACCAAACAGGTGGTCAAGGACGGCTGGGCGAAGCGCCGGCGGGAGCGGCTCAAGGGAAAGCGCTGAGACATCGGGCCGGCCCGGGTCGTCCCGGCCCCGCTGGCGGCCGGGGCGCCCGGCGTGCGAGCTTCACGGTCGAGCCATGTGCGGAATCGTCGGGTATGTGGGGCAGAGACAGGCGGCGCCGATCCTCGTCGACGGGCTGAAGAAGCTCGAGTACCGGGGCTACGACTCGGCCGGCATCGCCGTGGTCCACGGCGGCGAGCTGCACGTCGTGCGCGCCAGCGGCAAGCTCAAGAATCTGGAGAGCCGCCTCGGCACCGAGCGCCCCGAGGGGACGCTGGGCATCGGCCACACCCGGTGGGCGACGCACGGCCGGCCGTCGGACGAGAACGCCCATCCGCACAGCTACCAGGGCGTGGCCGTGGTCCACAACGGCATCGTCGAGAACCATCTGCAGCTCAAGGCCGAGCTGCGCGCGCTGGGGCACGCCTTCTCCAGCGAGACCGACTCCGAGGTCTTCGCCCACCTCATCGCCCAGGCGCTGCGCGAAGGCCGCCGCCTCCCGGACGCGGTGCGGGCGGCGATGTCGCGCGTCCGGGGAACCTACGGGCTGGCGGTGACCTGGGCCGGAGACCCGGGCTGCATCGTGGGGACCAAGGACAGCTCGCCGCTCGTGGTCGGGCTCGCCCAGGGAGAGAACTTCCTCGCCAGCGACGTCCCGGCGCTGCTCGATTCCACCCGCGACGTGGTCTTCCTCGAGGACGGCGACCTGGCGGTGGTCAGCGCCTCGGGCGTGGAGCTCCAGGACCGGTCCGGCCGCCGGGTGGAGCGGCCGGTGCGGCGCATCGACTGGACGCCGGTGATGGCGGAGAAGGGCGGCCACAAGCACTTCATGCACAAGGAGATCTGGGAGCAGCCCCGGGCGGTGGCGGACACGCTCCGCGGGCGCGTCCTGCTCTCCGAGGGGGACGTCTACTTCGAGGGCTGGTCGCCCACGCCGGACCAGGTGGCCGCCTGGTCCAAGCTCACCCTGCTCGCCTGCGGGACCTCCTGGCACGCGGCGCTGGTGGGGAAGGCGATGATCGAATCGCTGGTCCGCATGCCGGTGGAGGTCGACCTGGCGTCGGAGTTCCGGTACCGGGATCCGCTCGTCGCCCCCGACCACCTGGTGCTGGCCATCAGCCAGTCGGGCGAGACGCTGGACACCCTGGCCGCCCTGCGCGAGGCCAAGGCCCGCGGGGCGTCGACGCTGGCCATCTGCAACGTGATGGGGAGCGCCATGACGCGCGAGGCGCACGCCTCGGTGCTCACCAACGCCGGGCCGGAGATCGGCGTCGCCTCGACCAAGGCCTTCACCACCCAGCTGGCCACGCTCTACCTCCTGGCGGTGAAGCTGGGCCGGCTGCGCGGGAGGCTGAGCGTGGCCGATGCCCAGGACCATCTCACTCACCTGGTCGAGGTCCCCAAGCACCTCGAGGAGGTGCTCCACGTGGAGGGGGCGGTGAAGCGCGTGGCCCGGACCTTCCAGGGGGCGCAGGACTTCCTCTTCCTCGGCCGGGGGGCGATGTTCCCGGTCGCGCTGGAGGGGGCGCTCAAGCTGAAGGAGATCAGCTACATCCACGCCGAGGGATATGCCGGCGGGGAGATGAAGCACGGTCCCATCGCGCTCATCGACGAGCGGATGCCGGTGGTGGTCCTCGCCCCCCAGGAGCCGGAGGTGGTGCGCGAGAAGATGCTGGGCAACGTGGAGGAGGTCCGGGCCCGGGGGGGCAAGGTCATCGCCGTGGTCGACGAGGAGGACCAGGGCCTCGACGGGCTGGCCGACGAGGTGATCCGCATCCCGGCCACCCGGGCCCTGCTCGCGCCGCTGGTGGCCACCGTCCCCCTCCAGCTGCTCGCCTACCACGTGGCCGACCTGCGCGGGAACGACGTCGACCAGCCCCGCAACCTGGCCAAGAGCGTGACCGTGGAATGAGTCAGCGCGGCGGGCGCGCCTTCTCGGCGCTGAGGCCGCCGTCCGGCAGGCCGTAGACGTAGACCACGCCCCGG
This sequence comes from Myxococcaceae bacterium, assembly GCA_035622755.1. GTDB lineage: Bacteria > Myxococcota > Myxococcia > Myxococcales > Myxococcaceae > JADGRA01. The sequence goes on from DASPUU010000184.1 coordinate 5,835, forward strand.
GCCGTGCCCAGCGCCAGGAGCAGGCCGTCCGGCGAGAAGGCGACGGCGGTGGGCGCGTCGTCCACGGCGCCGAGCCCGAGCCTCGCCAGGAAGCGGCCCTTCGGCCAGCGACGGAGCCGCACCTCGCCACCGTCGACGTCGGCGCTCAGGTCCCCGTGGGGGGAGAAGGCCACCACGCCCGGGGAGCGTGCATCGCGGGCCACCGCCTCCACCGGAGCGCCGAAGGCGGCCGCGTCCCAGACCGAGAGCGAGCGCGGCGTGGCGAGGAGCATCCGCCGCCCGTCCGGCGTGGTCTCGCAGGCCGACACCTTCCCCAGCGCCACTCCGATGCGCCCGGACAGCTCGCCGTCGGCGCGGTAGACGTTGATGCCCGAGCGGTCCCCGCGGGTGACGAATCCACCGCCCGGAGGCACGCACCCGCCGAGGAGCTCCTCGTCCACCTCCAGGGTCTGGACCGATTCGCCGGTGCGCAGGGAGAGCCGCTCCAGGTGGTAGCTGCGCTGGCACCCGGAGGCGCAGGCGTCCCGGGAGAGGCTGATGCACGACTCCTCGGCCACCGGCGCGAGCAGGGTCGTCGCATCGGCGGAGAGCACCAGCTCGGGCTGGAGGCTCATCCCGGCGTAACGGCCCGGGTCGTTGAGCGGAAGGGAGGAGGGCCGGGGCTGCATCGCGGCCAGCGCAGCGCGTACGCGGTCCCGCTCGGCGCGGCACGCCGGGGACAGCGACGCCGGGTCCGGCGCCGGGGGCGCCACGAGGAGGGCCAGCGGCTTGCCGTCCGCTCGCCAGCGGCGGACCGAGTCGTCCTCGCCCTGGGTGAGCACCTGGCCGTCGGCCAACAGTCGCAGGTCGACCACCGCGCCCCCGGTCTGGGTCGCCGAGACGGCCTCGTGCCCGGATGCCAGCTCCCACCGCTTCCAGGTCCCGGCCGCGTCGCCGGAGAGAAGGGAGGCTCCGTCCGGCGAGAAGCGCAGCACGGTGAGCGGCGCCCGGTGGCCCGCGGGGCGGTCGAGCGGAGCTCCGGTGCGCGCGTCGAGGCGAAGGACCGAGGAGGGATTGGCGTCGCCCGGCTCCCCCGGACGGAGCGCGACGGCGACGGCCAGGCTCCCGTCGGGGGCGAACGCCGCCGCGGTGGCCTGGACGCCCCTCAGCTCCCAGCGCACGCGGCCCCTGGGCAGCTCCACGAGCCGGAGGCGCGCCGGGACGCGCGGCTCGGGGCAGGGGAGGCCGTCCACGGCCACCGTTCCGACCAGGACCGCGGAGCCGTCGGCGGCGAACGCGGCCAGGACGGGTGACTCCGCCTCGCACCCTGCCCCCGGCGGGCGCCGCGCCGGCGGCACCACGTCGATGCTCGACCGGCGCTCGCCCCGGGAATCGTAGAATCGCACCGCTCCGTCGGCTCCGGCGGAGACGATGTCCCCGCTCTTGCCGAGACGGACGGCCAGCACCGGGCCGTCGTGGGCCGCGAGGCGGGCGGCGCCCCCGGACGGGCTCGCCCGGAGGACCTCCCCGGTGGCGGTTCCCTCGGCCACGGTCGCTCCGTCCTCGGAGACGGCCAGCGCCGTGGCCTCCGCGACGAGGCCGGGGAGGGCCAGGTCCTGCGCGGCCGCCGCGCCGGAGAGGTCGCAGAGCCGGAGGACCCCGGGGAGCACGCGGGCCAGGCGACCGTCGGTCTGAGCCTGCATCCGCCCCTCGAGCACGCAGCCCCGACCGGCAGGAGCCGGACGGAGACCGTCGGGGGCGAGCAGCACCGAGAGGCCGCGCACCACGCCCTTCCGCTCGGAGCGCCCCACGTCCCAGAGCTGGGCCGTCCCCGCCGCGTCGACGGCGAGGAGCCCGGCGCCCTGGGCGAGCCAGAGGAGCTCGCCGATGCGCACCGGCGCCGCCAGGTCCGGCTGGCCGAGCACGGCGCGGAGCCGCGGGGTCTCCGGCGGGGACTGTCCGGCCGCCGGCGCGGCGAGCAGCGCGAGGGCCAGCGAGACGAGGAGGCGAGACGACGCGCGCACCGTGAACAGCACCACGGCCGCAAATCCTAGCCTCGTCCGAGGGACCACCACCACGGGCCCACCGCGAGGGTTGCGCCTGACACCGGTCCGGACGCAAGAATTGCCCCACCGCCTCCTTCCCTGCCCATCCCGCGGGCTGGCGTGCCGCGTGCACAGGAGGCCTCATTGCATGGAGGTTCGTCCGATGATCCGCGCACGGAGCTCGGCGCAGCCACCTGCGCCGCGGTCGCAGGTCCACGGAGGGCCGGTGCACACCGTGCAGACCTGGCTCCGCGAGGACCCCGGCGGGCCGGTCCTCGCCCATTGCGCTGGGCCGCCGGTCCAGGTGGCCGGGCGCAGCCTCGACATCTCGGCCCACTGGCCGGCCGATGCCCTCCTGGTGGGAGCGGTGGAGGCCAGCGTCCGCGCCGACTTCATGCAGCTCGCCGAGCGCGACGGCCTGGCGGTGGCGTTCTACGAGAGCACCGCCCTCGGGCGCTGGTCGGTGGGGGATGCCCCGAGGCTCCTCGACCTGGACGTTCACCCCCGGGTGGGGGTGCATGCCGCGGCGGATGCCGAGCGGACCCGGTCGCTCTTCGACCAGCTGGCCGGCGGCTGCCTGGCGCTCCGGACACTGCGCGCGCCGGTCACCCTCCACCCCACCGTCGAGATCTGGACGTCTCGCCAGCCGCCCCCGGGAGGAGCCGCACCGGCATGACCGATCCCCTCTTCTGGCACCGTCTGCAGTTCGGCTTCACCGTCACCTACCACTACCTCTTCCCGCAGCTGACGATGGGGCTGGCCCTGCTCATCGTCGTCTTCAAGTGGCGCGCGCTGAAGACCGCCGACTCCGGCTGGGATGCGGCGGCGCGCTTCTGGGCGAGGATCTTCGGGCTGAACTTCGCCGTGGGGGTGGTCACCGGCATCCCCATGGAGTTCCAGTTCGGCACCAACTGGGCGCGCTTCTCCGCCTTCTCCGGCGGCGTCATCGGGACCACGCTGGCCATGGAGGGGATGTTCGCCTTCTTCCTCGAGTCGACCTTCCTCGGCCTCTTCCTCTACGGCGAGAAGCGTCTCTCGCCGCGCGCGCACTTCGGAACGGCGGTGGCGCTCTTCGTCGGCTCCTGGCTGAGCGGCTACTTCATCGTCGCCACCAATGCCTTCATGCAGCACCCGGTGGGCTACCTGCAGGGGGCCGACGGGCGGCTCCACCTGAACGACTTCTGGGCGTTCGTGCTCAACCCCTGGGCGGTCTGGCAGTACGCCCACAACATGTGCGCCTCGGTCCTGACCGCCGCCTTCGTGGTGTCCGCCATCTCCGCCTTCTGGCTCCTGCTCGGACAGTTCCCCGAGGTGGCCTCGAAGTGCCTCCGCGTGGGGGTGGTGGCCGCGGCCATCGCCGCGGTGCTCCAGCTCTTCCCCACCGGCGACCGCCAGGGGCGGATGGTGGCCGATCACCAGCCGGTGGCCCTGGCGGCCATGGAGGGAGTCTTCGAGAGCGGTCCCGGGGCCCGCCTGGCGATCATCGGCCAGCCGGACGTGAGACACCGGCGGCTGGTGAACCCGGTGGAGGTCCCGGGGATGCTCAGCTTCCTCGCCTACGGCTCGTTCGGGAGCACGGTGCTCGGGCTCAACGACGTGCCCGAGGACCTGTGGCCGGACAACGTCGAGCTCACGTACTACGCCTACCACATCATGGTCGGGCTGGGGACGCTGTTCATCGCCCTCGGACTCGTCTCCGCGCTGTGGCTCTACCTGGGAAAGCTGCTCCGGTCCCGCTGGCTCCTGTGGATCTGGATGCTGGCCCTGCCCTTCCCCTACATCGCCAACACCGCCGGATGGGTGACGGCGGAGCTGGCCCGCCAGCCCTGGATCATCCACGGGCTCCTGCGGACCTCGCAGGGCACCAGCCTGCGGGTGGACGCCGGGTCCACCGTCTTCACCCTGGCCGGCTTCGCCGGCCTCTACCTGGTGGTCGGCCTGCTCTTCCTCTACCTGGTCGGCCGGGAGATCGCCCACGGCCCGTCGGGGGCACCCCCGGCGGCCCGCGCGCCGGCTGGGGCCGCCCTGGCCGGTGGAGGGAGGGCGTGATGGAGATGCTCTGGTACGGCGTGGTCTCGGTGATGCTGGCCGTCTACGTGGTCCTGGACGGCTTCGACCTCGGCTCGGGCGCCCTCCACCTCTTCGTCGCTCGCAACGACACCGAGCGGCGCACGGTGCTGGGGGCCATCGGCCCGGTCTGGGACGGCAACGAGGTGTGGCT
>DASPUU010000185.1:0-10189 GCA_035622755.1 Myxococcaceae bacterium
TGGTTCTTGCCGTGGACGTCGTTGGCCACCGCCCCGGCGACGGTGACGAACTGCGTTCCCGGGACGACGGGAGGAAACCAGCCCCGGGGCAGGGTGAGCGCGGCGACCTCACCGAGCGTGCAGCCCGCCTCGCATCGCAGGACGCCCGCCTCCGCGTCGAAGGCCAGGAAGCGTCGCAGCGCGCGGGTGAGGAGCACCGGCCCGCCCGGGTTGAGGCACACGTCGCCATAGCTGCGGCCCATCCCGTGCGCGAGCACCGGCTCGGCACCGGCCGGGAGCGCGTCGCTTCCCCAGGCCAGGGCGATGGCGCGCTGGGCGATCGGCGGGTAGCGGCCCCACGACGAGGGCCCGGCGGCATCCCCGGGAGCCATGTGCGACATCGCTTACCACGCTCCTCGCGCCGTCGCGTGGGGGCCGTGGGATGCCTGTGCTACCTCCCCGGAACACCATGCCCTTCCGCGTCCACCGGCCTGTCCTGGCCGGTCTGCTCCTCGCCGGCAGCGCGCTGGCCCAGGCTCCGGATCCCAAGCTCCTCGCCGACCTGGGGCGCATCAAGGCCGTCGACGCGCATTCCCGCCTCCTCGTGAACGGCGTCGAGCCGCCGGCGGCCGCGCCCTCGCGCCGGGAGCCGGCCACGCTGCCGCTCCGCCTCCGGGGCGAGGGTCCGGAGTGGACCCGGGCCTGGAAGGCCCTCTACCGCATCAACCTCGCCGATGCGGACACCGACGAGAACATCGCCGTCCTGCAGGAGGCCCGGGAGAAGCTCCGGCGCGAGAAGGGCGCCGCCTTCGCCGGGTCGATGCTCGACGTGGCCGGCGTGGAGCTGGCGCTGGTGGAGGGCGAGCCTCCGCCGGGTCCCGCCGGCTCCGGGCCGGTTCGGTTCCGCTTCCTGCCCCGGGCCGACCTCTTCCTCCGCCCCTTCAGCCCCGATTCGGCCGATGGGCTGAAGCCCTTCTTCATCGCCGCCCGCACCTACACCCTGCCCAAGTCGCTGGACGAGTTTCTCAAGCGCATCGTCACACCGGGGATGGAGCGCTGGCTGGGCGCCGGCGCGGTGGGCATCGACGTGGGCATCTCCCGGTACCGGCCCATCAACTTCGACGACACCAATGCCGAGACGGCCCGTGCCGCCTACAGCCGGCTGGTGGTGGCCGGCGAGCTGGGCGCCTCCCCCGGCGACCTCAAGGCCTTCCAGGACTACACCTTCCGCTACATCGCCAGGGAGGCCGGGCGGCTCAACCTGGTGGTGCACATCCACACCGGGATGTCCCGCGAGGCCGGCCGGGACGTGGGCAACGGGAATCCGCTCCTGCTCGAGCCGATGCTCAACGACCCGAACACGCAGCGGACCCGCTTCGTGCTCGTCCACGGCGGCTTCCCCTTCGACAAGGAGGCGGCGCCCATCCTGCTCCGGCCCAACGTCTGGGCGGACACCGCCCTTCAAGATCAGGTCCGCTCCCCCACCGAGCTCGCCGAGACGCTGCGCTGGTGGTTCGAGCTCGCGCCGGAGAAGATTCTCTTCGGGACCGATGCCTGGTCCGACCCCTCGGCGGCGCAGATCCGCTGGCCGGAGCTGACGTTGCTCGGCGCCGAGACGACCCGGCAGGCGCTCGCCCTGGCGCTGGCCAAGATGGTGAGCGAGGGGCTGGTCACCCGCGCCCGGGCCCTGGAGATGGCCGAGGCCGTGCTCCGCGACAATGCGCTGGAGCTGCACGGGCTCGGCGAGAAGAAGGAGTGACCGGGGAGGAGTGGACGGGCCGAACAGGCCTGGACCCCCTCACTGGAATGTGAATCCGGCAGGCCGCCCCGACGTCGCTGGCAGCGCGGGAGCCGCTGATGCATGGTGCAGCCGTGAAATCGACCCCGATGCGGGGGCTCGCAGTCCTCGTCCTCATGTCCGCGCTCCCGGCGGTCGCCGCCGCCCGGCAGAGCCCGGCCAGCGCCTGCCAGTCTCAGCTCCAGCGGGCGGGGGCCGGCGGGGGGAGCGAGGACGCGCTCCGGGCATGCATGGCCGTGTTCCGTGAGCCGGGGTGCGAGAAGGCCTGGACGGAGCTCCTCGACGGTCCGCGGTCGCCGCCCGGGTACGGTCGCGCGCCGGCGGTGGCCCGGATGGTGGACGGCTGCGTGCGCGCCTACTGCCGCTTCCCGGGGATGGGCCGGCAGCAGCTGTGCACCGGGCAGACGCCTCCGGCGACCACCGCCGAGTTCTACGCCGCCTGGCGCTCGCTCCTCGGCGAGGTGCTGCACCGCGAGCACCTTCCCGCCTCGCTCAGCGACCGGCTCTGCCGGACCCTGGAGGCGTGGGCAGGCTTCCAGCCCCGGGCCGGCTCCCGGACGGTGCTCCAGGCGGTGACCCGGCCGGAGGTGCCCGGCGTGGTGGCGCTCACCCTGTGGAGCGCGCAGGGGGAGCAGCTCGGCTCCTGGGTGACCGACGTCGTCCCCGACGAGTCGACGCTCAAGGCGCTCCAGGCGGCGCTTCCCCCTCCCGCTGCCGGCGCCACCGGGACCTCCCCGTGCATCCGGCTCGAGGCGCCGGGCTCGCTTCCCTCGGTGACCGCGGACGCGCTGCTCAAGGCGGCCGGCGAGGTGTGCCCGGCGGACGTGGTCCGCCTCCGGGACGCCTGACCGCCAGCCATCGCGCCGGCGCGCGCTCGCCCCCGCGAGGCAACATCGCGGCGATGTCGACGCGCCCGCCCGCTCGCGCTTACCTTCGCCCCCGGCGATGGCTCTCGTCCCGGGCATGAAGGTGCGCTACCTCCCCCAGCCCGACTGGGGAGTGGGGCACCTGCTCCGGCTCTCGGAGGACGGCGGCAAGGCGGAGGTGGTCTTTCCGGCGCGTGCCGAGCCGACCATCGTCTCCACCAAGGGCGGGGCGCTGGTGCCGGATCCCCTCGAGGCCGGGGCGCGCATCCGGACGGCCAAGGGCCGTCCCGGCGTCATCACCGGCGAGGTGCCGGGGGGGCGCGGGCTCCGGCGCTACGAGGTCCGCTTCGACGACGGCGGCGAGGACGAGCTCCCCGAGTCCGAGGTCCGCGCCGAGCCGCCGCCGCCCGACGTGCTCGCCGCCCTCCGGGAGGGCCGCGTGGCGGACGCCCGGGCCTTCCTCCTCCGCCGGCAGGCGCTGCTCCTCGACGAGGAGCGGCGAAACGATGCGCTCGGAGCGCTGCTCGCCTCCCGGGTGATGGTCAAGCCGCATCAGATCGGCGTGGTGCAGCGGGTGCTCTCCGCCCGGGCGCCGCGCTTCATCCTGGCCGACGAGGTGGGGCTGGGAAAGACCATCGAGGCGGGCATGGTCTACTCGGCGCTCCGGCTGGCCGGGCTGGCGGCGCGGGTGCTGGTGGTGGCCCCGAGCCACCTCAACGTGCAGTGGCTGGTCGAGCTCTTTCACAAGTTCAACCACCTCTTCACCCTGCTCGATGCCGACCGGCTGGCGACGAGCCGGAAGGAGCTTCCGGACGTGTCGCCCTGGGTTCGCTTCCCGGCGGTCATCGCCAGCCTGGAGCTGCTCTCGCGGAGCGAGGAACAGGCGAACGCTGCTGCGGAGGCGGGGTGGGACCTGGTCATCGTCGACGAGGCGCATCACCTCCGGGGAGAGGCGGCCTTCCGGGCGGCGGCTGCCCTGGCCGGGGCCACCTGGGGGCTCCTGCTGCTCACCGCCACGCCCATGCAGCTCGACCCCGAGGAGTACCGGCGCCTGCTCGGCCTGCTCGACCCGGCCACCGCCCCGACCGCGGAGGAGCTCACCCGGCGCCTGGCCCGTCAGGAGGACCTCTCCGAGGCGGTGCGGGCCCTCCTCGCTCCCGGAACGGTCTCCCCGGCGGTGCTGGCGGCTGTCCGTGCGCGCTACCCCGACGATGCACGGCTCGCCGGACTGCGCACGCCGGAGGCGGTGCTCGCGCACCTCGCCGAGACCTACAGCCTCTCCGACCGCCTCATCCGCAACCGGCGGGCCCGGGTCGGGGGCTTCAGCGAGCGCCGGCTCCTCCGCCATCCCGTCCGGCTGGCCGAGGCCGAGACCCAGGCGCGCGCCCGGGTGCTCGAGGCCCTTCGCGGCGGGAGCCTGCGCGGCGCCGCCCTGTCAGGTCTGCTGAGACGCCTCGACTCCTCGCCGCAGGCGTTCTCCCAGGGAGCCCAGAGCGTTCCCACCCTCGCTGCCCTGGCCGGCACGCTCCCGGACCGGGACGCCAAGTACCGGGCGCTCCTCTCCCTCCTCAGGGACGTCTGGGCCCGGGAGCCGGGCGCCAAGGTGCTCCTCTTCACCGAGGCGCGCGAGACGCTCGACGCCCTGCGCGACCTGCTCCGCGCCGACGGCATCGAGGCTCTCGGGTACCACGGGGACATGTCGCTCGTGGAGCGCGACCGCCAGGTGGCGCGGTTCCGCGATCCGGAGGGCCCGCTCCTCCTCCTCTGCACCGAGGTCGGCGGCGAGGGCCGGAACTTCCAGTTCGCCCACCACCTGGTTCACTACGACCTGCCCTGGAGCCCGGCCACGGTCGAGCAGCGCATCGGCCGGCTGGACCGAATCGGTCAGACCCGGCCGGTGGAGATCCACGTCTTCGACGTCGAGGGGACGCTGGCCGGGGACGTGCTCGCCCTGCTCGCCGATGCGGTCGGGGTCTTCGGCGAGACGGTGGGCGGGCTGGACGCCGTGCTCGAGTCCGTGGAGGGACGCATCCTCGAGCTGGCCCTCGAGCCGCCCTCGGCGCGCGCCCGGTACCGCGACGAGCTCGCCGGCGCGGTGGCCCGTGCCCGGGAGGCGGCCCGGCGCGCCTACGACCCGCTCCTCGACATCCGGAGCTTCGACGAGGACGCGGTGAGGGCGCTGGCCACCAGGGCCCAGGCCCGCCTGGGCATCGAGCCCGACGAGGAGTCGTCCCTCTCCGATGCCCTCTGGGGCGTGGCCCGCGACCTCGACGAGCGCCTGGAGGAGACGGTGACCGAGCTCGCCGAGCGCGTGGGCATCGGGGTGGACACCGACCGCGAGGTCAACGCCTTCCAGTGCGCCTTTCATTTCGGCCATGCCCTGGCCGTGGACGCTCTGCCGGGCATCGACATCGCTCAGGAGCGGACCATCCTCGGGACCTTCTGGCGCGACACGGCGGTGGAGCAGGAGGAGATCGACTTCTTCGCCACCGGCCACCCGCTGGTGGAGGCCCTCTTCGGCTTCCTCCGCGACGGGCCCTACGGCCGCACGGGGATGCGGGGCATCCAGCGCCGGGGAGCGAAGCGGGCCCGGGGGCTGGAGGTGCTCTTCCACCTGGTCCCGCCCGAGCCGGCTGACACGACGCCCGGGGCCCGGGTCCCCTCCCGGCAGCTCTCCCGGTTCCTGGACCGGGGGCTCCTCCGGGTGGTGGTCTCGGTGGGGCCGTCCGGGAAGCCGGTGGTCGACCCGTCGCTCCTCGAGGTCCTCGAGGACGAGGGCCGGGCCATTCCCCACGACCAGGTCCGGGCAGCCTTTCCGGAGCTGGGTAGCTTCCTCGACGCCGGCGTTGGCGAGGCCCGGCGGGCGGCGGAAGACCAGCTGGCCACCTTGCGCGCCCGGGCGCGCGAGGCGCTCGTCGCGGAGCGAGACCTGACCCTGGAGCGGCTCGGACGCGCGCTCCGGCACCAGGGCCTGGGCACGGAGGCGGTGGCCGCCCAGCTCGCGCTGGAGCGCGAGCACGCGGCCACGCTGGAGCGGACGCTGGAGAAGGTCAGCCTGGCGCTGGATTCGGTGTGCGGCTTCGTCGTCGACCGCTGAGCGCCCGGCTCAGAAGTAGTACCGCGCGTCGAAATGAATGCGCATGTAGATGAACCAGCCCGGCGCCAGGTCCGGCGTCGGCCCGGTGGCCGCCGGGACGTTCAGCTTGGACACGTAGCGGACCTGGTTGGGGAACTCGACGCCCCAGCCGAACATGACGGCGAAGGTGAGCGCCTGGTTGGTGGAGTACTCGCGGAGCGGACGGTACTCGAAGGTGGGAAAATCGAAGCTCAGGACCCGGTAGGAGATGAAGCCCAGGTCGCTGTTGTAGGGCACGGTGGCGCCCGGGGCGATGACGCCGATGGTGTCCACCCGGTCGCCGCCGTAGCCGTAGAAGGTCGCCGCCACCTCGCGGCCGATGAGGAACTGGAAGGCGCCGATGGGAGTGATGAAGGCGCGCTCGTAACGGAGCAGCCCACCGCTGGCCGCCCAGATCCCCATGTTGACCAGGGTGCTCGGCGACGCCCAGGAGAGGATGGGAGCGGCGAGGAGCAGATCGAAGGGAATGATGTAGAAGGGCACGCGGAGGCGGACGGTGATGCCGCGCTTGGCCGGGACGACGGGGACGCCGGCCTGGGCAAAGTTCGAACCGGAGGGTCCGTCCTGCGGCGTGGCGTAGGAATAGCCGATGCCCAGGAAGGCCTGCCCGGCGCCGGTGGACCCGGTGAGCGCCTCGAGGCCGACTCCGAAGCGAAACTCGATCTCCGCGCCGCCGAACCACCGCGCGTCGGCGTTGCCGGACTGGTACCCGCCGAACTCGAATCCGCCGGTCAGGTCACCGGAGAACCCTACGAAGGGCCCGATCTCCTGCCGGAAGTGAGGGACGTGGACGTCGTCCTTCCCCCGGCTGGGGACGGTGGTCTTCTCCACCACCGGCTGGACGGCGGCCAGGGTCTTGGGCGTCACGGTCGAGTGCGCCTGGACGGTGGCCTTGCAGGAGTCGTAGGCAGCCGCTCCATTCGCGACCGTCGGGTCGATCGTCGCCACGGCCCCCGCGGTGGCCGAGCCGGACTGCGTGGCGTCGAAGACCTGGCCGAGGCTCAGGGCGACGACGCCGGAGGCGCGCTTCAGATCCTGCGGCCGCATGTGCGCGTCGCCGAAGAGGATCATCGGCGTTCCGTACCAGGAAGAGGTGTCGATTCCCCACTCGCAGTAGTAGTCGTGCGTCCCCTTCCGCTCGGCCGCGCTTCCCCAGGTTCCGGTGACGTGGCCCGAGGAGAAGATGTCCTCGAGGAAGTGGATGGCGAAGGCCTCGGTGGCCAGCACCTTCCGGGCCAGGGCGGCGCGCTCGGCCGGCTCCCTGGCCGCCGCCCACTGCTGAGCGAGGCGCAACGCTCCGAGGTGGTAGTGGATGTACAGGCCGAGGGCGCTCGGCTCGATGCCCTCGCCGAGGATGTCGCCCAGGTACTCGTCGAGCTCGTTCGATTTGCGGGGAAGCAGGAAGTGGCCGTTGTTGGCGTCGGCGCGGGTCAGGTACTCCGGGTCGGCAGCCTGCAGTCCGAGGTTGGAGACCGCCCACACGTTGAGGGCGGCGTCGCGGGTCTTCGCATTCGCCAGGCCCACTTTCGTCTTGGCGGCCACATCGCCGACCTTGAGGATCCAATCGCTCGGGAGAGTCGTCGAGATGAGCTGGTCCGGTGAGCAGGAATGGTCACCGGAGATGGCCGGCCAGGCGGCCAGGTCGAGGCACACCGGGGTGGTGGTGCCGTCGCCGGTGACCATGTCCTGGCAGTACCGCTGCTCGTTCCCGGAGCGGGCCTCGGTCCAGAGCTGGGCGAAGAGCTTCTGCTGGGCCGGGGGCAGCTGCTTCAGCGCCTCGGCCATGATGTCCCGGTGCTCGGGGTAGATCCACGCGCCGGCAGGGGCCGGGAGCAGGACCAGCAGGGCGGCGAACCCGAGGGCGGCTCGGGTGAGCATGCCCGGTCGACGCACGGCGCGGGTGCGGACGCTCATGCGCCACACGTGACACCGGATGCGCCGGGCCTGGCAAGGACTTCCTTCCGGCGGCGAAGCGCGCGAGCCTGGCATGGTGCGCCCCGCCTTCGCGTTGCTCATTCTAGCCGTCATTCCTCCTGAGCCGTCTTTCGCTGAGGAATCCCGGCCCCCGGCGGTGGCCATCCTCGTGCTCGGCTCGGGTGGCCCGCGGGCGTCGAACCGTGCCTCGGTGGGGAACCTCCTGCTGGTCGACGGGCGCGCACGGGTGCTCGCCGACGCCGGGCCGGGCACGTTCGTCCGCGCCGGGGAGGCTCGCGCCGACCTGTCCGCGCTCGACGCGGTCCTGCTCACCCATCTCCACGTCGACCACTCGGCCGAGCTGCCGGCCTTCGTGAAGACGCGGGGGCTCGACGCCGAGGGCCCGGTGGAGATGCGCGTCCTCGGTCCGACCGGCAACGCGCTCTTCCCGGCGACGACGGTCTTCGTCGACGGGCTGTTCGGCGCGCGGGGCCTCTACCGCTACCTGCGTGACTTCGGAGCCCCGATGCGCGTGCGCGGGGAAGACGTGCCGGCGGCGCTCGGCTCTCCCCCGAAGACAGTGAAGCTCGCCCCGGACCTGGTGGTGACCGGTCAGGCCATCCATCACGGCGACACGCCGGCTGTCGCCTTCCGCGTCGAGGTGAGGGGCAGGAGCGTCGTCTTCGCCGGGGACGTCGACCCCTCCGGCCTGTCTTCGCTCGCCCGGCTGGCCCGCGAGGCGGACCTCCTGGTGGTGAGCTGCGCCGTGCTCGACCCGCCCGGGTCCCCGGAGCCGCTCTACCAGCGCCACAGCCCGCCGAGGCGCCTCGGCGAGACGGCGGCGACGGCCGGAGTGGGGGCGCTGCTCCTGACCCACATCCCGCCGGCGGTCGAGCCCGAGGAGCCCGCCGTTCTGGCCTCGGTGCGGGCCAGCTTCGCCGGGCCGGTGACCTTCGCCCGCGACGGGCTCCTGGTCCCGGTCGAGCGCGCCGCGCCGGCCGGCCCTACCCCGGCACGCTGAGCACGGCCGCCCCGCGGAAGGCCCCGCGCCTGAGCGCCCCGAGCGCCTCTCCCGCACGGTCGAGCGGGAAGACGGTGACCTCCGGAGTCACCGGGACCCGCGGCGCGAGCTGGAGGAACTGCACGCCGTCCTCGCGGGTCAGGTTGGCCACGCTGCGCACCACGCGTTCCTCCCACAGCAGGCGGTAGGGAAAGGACGGGATATCGCTCATGTGGATGCCGGCGCAGACCACCTTGCCTCCCGGTCCGACGGCCTCCAGGGCCCGGACGACGAGCTCACCGGCGGCGGCGAAGACGATGGCGGCATCGAGAGGCTCGGGAGGGCGCTCGCTCGAGCCGCCGGCCCACTCGGCGCCGCAGGCCCGGGCGAACGTCTGGGTGGCCACGTCTCCGTCCCGGGTGAAGGCGAATACGCGCCGTCCCTGGTGGCGGGCGACCTGGGCCACCAGGTGGGCCGAGGCGCCGAAGCCGTAGAGCCCGAGCTTCTCGCCGCTCCCCGCCAGGCGCAGCGCCCGGAAGCCGATGAGCCCGGCGCACAGGAGCGGGGCGGCGTGGACGGCATCGATGCCGTCCGGGACGGGGAAGCAGTAGCGGGCGTCGGCGACGGTGAGCTCGGCGTAACCGCCGTCGAGGTCGTAGCCGGTGAAGCGGGCGCGGGGGCAGAGGTTCTCCCTGCCCGAGGCGCAGAACCGGCACTCGCCGCACGTCCAACCGAGCCACGGAACGCCGACGCGCTGGCCCCGGGCGTGGCCCTCGACGCCGGGCCCGAGCCCGACGACCTCACCCACGATCTGATGGCCGAGCACGAGCGGGAGCTTGGGCCGGGGAAGCTCACCATCGACGACGTGGAGGTCGGTGCGGCACACCCCGCAGGCCAGGACCCGGAGCAGGAGCTGGTGAGGGCCGGGTGCCGGATCGTCCACCTCGCGGAGGACGAGGTCGGCTCGAGGTCTGTCGAGAACCATCGCCCGCAAGTTCAGGACCTCCGGAAAAATACGCCCCCGCGTCGCTTTCCGTCTTGCCTAGCTTCCCTCGCCGGGGTGGCGGGCGCATCCTCCGCCGCGCGAGGTCGAGGTGGGAGTCGATTTCCGGGGGTCGGAGGTCGGTGTCGATGAACGCCCAGAAACGATGCATCTCGCTTCCTCTCGTCGCCGCGGCGCTGGCCGCGTTATCGGCGTGCAGCTCCCCCACCGGTCCGGGAGCGCTGTCGGTGCAGCTGACCGCTTCCCCCGGTTCCGCGGCACCGCCGGTGAGCACGCTGAAGGGAATCATCGTCACCATCGACCAGGTGACGGCTCACTCCGACGCCGGTGGGTGGGTCGTGGTCTTCCAGGGACCGCTCACCGTTGACCTGCTCCAGCTCTCCACGGCGACCCGCCAGATGGGTCCGGTCTCGGTTCCCGCGGGGACGGTCACCCAGGTTCGCTTCGTGCTCGATCCGGCCGGGCCACAGTACGTCGTGCTTGCCGATGGCAC
>DASPUU010000186.1:0-4179 GCA_035622755.1 Myxococcaceae bacterium
CCTCTCCGCGGTGATCTTCAACGCGCTGATCATCGTCGCCCTCATCCCTCTCGCCCTCCGCGGAGTGCGCTACCGGCCGATCGGCGCGGCGGCCCTGCTGCGCCGCTCGCTGCTCGTCTACGGCGTGGGCGGGGTGATCGCCCCCTTCGTCGGCATCAAGGCCATCGATTTGCTCCTCGCGGCCGTCGGCCTCACCTGAGAGACCCCATGCGCTCCATCGCTCTCGTTGCCCTCCGTGCCACCCTGGTGACGCTGGTGGTCACCGGCCTTGCCTACCCCCTGGCCGTGACCGGGCTCGCCCAGCTGCTGTTCCCTTCCCAGGCCAACGGAAGCCTGGTCAGCGATGAGCGTGGACAGGTCGTCGGCTCGGAGCTCCTGGCGCAGAGCTTCAACGCTCCGGGCTACTTCCAGCCCCGGCCCTCGGCCGCCGGGCAGGCCGGCTACGACGCCACCTCCTCCGGTGGCAGCAATCTCGGCCCGACGAGCAAGAAGCTGCGCGACGGAGCCGTCGAGGCCCTTCGCAAGCTCGAGGCGGAGAACCCGGGCGCGCCACGCCCGGTGCCTGCGGAGCTGGTCACCGCGTCCGGGAGCGGGCTCGACCCGCATCTCTCCCCGGAGGCTGCGCAGTGGCAGGTGAGCCGGGTGGCCCGGGCGCGCGGGGTGGCCGAGGACCGGGTCCGGGCGACGGTGGCTGCCCACACCGAGGGCCGGACGCTCGGATTCATCGGGGAGCCGCGCGTGAACGTCCTCCTCCTGAACCTCGCCCTCGATCGGCAGTTCGGGCGGCTGCCCCTTCCCGCCCCGGCCGCCGCCTCCCCGGCTGCGCCGCCACGCTAGGGTGGATCGCCCCACCCGCGCGCGGTTCCTGGCCCGGATCCACGGCGCGGGCCCGATGCGTTACCGTTCCCGGGCGATGGCCATTCCCCCGGCGCGCATCAGCCAGCTCCGTCCTCGACCCGAGGACTTTCTCACCCTGCTCGAGCGCGGGAAGCGGGGCCGGCTCAAGCTGTACATCGGCTTCGCCGCCGGCGTGGGAAAGACCTACCGCATGCTCGAGGAGGCGCACGACCTGCTCGACCGGCAGGTGGACGTGGTGGTCGGCTACGTGGAGACCCACGGGCGGGCGGAGACGGCGGCCCTGCTGGAAGGTCTCCCGGCCGTGCCCCGGAGCCAGATCACCTACCGCGGGGTGACGGCGGAGGAGATGGACCTGGACGCCATCCTGGCCCGCAAGCCGGCGGTGGCGGTGGTCGACGAGCTGGCGCACACCAACCTTCCCGTGTGCCGCAACCGGAAGCGCTACCAGGACGTGCAGGAGCTGCTCGGGGCCGGCATCAGCGTCATCGGCGCCTTCAACGTGCAGCACCTCGAGTCGCTCAACGACCTGGTGGAGCGCGCCACCGGGGTGGCGGTGCGGGAGACGATCCCCGACTCGTTCCTGCAGCTGGCCGACCAGGTGGTGAACCTGGACCTGGCGGTGGAGGACCTCCAGGAGCGGCTCCGGGCGGGGAAGATCTACCGGCCGGAGAAGGTCCCCCAGGCGCTGGAGCGCTTCTTCCAGCGCGACAACCTGGTCACGCTGCGCGAGCTCGCGCTCCGCGAGGTGGCGGAGAGCCTGGAACGCTCGTCCACTCGGGGAAAGACGCTGGCCGAGGCCACCCAGCAGCGGGCCACCGGACGGGTGATGGTCTGCCTGTCCTCCTTTCCCCCGCACGCCGCGGCGCTCCTCCGGCGCGGGTCACGAGCCGCCGGACGCCTGAACACCGACTGGTTCGTGGTCTACGTGGAGACCCCCTCCGAGGCCCCCAACCTCATCGATGCCGAGGCCCAGCGGCACCTGCTGGCGAACATCGAGAAGGCGCGCGAGCTGGGCGCGGAGGTGGTGCGGCTCCGGGCCAAGGACCCGGTCGCAGCGTTGATCGACTTCGCCCACAGCCACGGAGTGGGGCTGATCCTCATCGGCCGCTCGCAGGCCGGGGGGTGGAGGCGCTGGCTCGGACAGACCATCGACCTGCGGCTGGCGCGCGAGGCGACCGACGTCGACGTGCAGCTGGTGTCCTTTCCGGAGCCGCGCGCGTGACCCTGCGCACGCGGCTGCTCCTCGCCCAGGGGCCGCTCGCCCTCGCCCTGGCGGTGGTCGGGATGGTGGCGGTGGCCACCCTGGCGGATCTCGGAAAGAGCGGACAGCGCGTGCTGGCGGACAACTACCGGAGCGTGCTCGCCGCGCAGCGGATGAAGGAGTCGGTGGAGCGGATCGACAGCGCGGCCCTGTTCCTGGTCATCGGCGAGGACCGGCTCGGGCTCAACCAGGCGGCGGAGAACCGGCCGCGCTTCGAGGCCGAGCTGAAGGTGGAGGAACAGAACATCACCGAGCCCGGAGAGCAGGAGGCGGCCACCGAGCTGCGGCGCCAGTGGACGTCCTACCAGCGGGACTTCGACGCCTTCGTCCAGCTCTCCACCGCGCCCGAGCGGCGCGAGCGGTACCTCCAGGTTCTCCACCCCGGCTTCCTCCGGGTGAAGGACGCTGCCGACTCCATCCTCACCATCAACCAGGACGCGATGGTGCAGCGGAGCGAGCAGCAGCAGCGGAAGAGCGAGCTGGCGACCACGGTCACCGTGCTCGTCGTGCTGGCAGCCCTCCTGGCCGGCCTCTTCGCCTCCGGCTCGCTGGTCACTCGGGCCCTCCGTCCCCTGGCCGTGCTCGGGCAGGCGGTGCGCCGGCTGGGCGAGGGGGATCTCGACGCGCGGGTCCGGGTCCAAGCGGGGGGGGAGGTCGCCCAGCTGGCGGAGGACTTCAACGCCATGGCGGACAGCCTCCGCACCTACCGGCAGAGCAGCCTCGGGGAGCTGCTCCAGGCGCAAGCCTCGGCCCAGGCGGCCATCGACAGCCTGCCCGACCCGGTCCTGGTCTTCGACGCCGGGGGAAAGCTGGTCAACGCCAACCGCATCGCCGAGGGGCTGCTCGGCGCCCGCCTGGATGCCCAGGCCCCCCTCGCCCCGCTTCCCCCCGAGGTACGCACCCTGGTGGACCGGGTGCGGGGCCACGTGCTCTCCGGCCAGGGTCCGTACGTGCCGCGGGGCTTCGAGGAGGCGGTGCTCGTCGCCTCTCCGGACGGAGGACGGGCGCTCCTGCCCCGCGCCTCGCCGGTGGAGGACGAGGGCGGCGGGCTGATCGGCGCCACCGTCGTCCTCCAAGACGTGACCCGCCTGAGGCGCTTCGACGAGCTCAAGAACGACCTGGTGGCCACGGTGGCCCACGAGTTCCGCACCCCGCTCACCAGCCTCCGGATGGCGATTCACCTCTGTCTGGAGGGGTCGGTGGGGCCGCTGAACGAGCGGCAGCTGGACCTGCTCCACGCGGCGCGCGACGACTGCGAGCGCCTGCAGCGCATCGTCGACGACCTGCTCGATCTGGCCCGCATCCGCGCCGGGTTGCTCGAGCTGCGCCAGGAGGCGGTCGACACGCCGGCGCTATTGGACCAGGCCCAGGCCGGGCTCCGGACCACGGCCGCCGACGCCGGGGTCACGCTCGAGTCGCACGTGGAGCCGGGCGGCGAGTCGCTGGTGGCCGACCGGGAGCGCCTGGCGCTGGCGCTGCAGAACCTCCTCTCCAACGCCATTCGCCACACCCCCCGCGGAGGCTCGGTGTCCCTGGTGGCGGCTCCGTCGGACGGAAGCGTGCGCTTCAGCGTGCGCGACACGGGCGAGGGCATCGCCCAGGAGCACCTGCCCCGGGTCTTCGACCGGTTCTTCCAGGTGCCCGGCGCCAAGGGGGGGAACGCCGGCTTCGGCCTGTCCATCGTCAAGGACGTGGCCGAGGCGCACGGCGGGACGGTGGGGGTCGAGAGCGCGCCCGGGGCGGGGAGCCTCTTCTGGCTCACCGTGCCAGCCCGCCCTCCGGTTCCTCCGCCGGCCTGAGCGCCCTAGCCCTGCTCGTACTTCTTCCGGCGACGCCAGAGGGTGGAGGCGTCGATGCCGAGGACGCGCGCCGCCTCCTCCAGCGTGGGACTCGAGGCCAGCACCCGCAGGGTGTGCTCGCGCTCGATGGCCTCCAGCGTGTGCTCTCCGCCGAGGGCGACGGCCCGCCCGCCGGCGGCGGAGATGCGCTCGGGCAGCGCGCCCGGCTCGATGCGCTGGGCCGGCCAGACGATGAGCGCTCGCTCCACGGCGTTGCGCAGC
>DASPUU010000187.1:0-19660 GCA_035622755.1 Myxococcaceae bacterium
GCCGCGGGCGTCGACCGGGGCCGAAACAAGTCCGTATCGCCGGGCGAGACGTTGTTGTCCGTCTCTCGGCAGGGTCCCCCAGGGCCGTCGCGTTCCCCGGCCGGCGGAGGGCGGCCCATTTCACGAGCGATCGCAATGCACCACCAGCTCGGGATCGAATTCGAGGAGCTGGATCAACGCGCCTCCGGGGCGGGCTGGGCCGCGTAGGCGACCGCCACCTCCGCGGCCACCCGCGCGTTCTGCTCGAGCAGCGCCAGGTTTGCCCGCAGCGTCCTCCCGCCGGTCACCCGCCCGATCTCGCCGAGGAGAAACGGCGTCACCGCCGCACCGTTGATTCCCTGGCGGGCGGCCTCGGCCTCGGCCAGCTGGAGCGCCCGCTCCAGCTCCGCCGGCTCGAGCGCCACCGCCGCCGGCGGCGGCACACAGAGCAGGACGGCTCCCGGCCGGCCGAGCCGGTCGCGGTGGACGGCGAGGAGCTCCGCGGCCGCCCCCACGTCCTCCGCCCGGTGCCGGAGCGGCAGGCCCGAGCTGGCCGCGTAGAACGCCGGGAACGTCGACGTCCGGAACCCGACCACCGAAATGCCGAGCGACTCGAGCGCCTCCAGCGTCCGCGGAAGGTCGAGGACGCTCTTGGCCCCGGCGCACACGACCATGCCGGCGTAGCGGGCCAGGGCGTGGAGATCCTCGCTCACGTCACCCGAGCCGCCTCGGTGCACGCCGCCGATGCCCCCGGTGGCGAACACCGGGAGACCGAGGGCCCCGGCCACGGCCGACGTGGCGGAGACGGTGGTCCCACCGCTCACGGCGCCGACCACCGCCGCCGCCAGGTCCCGCGCGCCCACCTTGCCGGGCCGATCGTCGCCGCGCGCCAGCGCCTCCACCTCGGCGGGGGAGAGGCCGCAGCGCACCCTGCCGTTGAGCACCGCCACCACCGCCGGGGTCGCCCCCGCGCGCCGGACGGCCGCTTCGCAGGCGCGGGCCGCCTCGAGGCTCTCCGGAAACGGAAGGCCCTGGGCCAGGACGCTCGACTCGAGCACCACCACCGGCGCCCGGGCCGCCCGGGCGGCCGCCACCTCCGGCGAGAGCAGGACGTCCAGACCTCGACCTCCCTCAGATCGGCCGCTCGGCGAGGAGGAAGCCGCGCATCTCCTCGTCGTCCAGGGCCCGCCCGTCACGTCCCACCGCCACCGCGTTGATCTGCGCATCGTCCACTTCCACCGCCGCCCCCTTGCGCCACTCCGTGGTGTGGACCGCACCGTCCACCAGCTTTCCCACCAGGGCCGCCTCTTCCCAGGTGAGGACCTCGAGCCAGAGGTCCTCCTTCACCGTCTCCGCCTCCCCGTCCGGATGGACCTCGAAGGGCGCTCGGACGAGGAAGGTGATGGGCTCCATCAGCCCGCGCCGGTGGAAGCGTGCCTTGAAAGCGGGGAGGAGTGCCCGGGCCTGGTTCTGGAGGGCCTCGGTCCGCTCCGGCGCCTCCTGCTCGAACCGGGCCCGGTAGGGACGGAGCAGCTCGGCCAGGGTGTGGCGCCCGTCGGCGGAGACGATGGTCAAGGCCGGCGTCTCGTGCCCCTCGAAGGTGTCCACCGGGAGGGCGATCAGGCTCAGCCGCGCCTCCTCGGAGGGAGCGAGCATGAACGCCTCCCCGTTGCTGGTCTCCACGCGCTCGCGGACGCGTGGGCCCTCCCCCCAGGCAAGATCGGAGCACAGCTCGTGCACGAAGGACTCGGCGGCGCGCAGGTCCTCCTCCGCCAGCCGGAAGACCTCCAGCTCCCGGCTGCCGAACTTCTCCATCCCGTGCGAGTGGACCCAGTAGGGCGCCTCCCCGGCGGCGACCTCGACGGCATGGAGGTTGACGTGGTCGCGGATGTCGAAGTCCAGCTCGGTGATCTCTGCCACGTCGTCCGCCTCGTGGAGCTTGAAGGCGGTGACGTCGAGGAGGACGCCGGGGATCCGCTCGAGGAGGGCCCGCGCACACCACAGCGCCTCGAACACCGCCGCCGCCGGCCCGGGGACGGCGGGCTCGAAGGCGATCCGGTAGAAGCCTCGCGCACGGCGGAACAGAGAATGAGCGTCCTCGCTCCCGGTGAGGAGCTCGGGCGTCGAGCCGATGGCCGCCTCCAGGGCCTCGAACTGGACGCTGACCGTGGAGCCGGCGGAGCGAAGCTGGAAGGCGTTGCCGTCCTCGGCCACCTCGAGCGTCGCCTCCTCGGCGGCGAAGGCCTCGGCGAGCACGGCCGGTGCCAGGGCCTCGGTCTGCTCGGTGGCGACGATGTAGACCTCCCTCAAATCATGACCTCGCGCACGCCACGCCTCCGCCCACTGGCCCCTTGCCCGGGCGGTGGTTCCTGCTACACCAGGAGCGCCCGCGCGGGCCAGCCCGGGGACCCGCGCGCCGTCCGGCAAGGCTACCCCGGCCAGGGCGATGCTCAGGAACCTCCTCTGCGTGCTCAGCGTGGTGGTCTGGACGGCGGTGCTCCTCCCCGTCGCCTGCCTGGCCATGCTCCTCACCCTCGACGCCGGCGCGTCGATCGCCATCGCCCGGCGCCTGTGGGCTCCCCTGCTCCTCCGCGTCGCCGGGGCGCGGGTCGAGGTCGAGGGCCGGGCGCACGTGGATGCCAGCCGGCCGGCCATCTACGCCAGCAACCACCAGTCGACGCTGGACATCCCGGTGCTCTTCGTCGCCCTCCCGGTCGACCTGCGCTTCGTGGCCAAGGAGCAGCTGCGCTGGGTGCCGCTGGTGGGCTGGTACCTGCAGCTCGCCGGCCACGTCATCGTCGACCGCGGGAATCGCCAGCGCGCCATTGCCTCGCTCGACCGAGCGGCGCGCCGGATCCTGCGGCGGCGGGTGAGCCTCATCGCCTTCCCCGAGGGGACGCGATCCCGCGATGGGCGCATCCTGCCCTTCAAGCACGGACCGTTCGGCCTCGCCCTCAAGGCCAGCGTTCCGGTGGTGCCGGTGACCATCGAGGGGTCGGCGCGGGTGATGCCCCGCCGCAGCTGGCGCATCACCCCGGGGGTGGTCCGGGTCCGCATCGGGGCCCCGGTGGAGGTGGCGCGCTTCGAGCCGGAGGATCGGGCCGGCCTGGCGCGGCTGGTCCGCGAGACCATCGTCCGCGCAAACCTGGACCTCGGAGGCCTCGGCGGGGATGCTCTACCCTCCTGAGGCGCTCGATGCCCCAACCCCCACCGTCGATCAAGGCCCGCCGCGAGGCATACCTCCACGGCCGCGTGGTCACCGCGGCGCGCTCGGGCACGGTGGGGCTCGACGCCGACGGTGAGCCGCTGCCGGCTCGCCTCCGCTCCGGGGCCGCGAGCACGGCCCTCAACGTGGCGGCCATCCTCCGCGAGACCTGGGAGGACTTCCGGAACGCCGACCGCTACTTCAAGTACAAGGCGATCATCCTCGCCGCCTGGGGGGTGCTCAGCGTGCTCGGCATCGGCGTCGCCTGTCCCGGTCCGTCGGTGCACCGCGACACGAGCCTGGGCGCCCGCCTGGTGGTCGGCGAGGAGACCGAACACCCGGCGCTGGTCCTCCACAACGAGAGCGACGCCGCCTGGCAGGAGGTGATGATCATCGTCAACGGCCGGTTTCGGGCGGCCATCTCCCACGTCGAGCCGCACGCCTTCGTCACCGTGACCCCGAAGCAGCTGATGGGCGACAACGGCAAGCTCGCCCCGAGCGACCTCCGCTTCACCGACGTGGAGCTCCGCACGCGGAAGGGGTCGGCCGTCCTGCTCGAGGCCGGGACCCTGCGCTGACCCCCGGGGGCCCTACTCCTCCTTCTTTCGCCTCCCGCGCCCGGCCCCGCCCTTGGCCTTGGCGGGCGTGGGCTCGGCGCGGGAGTCGGCCGCCGGCTTGTCCTTGGCCGCGGCCCGGCCCTTCTTCCCCTCCGGGGGCGGCTCGGCCTTGGCCTCCGGGGCGCGATCCGGCCGGTCCACCAGCTCGAGCAGTGCCATCTGGGCGGCGTCGCCGGGACGGAAGCCGAGCCGGACGATTCGGGTGTACCCGCCGGCGCGCTCGGCGTAGCGATCCTTCAGCTCGCCGAACACCTTGTGGAGCACCGAGCGGCTGCGGATCCGCCGCTCGGCCAGGCGGACGTTGGGAAGCCCGCCCCGCTTGCCCAGGGTGATCACCCGCTCGGCCAGGCGGCGGGCCTCCTTGGCGCGAGGCACCGTGGTCCGGATGGCCTCGTGCTCGAGCAGCGAGGTGACCATGTTGTCCAGCATCGCCAGTCGGTGGCTGGTCGTCTTCTGCAGCTTCCTGTGTCCGACGCGGTGACGCATCGCTCGTTCGCTCCCTGGGCGGAGGGGGCCCGCCCGCTCTGGCGCTGCCTAGATCCTCGTCTCGGGCGTGCTGGTCGGGGCCGGGCCAGGCGTCCCCGGCTTGACCGGCCAGCTCTCCAGCTTCATCCCCAGGGAAAGCCCCATCTCGGCGAGGATCTCCTTGATCTCCTTGAGGGATTTCCGACCGAAGTTCTTGGTCTTGAGCATCTCGGCCTCGCTGCGCTGGACCAGGTCACCGATGGTCTTGATGTTCGCCTGCTGCAAGCAGTTGGCCGACCGCACGCTCAGCTCGAGCTCGTCGACGCTCCGGAAGAGGTTCTCGTTGAGCTTGGCCTCCTCCTTGGGTGCCTCGAGCGGGGCCGGCTCCTCGGTCTCGTCGAAACTGATGAAGACGGCAAGCTGCTCCTTGACGATCTTGGCCGCGTAGGCGAGCGCGTCCTGGGGCGTGACCGAGCCGTCGGTCCACACCTCGAGGCTGAGCCGGTCGTAGTCGGTCACCTGGCCGACGCGGGCGTTGGTCACCTGGTAGTTGACCTTGCGGATGGGCGAGAAGAGCGCATCGACGGGGATGGTCCCGATCGGGTCCCCGGGGTTCTTGTTGCTGCTCGCCGGGACGTAGCCCCGCCCGCGGCGGGCGGTCATCTCCATCCGCAGCGTGCCTCCCTCGGAGAGGGTGCAGAGGTGGTGGCCGGGGTTGAGGATCTCCACCTGGTCGTCGGCGATGATGTCCCCCGCCTTGACCTCCTTCGGGCCCTCGGCCTCGATGCGGAGCGTCTTCTGCTCGTTGGTGTGCATCCGGAGCAGGACCTCCTTGAGGTTGAGGACGATGTCGGTGACGTCCTCGGCCACCTCGGGGACGGTGGTGAACTCGTGATCGACCCCGTCGATCTTCACCGAGGTGATGGCCGCGCCCTGGAGCGAGCTGAGGAGCACCCGCCGGAGCGAGTTCCCCAGCGTCGTTCCGAAGCCGCGTTCGAGCGGCTCGGCGACGAACTTTCCGTAGGTCGGGGTGAGAGTCTCCTGGTCGACCTCCAGCCGCCGGGGCTTGATCAGGTCGCGCCAGTGCTTCGCCGTGAATGCCTCTGCCACGTTGGATGACCTCCGCTCCGGACGCCACCCACTTCCCCGCCCGAATGGCGGGAGGACGGCCGGGCAACGACTTCATGTGACGACCACTACTTCGAATACAACTCGACGATGAGCTGCTCCTGGATGGGCATGGTCAGATCCTCGCGGTTCGGGACCGCCTTGACCGTGCCCCGCATTCCCTTCTTGTCCAGCTCGATCCACTGCGGAACGCCGCGTCGCTCCACCGTCTCCAGCGCCTCGGCGATGCGCAGCATCTTGCGGCTCTTCTCCGCCACCTCCACCGTGCTCCCCGGCTTGACCTCGAACGAGGGGATGTTCACCCGCCGGCCGTTGATCCGGAAATGGCCGTGCCGCACCAGCTGGCGCGCTTCGGCGCGGGTGTCGGCGAAGCCCATCCGGAAGACCACGTTGTCCAGGCGCAGCTCGAGCAGCTGGAGCAGCGTCTCGCCCGTCTTCCCCTTGGCGCGCGCGGCGCGGGCGAAGGTCCCCCGGAACTGGGACTCGAGCAGGCCATACATCCGCTTGACCTTCTGCTTCTCGCGGAGCTGCACGCCGTAGCCGGAGAACTTCACCCGTCCCTGGCCGTGCTGACCGGGGGGATAGGGCCGGCGTTCGATGGCGCACTTGTCCGTGTAGCAGCGGTCCCCCTTGAGGTACATCTTGAGGTTCTCGCGACGGCAGATGCGACAGGCGCTGGCGGTGTAACGGGCCAATGGGCTCTCCTCGCTCGGGCTTAGACGCGCCGCCGCTTGGGCTGGCGGCATCCGTTGTGGGGGATGGGGGTCACGTCCCGGATGAGGGAGATCTTCAACCCCGCCGAGGCGAGCGCCCGGAGCGCCGATTCCCGGCCTGCACCCGGTCCCTTGACCATCACCGTGACGTTCTTCAGGCCGTGCTCCATGGCCTTGGCGGCGGCGTCGCCCGCCGCCACCTGGGCGGCGAAGGGCGTCGACTTCCGGCTGCCCTTGAAGCCGCGCGCCCCGGCCGAGGACCAGGCGACCACGTTCCCGGACACGTCGGTGATGGTGATGATCGTGTTGTTGAACGTGGACTGGATGTGGACCACGCCGTTGAGGATGTTCTTCTTGCTCTTGCGCTTCTTGCGAGGGGCCTCGGCCTCGGCGGTCTCGGCTCCGGCGGGGGGAGCGGCGGGCGGTGTCGCTTCGTCGGGCATGGAGATGGGAGGTCCTTCCGGGCGGCGTCAGGAGCGGGTGGTGGTGGGAACGGTGGCGCGCGCGCGCACGATGCCGCGCTTCGGGCCCTTGCGGGTCCGGGCATTGGTGTGGGTTCTCTGGCCGCGGACGGGAAGCCCCTTCCGGTGACGCAGCCCGCGGAAGCAGCCGAGGTCCATGAGCCGCTTGATGTTCATCGTCACTTCGCGGCGCAGGTCGCCCTCGACCTTGTAGTTGGACTCGATGATCTCCCGGATGGCGCGCGTCTGCTCCTCGGAGAGGTCCTTGGTCCTGGTGGCCAGGTCCACCCCGGCGCGGGCACAGATGTCGTGCGCGCTCTTGTTGCCGATGCCGTAGATGTACTGGAGCGAGATGACCACCCGCTTCTGCGGGGGAAGGTCGATGCCGGCGATGCGGGCCATGTCTTTCCCAGTGTCTCCTGAGGTCGTCCGGGCCGAGCTAGCCCTGTCGCTGCTTGTGCCGGGGGTTGGCGGCGCAGATCACCCGCACCACGCCCCGCCGGCGGATCACCTTGCACTTGTCGCAGACCTTCTTCACCGATGCGCGGACCTTCATCCCTGCTCCTGCTGAATCCTTGCTGCGGAGAGTCGCCGGCGGCCACCTGCCGCCCGGGGGCCTACTTCGCCCGGTAGGTGATGCGACCCCGGGTCAGGTCGTAGGGCGAGAGCTCCACCTTGACCTTGTCCCCGGGGAGGATCCGGATGAAGTGCATGCGCATCTTCCCCGAGATGTGCGCGAGCACCTTGTGGCCCCCGTTGTCCAGGGCCACCCGGAACATGGCGTTGGGAAGCGGCTCGATCACCGTTCCCTCCACCTCGATGGCATCGTCCTTCGGCAAAACAACTCCTTCAAAAAAGGGGCCCACCCTCGATGAAGGGAGGACCCCGTCGTTTCTCGAGGAAGCGCGGCGGCATACCACCCTGGGCGGCCGCCGGGCAAGTTCTTCTAACGTTGAAACGCCCGTCGTGCAACGTCGGGGGGCCGGGTGAGCACCTCCGGCCCGTCCTCGGTGACCAGGACGGTGTGCTCCCAGTGGCTGGAGAGCCTTCCGTCCAGGGTGACCGCCGTCCAGTCGTCGTCCAGGGTCTCCACTTCCCAGGTCCCGGCGTTGACCATCGGCTCGATGGCCAGGACCATCCCCGGCCGGAGCTTGGCCAGCGTCCCCGGGGCTCCGTAGTTCGGGATCTGGGGCTCCTCGTGCAGCTTCCGGCCGATGCCGTGGCCGACGAAGTCCTTGACCACCGAGTACCCCCGGGCCTCGACGTGGGCCTGCACGGCGTGGCCGATGTCCCCCACGTGGTTGCCGGCCACCGCCGCCCGGATCCCGGCCTCGAGCGACTCCCGGGTGGCCCGGCTCAGGGCCTCCGCCTCGTCGGTCACCCTGCCCACCGGGACGGTCCGGGCCGAGTCGCCGAAGTAGCCGCGGTAGACGACCCCGAAGTCGAGCTTGAGGAGATCCCCGGCCGCCACCTTCCGCTTGCGGGAGGGGATGCCGTGCACCACCTCGTGATTGATGGAGGTGCAGAGGCAGGACGGGAACCCCCGGTACCCCTTGAAGGCTGGCCGGGCTCCCTTCTCGTGGATGAGGCGCTCGGCGAGCTGGTCGAGCTCCCAGGTGGATACCCCGGGGGCGACCGCCCGCTCCAGCTCGTCGAGGATCTCGGCCACGATGCGGCCCGCCTCCCGCATGTGGGCGATCTCCTCACGGCTCTTCAGCTCCACCGGCATGACGGCGCTTCTTAACCGAGGACCGCCCGGAGGCGCTCGAAGACCTCGTCCGGCGAGCCCTGGCCATCCACCTCGCGGAGCAGCCCCTGGGCCGCGTAGAAGGCCTTCACCGGCTCGGTGTCTCGCCGGTAGGTGGTCTGGCGCGCCCGGACCACCTCCTCGGCGTCGTCCGGCCGCTGCACCAGCGCCGTGCCGCACGCGTCACACCGTCCCGGGTTGCGCGGCGGCGCCTCGGTCAGGTGGTACACGCGTCCGTCCGCCGGGCAGCTCCGCCGTCCGCTGAGCCGGCGCACCACGACCTCCAGGGGCACCTCCAGCGACAGCACCCGGTCGATGCGCCGCCCGAGCGACCCGAGCATCGTCTCCAGGGCCCGGGCCTGGGCCACGGTGCGGGGAAACCCGTCGAGCACGAAGCCGGGGCGGCAGTCGGGCCTGCGGAGGCGCTCCTCGACGATGCCGATGACCAGGGAGTCGGGCACCAGCTGGCCGGCCTCCATCAGCGGCCGGGCCTGGTCTCCGAGCCGCGTGCCCTCCTTCACCGCCTGGCGCAGGATGTCCCCGGTCGAGATCTGCGGCGTGCCGTAGGTGGCCAAGAGCCGCTGCGCCTGCGTCCCCTTCCCCGCGCCGGGCGGTCCGAACAAGATGAGGTCCATCGTCAGTCTTCCGTCGCCCCGGCTCCCCCCGCCCTCGGCCCGTCGCCCCCGGGCGGCTCAGGCGGCGAGCCGCACCCTCCCGCGGATCCGGGGGCCGCGGGGACCGGCGAAGCCCTCGTAGTTCCGGCTGATGAGGTGCCCCTCGATCTGCTGGACGGTGTCCAGCGCCACGCCGACGACGATGAGCAGCGCGGTGCCGCCGAACTGGAACGGGACGCCGAGCGCCTCCTGGCTGGAGAGCACCGAGGGGATGACGCAGATCACCGCCAGGTAGATGGCACCCCCAAACGTAATCCGGTCGAGGACTCCCCGGATGTAGTCCGCCGTCTGCCGCCCTGGCCGGATGCCGGGGATGTACCCGCCCTGCTTCTTGATGTTGTCCGCCACGTCGTCCGAGCGGAAGGTGAGCGTGGTGTAGAAGTAGGAGAAGAAGACGATGAGCAGGACGAAGAGGCCGTCGTACAGCCAGACGTTGGATTCGATGGCCCGCTGGACGCCGGCCAGGAAGGGAATCCAGTTGCCCAGCGTCGCCGGGAAGGAGAGCAGCGCGCCGGCGAAGATGGGCGGGATGACCCCGGCGGTGTTCACCTTCATCGGGAAGTAGGTCGCCTGACCGGCGAACATCTGCCGCCCGGCCATGCGCTTGGCGTACTGAACCGGGATCCGCCGCATGCCGCGCTCGATGTAGACCACGATGGCCACCACCAGGAGCATCACCCCCATGACCACCGGCACCAGCCAGGCCTTGTCCCCGCGGACCACCTCCCACAGCCGGGAGCCGGCGGACGGAATGCGGGCCACGATGCCGGCGAAGATGATGAGCGAGATGCCGTTCCCGATGCCGCGCTCGGTGATGCGCTCCCCGAGCCACATGATGAAGGCCGTCCCGGCGGTGAGGGTGATCACCGTCATGAAGGTGAACCAGACGCTGTCGCTGGGGACGACGATCTGGTCGATCTCCACCTGGACGCCGCGGATGGTGGTCGGCGTACGGCCCAGGCTGGCCAGCCAGCGGGCGATGCCGATGCCCTGGATGACCGAGAGCAGGATGCTCCCGTAGCGGGTGTACTGGTTGAGCTTCTGCCGCCCGGCCGCACCCTCCTTCTGCAGCCGCTCCAGCGACGGCACCACCACCGCCAGGAGCTGCATGATGATCGACGAGGAGACGTAGGGCATGATGCCCAGCCCGAAGATGGACATCTGGTCGAGCGCGCCGCCGGAGAAGAGGTTGAACAGGCTGACCAGGCCACCCCGCTGCCGCTGCTGCTCCATGTAGGCGTTCATCGCCGCCCGGTCGACGCCCGGCGTGTTGATGAACACTCCGAGCCGGTAGACGGCGAGGAGGAGCAGCGTGTAGGCCAGCCGCGCGCGGAGCTCGGCGACCCGGAAGACGTTGGCGATGGCGGTGAGCATGGGCGGCTGGGCCGAAGCTTAGCCTGAACCGGCGCCCTTGCCGGAATGGGCGCGCGGAGCGGCCTCCGGAGCATGGGCCACGAGGGGGACGAGCTCCAGGCTCCCCCCCGCCTTCTCCACCGCCTGCCGGGCGCCGGCCGATGCCCGGTGCACGCGCACCACCAGCCTGGCCGCCAG
This sequence comes from Myxococcaceae bacterium, assembly GCA_035622755.1. Taxonomy (GTDB): domain Bacteria; phylum Myxococcota; class Myxococcia; order Myxococcales; family Myxococcaceae; genus JADGRA01. The sequence continues at coordinate 10,541 of DASPUU010000187.1, forward strand.
CGCGCCGGTGGCCAGCAGCTTCACCCCGTCCCAGCGTCCCTTGACCAGCCCAGCGGAGCGCAGGGCGGCCTCGTCCACGGTGGCTCCGGCCGGGAATCGCCCCAGGTCCGCCAGCTTGACCACCGCGAAGCGCTTCCGGTTGGGGGCGAGGAAGCCGAACTTGGGCAGCCTCCGCTGGAGCGGGCTCTGGCCGCCCTCGAAGCCCTCGAAGCGCATGTTGCCGGTGCGCGCCTTCTGGCCCTTGCCGCCGCGCCCGGCGGTCTTGCCCAGGCCGGACCCCTGGCCCCGGCCGACGCGCTTCTTCCGATGCCAGCTGCGGCGGGGCCGCTCGAGGCTGTTCAGCGTGGACATGTCAGGTTCCCTTCCTCCCGGCGCGCCGGCGGCGGGCCGCTTCGCGGGCGCGCACCCGGCGCGGCTTCCGGCGCACCGGCGGCTTGGGCTCGGCGGCCACCGGCTGGCCGGACACCAGGTGGCGCACCCGGAACACCATCCCCCGGGTGGCGGGCGAGTCGCGGAGGAGCCGCTCCTCTCCCAGCTTGCTGAGACCCAGGCCGGCGACGGTGCGACGCTGCACCTGGGAGGCGCCGGCGATGCTCCTGATCAGCTTGACTCGGTAGCCCATCGTTCCCTCGTGAGGCTCTAGGCGCGGGGCTGGCCGGTGTCCAGGTCCCGGCCGCGCAGCTGGCTCACCTGGTCCCTGGATCGGAGCTGCTTCAGCCCGTTCACCGTCGCCTTGAGCACATTGTGCGGATTGCGGGACCCCTGGCTCTTGGTGAGGATGTTCCGGATCCCGGCCGCCTCGAGCACCGCCCGCACCGACCCGCCGGCGATGACCCCGGTTCCCTCGGCGGCCGGCTTGAGCAGCACCTGGCCGGCCCCGAAGTGGCCGATCACCTCGTGCGGGATGGTGTGACCCTGGAGCGGAACCTGGAAGATGTTCTTCTTCGCGTTCTCCCCGCCCTTGCGGATGGCCTCGGGGACCTCGTTGGCCTTCCCCAGGCCCACCCCGACGTGGCCGTTGCCGTCGCCGACCACCACCAGCGCGGCGAAGGAGAAGCGGCGCCCGCCCTTCACCACCTTGGCCACCCGGTTGATGTTCACCACCCGGTCGCTGAGGTCGAGGTCGTTCGGATTGATCGGTGTCGCCAAGATGCCTGACTCGCTTTCCGTGCCTAGAACTTCAATCCCGCTTCGCGGGCCGCCTCGGCCACCGCCGCCACGCGCCCGTGGTAGGGGAAACCGTTGCGGTCGAAGACCACCTGCTCCACCTTGGCCGCCCTGGCCTTTTCGGCGATGAGCTTGCCCACCCGGGTGGCGTCCGCCTTCTTGTCGCCGGCGGCCTGCCCCTTGAGCTCCTTGCTCAGCGAGCAGGCGAAGGCCAGCGTCCGCCCGCTCTGGTCGTCCACCACCTGGGCATAGATGTGCCGCAGGCTCTTGTAGACGGTGAGCCGCGGGCGATCGGCGGTGCCGGCGAGCTTGCGCCGGATGCGCTGCTTCCTCTTCAGGCGTGGATCGAGCTTCGACATCGTCCAGTGTCTCCAGGGCTTCCTACGTCGTCCCGGTCTTGCCTTCCTTGCGGCGGATGCGCTCCTCCACGTACTTGATGCCCTTGCCCTTGTAGGGCTCGGGGGGCCGGAGCGCCCGGATGCGCACCGCCGTCTCCCCGAGGGTCTCGCGATCCACGCCTCGCAGCGTGAGCCCGATGGTGGGGAGGCTGTCCTCGGTGCGGGCCACCTTGTCCACCTCGGCGGTGATCCCCTCGGGGAGGTCGAAGATCACCGGATGGCTGTAGCCGAGCGCCAGGTGGACCTGGCGCCCCTTGACCTCGGCCCGGAAGCCCACGCCACGGATGTCGAGCTTGCGCTCCCAGCCGCTGGCCACCCCGCGGGCGGCGTTGGAGAGGATGGATCGGGCCAGCCCGTGGAGGCTCCGCGCCTCGCGGCTGTCGTCGGGCCGGGCGACGAGCACCTGGCCTTCCTTGACCTGCACGGTGACGCCCGGGGGAAGCACCACGTCCATCTTGCCCCTCGGGCCCTCGAAGTGGACGGACCGGCCGGTCAGGGCGGCCTTGACCTTGTTGTCCAGCTTGATGGGCAGCTTCCCGATGCGGCTCATGTCAGTACACCGTGCAGATCAGCTCGCCGCCGACGTTCTGCCTGCGCGCCTCCCCGTCGGCGAGGATGCCCTTGGAGGTGGAGAGGATGGAGGTCCCCAGCCCCCCCAGGACCTTGGGGATGTCGCGAACCGGAACGTAGCGGCGCAGGCCGGGCCGGCTCACCCGGCGGATGCCGGTGATCCCCGGGCTCCGATCCTTGCCGTACTTGAGCAGGACGGTGATCTCGCCCTGCGGCCCGCTCCGGTGCTCGACGAAGTCCGCGATGAATCCCTCGGACTTGAGCACCTGGGCGATCTGCATCTTGAGCTTGGAGGCGGGGATGACCACCTTGTCGTGCCGCGCCCGCGAGGCGTTGCGGATGCGGGTCAGCATGTCTCCCACGGGATCGTTCACCGGCATGATGGGTTCTCTCGACGCTCGTCGGGTCCTCGGGTTGTCACCAGGAGCTCTTGATCAGCCCCGTCACCTCGCCGGCCAGGGCGCGGTTGCGGAGGCAGATCCGGCACATCTTGAACTTTCTCAGGAAGGCGCGCGGCCGTCCGCACAGCGGGCAGCGGTTGTAGGCGCGCACCGGAAACCTCGGCTTGCGCTTGGACTGGGCGATCTTGGAGAGCTTGGCCATGGGCGGTGATCCTCGAAGGGGCGGCTACTGCCGGAAGGGCATCCCGAAGTGGCGCAGGAGCGCCAGCCCCTGTTCGTCGTTCCGGGCGGTGGTGACGAAGGTGATGTTCAGCCCCTTCACCTTCTCGATCTGGTCGTAGTTGATCTCCGGGAAGATGATCTGCTCGCGCACTCCCAGGGTGTAGTTCCCCTTGCCGTCGAAGGCCTTGCTCGACACGCCCTTGAAATCGCGCACCCGGGGAAGGGCCACGTTCACCAGGCGGTCCATGAACTCGTACATCCGGTCGCTGCGCAGGGTGACCGCCGCGCCGATGGCTTGGCCCTCGCGCAGCTTGAAGTTGGCGATCGACTTGCGCGCCCGGGTGACCACCGGCTTCTGACCGGTGATCGCCCCCAGCTGGTCCACCGCCGACTCGAGGATCTTGTTGTTCGCCAGGGCCTCCCCGAGGCCCATGTTGATGACGATCTTCTCCAGGCGCGGAACCTGGTTCGGGTTCTTGAAGCCCAGCTCCTTCATCAGGGAGGGGACCCCCTCCCGGCGAAAGCGGACCTTGAGCCGGGCCGGCCGAGCCTCCAGGCCCTCCTCGATGTTCGCCTCGAAGCCGGCGCGCTTGGCCTCGTCGCGGCCGCGCCGCTTCCCGGCCGCCTTCTTGGCCCTGGCTTCCTTCGCCTTGTCGTCCTTCGCCTCTGCCATCGTCTTCCTCTGCTGCGGCGTCCCCGGGGCCTGCGGGCCGCCGCTCAGGTCCCCTTGGGGAGGGGGCGGGGGTCTTGCCTCAGGTGGACCTCAGGCGTCAATCCTCGCCTCGCAGGCCTTGCAGTAACGGACCTTCTTCTCGCCCTCGAGCCGGATCCCCACCCGGACCGGCCGATCGCACTTGGAGCACACCACCTGCACCGCGGCCCGGGCGATGGTGCCCGCCTTCTCGATGATGCCGCCCTCGGGGGTGTTCCGGTCCCGCCCCTTGCGGAGGTGGCGCTTCACCAGCCGCAGGCCCTCCACCCGCACCCGGCCTGTTTCCCGGTCGATGGCCAGGATCTTCCCGCGCTTCTTGGCCAAATCCCTGAGGCTCCGCTCGGCCCCGGCCATCACCTGCACCACGTCTCCGACCTTGAGCTTCTCCATGACGCCCTCAGAGCACCTCCGGAGCGAGCGAGATGATCTTCATGAACTTCCGGGCCCGCAGCTCCCGGGCCACCGGACCGAAGATGCGCGTCCCGATCGGCTCCAGATCCTTGTTGATGAGCACCGCCGAGTTCCCGTCGAACTTGATGAAGCTCCCATCCGGCCGGCCCACCTCGCGCTTGGTGCGCACGATGACCGCCTTGGCCACGTCCCCCTTCTTCACCTTGGAATTGGGCAATGCCTCGCGCACGCTGACCACGATCACGTCGCCGATGCTGGCGTAGCGACGCTTTGACCCGCCCAGCACCTTGATGCAGAACACCTTCTTCGCGCCGGAGTTGTCGGCCACGTCGAGCACCGATGTCATCTGGATCATGTCGGTGGCTCCCTAGCTCGTCTTGCTGCGCTCGATGACCTCGACCACCTTCCAGCGCTTGTCCTTGCTCAGCGGCTTGGTCTCGGCGATGCGCACGCGATCCCCCTCGTGGAGGGCGATCTTCTTCGGATAGTCGTGGTCCTCGGCGTGGGCCTTGTACTTGGCCTGGAGGCTGAGGATCTTCCCGTACTGGCGGTGCGCCGCCCGGCGCTTGACCGTCACCACCACCGTCTTCTGCATCTTGTTGGAGGTGACGATGCCCACCCGGGTCTTGGGGCGACCGCGGCTGGTCTCATTCGGTGTGCTCGGCTCGGCCATGGTCATGCTCTCGCTAGGGTTGCTTCTGGCGGATGATGGTGAGCACCCGGGCCAGATCCCGCCGGCGCTCCCGGCGCTGGGTCGGGCTTTCCAGCGTCCCGGTCCGCAGCTTCATCCGGTCGCGGAAGAGCTGCTCGCGCAGCTCCGCCGCCCGGTTCTTGAGGTCTTCCACCGTCAGCTCTCGCAGTTCCTTGGCAGTGGCCATGGCGTTCGGGGCCTCCCCGGGTCTCCTCTACAGGCTCAGGTCCGCGCGGTGCACGATGCGGGTCAGGACCGGGAGCTTGGCCTGGGCCAGCTTCAGGGCCTCGTGGGCCACCTGCTCGGTCATCCCCTCCATCTCGTAGAGGATGCGCCCCGGCTTGACCACCGCCACGTAGTACTCCACCCCGCCCTTCCCCGTCCCCATCCGGGTCTCGGCCGGCTTCTTGGTGATCGGCTTGTCCGGGAAGATGCGGATCCAGATCTTCCCGCCCCGCTTCACGTGGCGGGTCATGGCGATGCGGGCGGCCTCGATCTGCCGCGAGGTGATCCACCCCGGCTGGAGCGACATCAGGCCGAAGTCGCCGTAGGTCAGGTTCGAGCCGCGGTAGGCCTTCCCGGGCATCCGGCCCTTCATCATCTTGCGGTACTTGGTGCGCGCCGGCTGGAGCATGGTCGTCTCGCCTCGTCCTCGGGGTCAGCGGGTGGCCACCGCCGCGCCCGCTCCCTTGCTGGGAAGCACCTCGCCGCGGCACACCCACACCTTGCAACCGATTTTCCCGTAGGTGGTCTTCGCCTCGGCGAAGCCGTAGTCGATGTCCGCCCGCAGGGTGTGGAGCGGCACCCTTCCCTCGCGGTACCACTCGTAGCGGGCCATCTCCGAGCCGCCCAGCCGCCCGGCGCAAGCCACCCGGATGCCCTTGGCGCCGAACTTCATCGCCGTCTGGATGGCCTTCTTCATCGCCCGCCGGAAGGCGATGCGCCGCTCGAGCTGGGTGGCGATGTTCTCCGCCACCAGCTGAGCGTCGATCTCCGCCTTGCGCACCTCGACGATGTTCAGGAACACCTCGTTCTTGGTGAAGCGCTGGAGATCCTTCTTGATCGTCTCGATGCCGGCGCCCCGCTTGCCGATGACGATTCCCGGCCGCGCGGTGTGCACGTTCACCTTCACCTTGTTCGCGGCGCGCTCGATCTCGACCTTGGAGACCCCGGCGTGCCCGAGCGACTTCTTCACGAACTCCCGGATGCCGATGTCCTCGTGCAGCCACTGGGCGTAGTTCTTGTGCTCGAACCACTTCGAGTCCCAGGTCTTGATGACCCCGAGGCGAAACCCGACTGGATGGACCTTCTGACCCACGTCCCTGTTCTCCTCACTTCCGCTTCGAGCGGAGCGGCGCGTCGCTGAGCACCACGTGCACGTGGCTGCTCTTCTTGTTGATGCGGCTGGCCCGGCCCATGGCCCGGGGCATGTACCGCCGTACGGTGGCCGCCTGATCCACCGAGATCGCCTTCACGTAGAGCGCATCGACGTCCACCTCCCCCTTGGAGAGGTCGGTGGCGTTGGCCACCGCGCTGCGGATGAGCTTGGCCATCGGCTTGGCGGCGGCCTTGCGGGTGTAGAGCAGGATGTTCAGCGCCGAGCCCACCGGCTTGCCCCGCACCAGGTTCGCCACCAGCGCCACCTTGCGCGGCGCCATCCGGAAGTCCCTGAGATGAGCCCTCGATTCCATGGTCCTCAACCTGCCTTGGCCGCCGGCGGCGGGGGCGTCCCGGTGGCGGCCTTGGCGACCTTCTTCTCCGCCGAGTGACCGACGAACGTCCGGGTGGGGGCGAACTCGCCCAGCTTGTGGCCGACCATGTTCTCGGTGACGAAGACCGGGATGAACTTCCGCCCGTTGTGCACGGCGAAGGTGTGGCCGACGAACTCGGGAAGGATGGTCGAGCGGCGCGACCAGGTCTTCACCACCTTCTTCTGGTTGCCCTTGATCAGGTCCTCCACCTTCTTCAGGAGGTGGGTGTCGACGAACGGGCCCTTCTTGATCGAACGTGCCATCGCGTCCTCACTGGCTCCGCACGCCGGAGCGGCGGCCACTGACGATGAACTTGTCGGTGCGCTTGTTCTTGCGCGTGGTCAGACCCTTGGTCTTCTGGCCCCACGGGCTGACCGGGTGGGGGTTGCCCTGCCCGCTCTTGCCCTCGCCCCCTCCGTGCGGGTGATCGACGGGGTTCATGGCCAGCCCCCGCACGGTGGGGCGGATGCCCAGCCAGCGGCTCTTCCCCGCCTTGCCGATGCGAATGATGTCGTGCTCGATGTTGCCCAGCTGACCGATGGTGGCCCGGCAGTCGAGGAGCACCTTGCGCACCGCCCCCGACGGCAAACGGACCTGGGCGTAGCCGCCCTCCTTGGCCATCAGCTGGCCGGAGGATCCGGCGGAGCGGATCATCTGGCCCCCCCGACCCGGCTTGAGCTCGACGTTGTGGATGGTGGTGCCCACCGGGATGGCCGAGAGCGGGAGCGCGTTGCCCGGGCGGATGTCGGCCTCGGCGCCGGCGTGCAGCACGTCCCCGACCTGAAGCCCGACCGGAGCGAGGATGTAGCGCTTCGTCCCGTCCGCGTAGTGGAGGAGGGCCAGGTTGGCCGAGCGGTTCGGGTCGTACTCCACTGCCGCCACCTGGGCGGCCACCCCGTCCTTGTCGCGGCGCTTGAAGTCGATGATCCGGTAGCGGCGCTTGTGGCCGCCCCCCTGGTGGCGCCGGGTGATGTGCCCGTGCACGTTGCGACCGCCGGAGCGGCGCATCGATTCGGTGAGGGTCTTCTCCGGCCGATCCTTGGTGATCTCGGCGAAGTCCGAGACGGTGGTCAGGCGGCGAGCGGCCGAGGTCGGCTTGAACTTCTTGATGCCCATCAGGTCGCCCCTCCCTCGAAGAGATCGATCTTGTCGCCTTCCTTGAGCGTGACGATGGCCTTCTTGACGTTCGGACGCTGGCCGATGCTCCGGCCGACCCGCTTCGTCTTGCCCCGGAGGATGTGGGTGCGCACGCCCTCCACGCTCACCCGGAAGAGGGATTCCACCGCCCGCTGCACGTCGTGCTTGGTGGCCTGCCGGTCCACGACGAAGGCGTACTGGCGGAGCTTCTCCCGGGCCCGGTCCAGCTTCTCGGTCACCAGCGGACCCTTGATCACGTCGGAGGTGTTCATGCCAGCGCGCCCTCCAGGGTCTTGGCTGCGGCGGAGGTGATGACCAGCGCCTTCCTCCGGAGCAGCGACTCGACGTTGACGCCCTCCGGCGGCAGGACGTCGAAGCGGGCCAGGTTCCGCACGCTGCGGTGGAGCGAGGTGTTGGTCCGCGCGTCGATGACCAGGGCCTCCTTGAGCTTCAACCCTTCGGTGAGGACCCGGTGGGTCTCCTTGGTCTTGGGCGAGGCGTCGAACTTGTCGAGGATGACGAGCTGCTTCTCCTTGGCCCGGAGGCTGAGCGCGGCGCGGATCGCCCCGCGCCGGACACTGCGCGGCGGACGGTAGGCGTAGTCGCGGGCCTTGGGGGCCATCGCCTTGCCGCCACCCACCCACTGCGAGGCGCGGATCGAGCCCTGGCGCGCGCGCCCGGTGCCCTTTTGCTTGTAGGGCTTCTTGCCGCCGCCGGACACCAGGCTGGTGTTCTTCACGCCCACCGTCCCGCGGCGGCGGCTGATGGCCTGGAACTTGGCCGCCTCGTAGAAGAGGTGCGGGTTCGGCTGGGCGCCGAAGACCGCGTCGGAGAGCTCGATGTCCCCGACCTTCTTGCCCGCCTGATCCACCACGTCGAACCTCATGGCCGTTCTCCGTCCATCTCCGCGGGGGAGCCCCCGCTCAGGACTTGATCTCCACGTCCACGCCCGCCGACAGGTCGAGCTTCATGAGCGCATCCAGCGTCTGCTGGGTGGGCTCGAGGATGTCGAGCAGCCGCTTGTGGGTGCGGATCTCGAACTGCTCGCGGCTCTTCTTGTCCACGTGCGGGCTGCGCAGCACGGTGAACTTGTTGATGCGCGTCGGAAGCGGGATGGGACCGGCCACCTTGGCACCCGTCCGCCGCGCCGTCTCGACGATCTCGCCCGCGCTCTGGTCCAGGAGCTTCGAGTCGTACGCCTTGAGCCGGATCCGGATTTTCTGAGTCGCCATGCTTCGTTCGTCCTCGACGGTTTTCCCTCGGAAGGGACACCCCCCGGAAACGTCCCCGGGGAGGCGCATCCTCGAACCACCTGGTTGTCACAGAGCTGCTGCCGACTGCGACGAAAGGCGGCGGCTCTTAGCACTCCCGTGCGGGAGGCGCAACAGACCGGATCGGTGCGTCCGGGCCGGCGACGGGCAGTGCTGCGCCCTTCCGCGGCCGAGGCCGGGCCGGCCCCGAGCGCCCGCCCGGTGCCCTGTCCCACGACCGTGGCCGATGCAGGTAAGGACCTGGAATTACTCGACGATTTCCGAGACGACGCCGGCGCCCACCGTGCGTCCGCCCTCGCGCACCGCGAAGCGCAGCTCCTTCTCCATGGCGATGGGCGTGATCAGCTCCACCTCGATGGCCACGTTGTCCCCGGGCATCACCATCTCCA